>JAEOTH010000184.1 GCA_016839915.1 Promethearchaeota archaeon
AGCACTTTATTATTTTTTCAGAAAGAAACCAAGGTTTGGGATTTTGGTGGTCAGGAATCATATCGTAATGAATATTTAGCTAATCCAGAAAAATATTTTCATACAATCTCTTTCTTTTATTATGTAGTCGACATTCAAGATTATTACCGGCTTATTCAATCAGTAATGTACTTTCAAGGTGTCTTTAATTTAATTAAAAAATTCAGCCCTGATGCAAAAATTGTTTTCCTTTTTCATAAAACTGATCCAGATTATGCGCCAGATGAAAGAAATCTAAAAGAAAAATTCCTTGAAAAGGTTGAACCCGATTTAAAAATGCAAAATATTCCTTATATAATGTATAATACAACAATATTTGACCTAGATAGTATTAAAATAGCTTTTGGCCAAGAAACATAACAATTTATTTACGATATGTTCTGTAATAATTCAAATAACCTCTTTTCGCTTTAAAAGGGCGCTCAGGACGATTAAAGTAACATTCAGGGCAATATACTAAAAACATAGAATCATCCCAAAATTCTTCTGCTCTTTCTAATGAAAAAGAGGGATTACTCCTGCAAAAATCCTTAAATGTAATTATTTGATTACAATCCGCACAGTTTTTATTTTCTAAATCGTCTCTTATCATTAGATATATGTGAAAGTCTTTAATTAGAAACAAATTTATTTTTCTAATTTAAAAGATTTGGGGACTTAAAGATTCTCATATTAATATTAGTTCTGAATTTAAAATAGCAGGTTTTAAGGGATCTACTCTATATTTATAGAATAAAGAGTTTTTTTCCTAAAAAAAATTTAAACTTTTTTTTGCCTTCGAACTTCGAGAGAAGTTACGCATTAAAAACTATATTACGAATTTTATTTATATTATAGTTATGAGCTTTCAATTATTAGGTAAAAAAAATAACATTAATCAAGAGCCTCTTATAGAAGGTCCTATAGATTTTACAAAGATCTCACTTCCATTTTCTAAATTGCAGGAGAAAAATACTACCTCATATATATATAGTGGATCAGAAACAATCCCTTTTACTGAAAGGGATCCTACTTATCAATCAATTTTCAAGAATGAATTTGCTGATGGGGACCTTTTTGAAATACATCAACATTTAATTAGAATTAATTATCTACTAACCAAATTAAGTGAATAAATAATGTCAGTAGAATATTATATGTTTTTAGATGAAATTAGAATGATTTCTGGGCAGATAGTTAGCCTTCAAGAATCAATTAATGAGAATGTTATAAAATCTCTATTTTTCATGGAAGATCTAAATACTCATTTGGCATCAATTGACAATTTATTAATGAGGTGTATAAAAAATGAGAATAAAAAGAGATAAAGAAATAATTATACAGAATAATGTCATTGTATTATCTAAAAAAAATTAAAAGAAATTTGATTTCTAATACAATATCTCTAAGAAAAACCACACTTTTTCTTTAATATTACCTTTTTGAAAGACTTCAAAATTATGCCAATGGAATTTATAATATAATTTCTATATTCTTTAATTAAATTAACAAAATATAAAAGAAATAAGATGTGATTAAATGAGTTTTGATAAATTTGATGAGGATTTAGGAGGAGAAGAACCAGTAAAATCTAAAACTCCTGCTGGCAAAACTCCTGTTGGAGGAAAGAAATTGACCTTATATTTCATGTCAACTATTGGACCTGGGGAAAAGAAAGAAAAATTAACTGTAAATGACAACAATCAAGTAAGTGATATAAAGCACACATTAGGTAACTTATATGGATTGGATCCCAATGATTTTCATTTATCTTCAGGTGGAGTTACAATGGATGAAAATAGCGATTTAAGAGACTACGATGTAAACAATGGTGATGATATTCTATTAATCCCTGCTAGCACTGCAGGGTAAATCTCTATTCATTCTTTTTTTTTTATTTTTTCTTATAAATTTTCAAAATTTTAAAAAATTTGAAGATCCTTTCCTGATACCACTTTTCCAGTATAATTTTTTCTTACCTCAGCTACAATTTCCTCCTCAGTACTACCCCAAAAAAGCTGGTGATAAAGAATTAATAAATTTGGTTTTACCTTAGAAGCAATATCAGCAAGTTCATATGACGAAGTATGTACACTTGAATGATATCTTTTCCATTCAAGGGGTAACTCTTCAAACATTTTTGAAGAATAAACTTCATGAATCAAAATATCACACCCCTCATAATATTCAACACAATTATCGAATGGAGCAGTGTCTCCTGATATTGCAATAATTTTATCAGATGTAGTGAACCTGAAACCAAATGAAATTAAATTTCCATGGTTAACAGGAAACGCCTCTACACTAATATTTTCATCATTATAGATAATTTCGGGTTTAATTTCCTTAACAATAACTTTATATCCCGTTTGATTTATGGGCTCTAATCCTTCTAATCTTTCTTTAATATCACGATTGAACGCTTTAAGAATGAAATCAGTCATTTCCTGGGTTCCTTTAGGGCCATAAATCTCTAAAGGTTGAGATCTTCCCATTACCCAAGGTGTAAAAATAAGATCTGGATACCCGATGGTATGATCTGAATGTAAATGTGTTAAAAATCCTTTAGTTAATCTAGAAGTTTCTAATGCTTTAATCCCTAATTGTGTAAATGCTGAGTAAGTTCTACGTGTGATTCCCACTCCAAAATCAATCAAATAGGAGGTATCGTTTACAACTATTGCCACTGATGGACCAAATCGCATGGGATCGGGATTAGGATTGCCAGTCCCTAAGAGTATAATATTGGATTTTGAATTCATTTAAACATCAATAAAATAAATTTATTTATTTATCTTTTCACTGAAAATTATGAATTCAAACTATATCTCTTGTAAAAACATCAAGAGGATCTTCAAACTCAGAACTTTCAACTGTAATAACCATTTTTTTAATACCCAAATTTTCAACTTCAGCTATCTTTTCTTTAATATTGTCAGGAGTACCAATGAATTGATTTTTTTTCTCATCAAGCCCTTCACAACTGTTTACGATGTTTATTGTAGTAAAAAGCGAAATCTCGAACTTCGAAGGATCTCGGTTGTACTCTTTTAATTTTTCATGTACAATTGAAATATTCTCATGAAAACTTTTTCGTTGCTCATCCATTAAATATGGTAGATTTATTCCATCTGCCTCTCGAACTGCAATATCAATCATTCTTTTTCCTGACGTTCCTATAACAATCTGTGGATAAGGCTTCTGAATAGGTTTAGGATAACTACGATTACTTTCTAATCTCCAAAACTTTCCTTCAAAGCTAGTTTCATCTTCTGTGAATACTTTCTTAAAAATGGTAATAGATTCCTCTAACTCATCAACTCTTCTTTTTGGTGTACCAAATGGATAACTATATGCTTTATATTCTTCCTCATACCAACCTGCTCCTATCCACAAGAGGGCACGACCATTAGATAGATGATCTAAAGTTGATATTATTTTAGCTAAATAAACAGGATTTCGGAAGGAGTTACACAGTACAATTTGACCTAATTTTACTTTTTTTGTTTCTATTGCCAAAGCAGCCAATATTGTAAGTGCTTCTAAAAATGTTTCCTTTTTATCCTGGCTTTCATCAAAACCAAGAAGATGATCAGTAATATGGACTGAATCAAATCCTAATCTTTCAACTTTTATTGTTAAATCCCTAATTTCAGGATAAGTACGAGTTGTAGGACTTCTTACACAATATCCAAACTTCATAATTTTTAAAAAAAAGTAGAAATCTTAAGTTTTCGCAATTTTTTTGAACATAACTTGAATTTCATTTAGACATCTCATTTAATATTAAAAAAAAAATAAAGGAATTAAGAGATTAAGACTTTGTAAGGATCCTTCATTGTTTACGAGTTTTGTTTAGCAACACGATAGCTATAATACTCAATACAGTACCGAATATTGATAATAAAATTCCAGGAGCGCGTATTAACCCTCCTTCGGCCATAGTAAATGAAGTCCACAACATACCAATGCCAGTAATCAGAAGAATTATTCCGAGTACTAGTACAATAATGGATATAAAAATGTTTATTCTTTTTTCCATTTATTCATCACCCTAATATTTAATTATTACATAATATAAGATAAAAATGCCAAAATCCATGCAACTATAATAATGAACCCTATGACTAATCCTGCAATTGAGGCTGCTTTAGATTCATCCTTAGTCCTACCGTATAACCCCAATCCTATCGTTAAAATGGCTAGAATAAGTACTATTGAAAAGAATAAAATCCAATTTGGAGAGCCACCCCATCCTGCAGCTTCAAATGCTGTAATCGGTATAACTAATAAAAAGAACAATACAAGCCCAATTATCCCAAAAGCTATTGAAATTAACCCATTTTTACTTGTCATAGATTTCCCTCAATCTAACGATAATTAACATTTCTATTTATTGTATTTAAATATGATGTGAAATCTATTAAATGTTTTTCTACATTTAAAAATTTTAAAATTTATAAATTAATATCTTGGTGTGTCCTTAGTCTCTTGATAATATGATTCAATACCAATTTCTTTCATTCGATTATTTATTTGAATCCATCTTCGCTTAAGGTGGTCATCGAAATTAGTTTTATCACAAGGAAATTCATCACATTGAAAACAAAAATCAACTTTCTTAACTTTATAACAATCTCTTACTCCACAGTCAGGATATAAACAAGATCCTTTCCTGCATCCTGAACAATTCTCTTCAGCTAAATATGAGAGTAATGCTTTGAAAGAAGGATATTCCTTAAATATAGGAAGAAATGATGAAAATCTTTCAGCATATATATCAAATGATCCTAAGTATTTTTGCAGTTTTATACTTGTCTTTCTTATTCTCCCTTCAGAATTAGCGAAACATTTATAACAATTAAGCCCACATGGAGCAAGGATATTTAATAAATCTATATTTTTCATTGCACTTCTTTAATTGTTATTTTTTAAGTGATCTTTAATTGCAAAAGTTATAGAATTTATGTAAAAAATTCTTTATTTGTTATGTTAAATATATTAAGTTTTGGCTCAATTAATAAAGCTATAGCCATTATTTTCTTTATGATTCACACCTATTCTAATAATGATAAAAACTTAAAAATTGCTGGTTTTATTTATATAATTGGACGAGCGTTAATGGTGTTGAGCATGATTCCTTTTTATCTTAGAATATAGTCATAATTATATGAAAAAAAAAAGAAAAGATTAAAAATTTAATTACTGATCCTGCCTTGAGATCTTCCTTTTCTTAAATGTTATTAATACCAGAATTCCACCAGCTAATATTGATACCGTTATTGGTACAAAATAACCTGGAATTCCAGAATCAGAACTTGCTAATACAAAATTTTTAGTGACATCATAAGTTCCAGATTCACTAAATTCTGAACTAGTAAAGTTCCAATCAAAATTAATAACTAAGTCTAAAGGGAATAAGTCGTTCGTAGTTAGAAATGAATGAATCGTATAATTATAAAGTAAATCACTGAATTCAATTATACTTGTACTATCTACTCCAATATCAGAGTTACTACCTCCTCCTCCAGTAAAAGAGAAACTCGCATCAAATTCTAAAGTAGCTGTCAACATTGATACAAATTGTGAAGTCAAAGTGACAACAAAAACATCTGATACTAATCTAGAATGAGTACTGTTAAGTTTAATGAACATAGCACCAAAAATTATAGCATAATTAAGTGTGGTTGAATCATAAACGAAGGTAAAATTATGAATCTCTTCAAATACTTTTTGTGATGCATCTTCATAATCACTACGATATCTTTGCCCCAAAGCAGCTGTTGGACCACTTCCCAGTAAAAATATAGAGAGAACTAATAACGCCAAACTAACTTTGCCTATTTTTTTCATAAAAAATCGCCTTTTATTGATAGTTAATAAGTATGATACAACTGCTCTTAAGCGTATCTAACATTCATGTAAAAATCATTTTAATGCTTTTTTTCCTTTTATTTTTCTCCTAAGTGTTTACACGCTCAACATGGGAATACTCACAAAAATTCCTTCCTTAAAGCATAGAAGAAATCCCATACACACCAATCAATATTATAAAACAAATTATGATGGGTTTGATTAAGATTCTAAAAACTTTTTTAAAGTCTGTGTTAAAGTATTCAGTGCTATAGGAAACACAGGGATGAATTGGGGTAATTAGATACCCTAAAAAAATAGAAGTATAAATAAAAATGAAATCTAAGATTGGCATGATAAAAACAGTATATTGCACAAGGTATATAGGGATTAAGATTGAGATTGGTAATTGAATACGTCCCGTTGCAAATCCAAGAAAAAAGCCAATTAATATAAAAAGAAAAACTGATAAATCTAAACTGCCGATTTCTTCAGGAGCACCAGAAAGTACAAAAACCTCTAAAAACATAAACATAGCGAATATTATGAAGGGATAACGCCATATTTTCATCTTTATCGATATATTCTTCACATTCGAGAATTTCATTTTTCCAAATCGTAAAGCAATCCAAATACTAAAAACAAGACCAACAAGAAGGAATATTTCTGGAACTTGAAGATTAAAGAATGTCCTTCCGATAAAATCAACAATCGGTGCTAATATAATTGGAAGCAAATTATGGAAGGCTCGTTTAAGATCTCTTTCTCCTTGCTCTGAAAAAGGAGAAACATCCTTAACCATTGTATAGTATCCCACTATCCACATTGTGGCGAAACAAGGCAATAGTGCTATTACAAGTATATAGAGATTAATATGAGTGAGGACACTCGCAACTATCAATGCTGAAGATAAAGGATAGATCAAGATTAATACATGCCGATACCAGACATTAATGGAAACTTTTTTGTTTGTATCTACTTCAGAGCCGATCTGATCCACAATAGGTGCCGACATTAGAGCTCCACCTGGTACCGGTAATAAACCAAAAAGAGCTGGCATTACCATGAGAGAAGCTTTTTTTGAAACTCGCATTTTTTGAATCATTTCCATCATCAATCCAGATTCTTCCATTATCCCTCCTAGAATAGGAATAAGAGCCATAATAATCATTAACAATAGAATAGATGTATCTGTTAGTACATTTATTAATGACTGTAAGATATCAGTCCCAGATAAGATCGCAAAACCTAGAGCTCCTAGAGTTAAAATTATACTCAATTCATATTTTGATAGTACGATAACAATACCTATAATGATGATAAAACTTAACCAGGCTGGTAACATTTCCTTGAAAGCGAATAGTGATTGATATTTTAATGAATTTATTTTTAAAAAAATATGTTATTATACGCGAAATACCTAGAACATTCCGAGTCTTTTGGAAAAAAAAAAATTAAAAAAGAAAAAAAATTTATTCAGGTTTTTTAAGTTTTGGTAGTTCCTTCCCTTTTATTTTGAAATAAGCCAATGCTCCAATTCCTATGATACCGACAATTAATGAAATTATTCCGAAAGCAATAAACATAAAAACACTACTGTAAAACCCTAAGCCCAACGGAAGGAAGACTGCAATACCTACCCAGATCAAAATTATTCCTATCGGAATGAGAGCTATACAGCCTAATATAGCCTTGGTCATTTGTTCCATTTATTTCTCAACCTCTTTTTTTAATCCACTTTCCTTTAGGTACTAATACCTTTTATTTTAATATTGGCATCTTCTCATATTTAAAAATTTTTAATCTAGCAACCCTATTACCCTAAATTTACCAGTAAGTTTTAGAAATTGCCGGTTTTTTACAACAATACAAAAATATCATAATAATGACTCTTATGAGTCAATTTTACCTTTTTTTGTTGAAGAAATTTGCTTATTTAAAATTAGTAAAAATAAAAAAAAAAGGAAATTTAGTATTGTTTTAAATATTTAAACAGGATATGTAAATCTGTTAGCTTATCAATAGGTTTAATAATAATATCATTTGCCCCTGTTTTAGTTAAAATCTCTTGCTTTTTATTTTTAGACACGACAGCAGATATTAAAATTATTGGAACGGAATTATACTCACCGTTAGTTTTTATCATTTGGCAAAGTTTATCTCCATTGATTTTACTTGTTTTCAAATTTATGTCAACCAATATCACTTTAGGAGTCAATGTGTTTAATAAATACAAGCCCTCATCTGATGTTTCTACCGATTTAATATTTATTCCCTGTGTTTTGAAAAAAGTATCTATAGTTTTTCGTTCTAATTCATTATCTTCTATATACAAAATATCTACCTTTTTTACAAATCGTATTAATTTTGGTTTCTCAAAATGTTGCTTTACAGCATTTTCTAGTTCTTCAAAAGCTTTTTGAATATTATTGATTGCTTCTAATAAAATTTCAGGCTCATTAAGTTGTTTTTCCAACATTAAAATTGAGAGTTTAAGAGGAGAGAGTTTTTGCTTTAATTCTTCATGAAGTCCATTGCCCACTTCATATTTATCAATAGCTTTTCTGATAAAATCATCGTATTTTATTTCATCATACTCATTTAGACTATTTAATGAATTCTTCTGGAATACTGCATTTATATAATCAATACTGTTATTTACGAAGGTTCTTATGAGGTTGGCTTGGTTTTTAATTTTAAATTCTTCCATGAATTCTTTTAATTTAGCGTCAAGATAAGGCTCTACATAGGAATACCATTTTATATCCTTCTTAGCTTTTTTCTGATCTCTACTATTACTTTGGTTAATTACATTTCACCCTTTTATTATTTTTAATCTCTTTTTAATATTCTTTAACAAGTTGATAATGTAATGTTAATGGCTTTGCTTTAGGAATTAATAATAAGAATTTACTTCCTTTAGAAGAATCTCCCTTTACTCGATCTTCTATCCACATCCTTCCCTCACATAAATTAATTAATTTAGCAGCGAGCGAGAGTCCAAGACCCATACCTTTAGAATTTTCACTTTTTTTATGTCTTTCCTGAAGGATTTCTTTTTTTCTTGCATCATCTATACCAATCCCATTGTCATTAAACTCTAATTTCATGAATTGTCTATTGAATTCGCTTACTTCTGATATTGAAACTTGAATATGGACTATTTCGTTTTTATTATATACAATTGAGTTCATCAGAATATTCTCAAAGACATCAAGTAATAATTCGTTAGCGATTACGTAGATTCTCTCTGTACTCGAGCTAAAGTCAATGTCAATAACTCTGTTTGGAAAATTAACCTGAACAAATTGAATGGCACTTTTTAAATTTTCAATAAGATCTATAGGTTCTAATGGCATTTCAGATTCCTCTGATTCAGATAGGGCTCTAATATTTCTTACTAATTTCTTTCCTCGATTTATTTGTTCTTCAATCAACTTAAAATATTCCAAAATTTCTTCTCTATTAATTCCATCTTTTAATAACATTCCACATAGCTCTAAGGAATTGCTAATTGTATGAAATAGATTTGAAATATCATGGGTAAAAAGCCCTTTAAAACATTTAGTTCTAATATAGGCTTTATGATACATATCCTCCATTGTTAAATCCTGCATGACATTATCCACTTTTTTTGGTTATTTATATTAAATAAGAATAAACTTCGTTAAATAGTTTCTACTACGTAACTTTACACAAAGTTCGAACTTTACCAGAAGCAAGAAAACTAATATCAAATAATTCTTAATTTTTAACTACACTCTTTCAATTAGAAGATAACTTTTAACTTCTTTATGAAAGAAATAGTAAATGAAAATAACTGATGAGAAGTATATAATAACAGTTATAACATTCAAAATATCGCTTACTAAGAAATATGCTAAAATTGAAAAGAAAAAATATAAACAAACAATTAAAACAAGAGATAAAATTGGGGTTATAAAATCTAATTGTGTCAAGTTTTTGATCACACCTAACAGATATCGACTTATTAGGAATATTAATGCTAATAATAAAGGAAGAATCATTTCGAAAAGATTAATGGTTATATAAAAAATACCATATCCATAAAAGCTTAAGAAAAGACTAATGAAATAAAGTAGAGAAGTGCAAACTGTTATTCCTAATAACGGATAATATAGCTCTTTCCTTTCCACTGTTAGTTCTTTTATTAAATTGCTCTTTTTCTTTGTTTTTATTTTTTCAGGATTATTAATTTCTTTATTTGAAATAGAATAGCGTATATAATGTAATGAAATAATAAATTCTGGTAAAATTTTTCGAAGGACGTAAAGAATTATTATGAATGAAATTAGTGTTATAAGATAGTACGACGAATCGTGGATTATATTCGTGGGCATTCCGTTATTTATAGATGCTAACATCAATACCATTCGGAACATATGTGAAAAATATGTTGATAATATTATTATTATAATGATTTTGGTTTTCCTCCAAATTATATTCACATCTGGTTTAGGATTATGCGAAGAAGGCGTCGCAAGAATTATACCAATAAAAATACTAATCATATGAGCACCATAACATACTGGTAACACTCTACCAGAGAAAGAAGGTTTTGGTAAGTATATGGTTATTAGATCAGGATTGATATCTACTATTGTTTCAATATTGAAGAATAAGTCTAATACATAACTTACCTCTTTAATAAACATCGCAGTTATCCAACTATTAAAACTCATAGTAAGAAATAAAAAGATTAGACTGCCTAATATAGGCATACTAAAAGAGAAAAACATTAAAGAATGTTTAGAAAAAGTATATTTTATACCTGACCATTGAAGTTCTAACCTTTTGGGTAAAATTTCATTATCGTTGTTATCAGTTTGAATGTTTTTTACGAGCTTTTCACCCAATAAAATGGTTTAAAATCAATAAATATTCTAATTTAAACTTAGATTTATTTATTAACTTCAATATTTTTTCAATCAATGAATTCAACTTGATTTTTAAGTTAATTGTAATTAAGATGAAGTTTATTTTTTTTTCTAAATTTGTCTTAATTGTTTTCCAAACTTAAATGTTGATTAAAAATGAAAACTGATGAAAATAAGATAAAAGACGTTTTACGGCTCCTTCAAGAGGGATATAACAAGAGAGATCCACAATATTTAGATACTTTCATGAAATTATACTCTTCAAAAGATTCTTCCTTGATAATTGGTACCGAACAAGGGGGAGTGATTAGAGGTTTTGAGAGTGCAAAAGAGCTTTTTCTGAATGATTGGAAAGATTGGGGACAGGTCAAGTATGATATAAATACCTCTGATATTCAAGTTAATGGAGATATGGCTTGGGTCTTTATGTTTGCTGAACTTAAATTGAAATTTACAGCGAAATATCTAAATAAAATTGCTCTCAAAATGATCAAAACTACTTCAGAAAATGAAAAAACTTCAGAGAATGCAAAAATTGTGGATATCTTAAGAATTAGTGCCTTAAACATCATTGAAAAATTAAAAAGCGAAATGTTTAACTGTCCTTTAAGAGTTACAGTAGTTCTTACGAAAGAAAAAGAGAACTGGTTCATTAATCATATGCATTTCTCCCATCCAATCGGTTTGTTTAATTCTTTTCCTAGGGAAAAAGAAATCTAAAAGTTATTTTAGTTCGATGTTTGATATAAGGAAATCTATCACATTTAAGTAATACTTTGACTTAAATGAAAAATTATTAGGGTACGAAATATTGCCCTAACTCAGTGTTGCATACGTATTTATTTGTCCCTCGTCTCTCTCTTTTGATTAATCCTAATTTCTCTTATTTTCAACAAATTTTTTTCTTATAGGATCACTTTCAATGATCTAAATAGGTGGGTAGCTATAGGCATGTTTCAATATTTTCAAGAAGATTTAAAAATCCATTAATTAATGGAACTTCTATGGAACTATCGGAAGCCCAACTATAATATGAATTAATCTCGATCTTCCATAATCAAATTTAAAATAAAATATATCGATCATTTTACAAGAGTATTAAATACTTTTTTGGCAATTTTGTACATAATCCAAAAAATTTTGGGTGAAAGCCATATGAAATCTAATTTAAAGAAAATAGTAATTATAGTAATGTTAGGAATGATTTTCGCAATATCATTTATAAGCAATTATAACTTCATCGATTATCAAAACAAAAATGAAATAACCGTAGAGATTCGAGATGAAACTAATACAAACAATCTGAAAATATCAGGATATTGGCCAACCTGTCCTCGCATACATATTAAAAATGACAATTGGTCTGCAATTGATCTTGACTGGATTCAAAATAGTACGGGAACATATGATGAGCCACATATTATTGAAAATGTTACTATAAATGCTGGTGGTATTGGTTGTGGAATTCTCATCGAAAATTCTGTTGATTATTTCATAATAAAAAACAGTTCTATATCTAATGTAGGACATTCTGAAGCAGCTATCAAACTAGTAAATGTTAGAAATGGTAGATTATTAAATAATACCTTTTCAGATACTTCTTACGGTATTTATTTGAATAAAAGTGTTAATAATATCATATGTGATAATATCGTAAATAATCTAGGACATGGAATACATTTAATAGAGAGTAATGACACAATTATTTCTAATAATAATGTGAATTATAATAGTTATGGAGGGATTCGTGTCGAAAGCTGTAATAATATAACAATAACAGAGAATTCGCTCTTAAATGATGGTAGCACAAGAGGAAATATTAGAGTTGAATATTCTCACTCTAACATTATAACTAAAAATCAGATCTCTTACATCAATGTTGATGCTATGATCCTACACCATTGTGATAATAATGAAATTTCAGAAAATATTATAAATCGCGTGGGTTGGAACTTTGGAATCCGGATAGACTTTGGTGACAATAACCTTATTATTAGAAATAATATTAATGATACCAGAGATGGTATTAACCTTTCTTATTGTACTAATAGCACGATTCTGGAAAATAACTCAACAAATGGAAAGAAAAATGGGATATATATGTCTGGGGGCAGTAATAAAGCCATCTCGAACATCTTAAGAGATTGTGGGGGAGAACATTATTCTACAGGGGGAATACAAGTTAGACATGATGAAAACACGATTTTAAATAATACAATTTTAAATAGTAATAATGGGAGTGGTATATACGTTAGCGGGGATTATAATTTTATTTCCCAAAATGATATAGTTACTAGTAAATACGGAATATATCTTGATTATTCAGAGAATAATGATATGTATCAGAATTTAATTAATCATAGCTCAGAAAATGGAGTATTTATGGAGGAAAGTGATAATAATACTCTTCAAGCAAATGATATAATAAATAACGGAATGAACGGTGTAGCAATTGATAATCTTTCAGACTGGAACTTAGTTTATAACAATAAATTCCTTGAAAATGGATTAAATGCTATAGATAATGGTTCTAATAATAGATGGGATAATGGATTAATTGGAAATTATTGGGATAATTATGGAAATATTGATGAAGATTATGATGGTATTGGAGAGGTTCCTTATAATATTTCAGGAACAGCTGGAAGTAAAGAT
Organism: Promethearchaeota archaeon; assembly: GCA_016839915.1. GTDB lineage: Archaea > Asgardarchaeota > Lokiarchaeia > Sigyniarchaeales > SOKP01 > Loki-b32. The sequence goes on from JAEOTH010000184.1 coordinate 13,425, forward strand.
AATTTTCCGCTTGGCTATTTTGCCCCTTTAATAGTAATTAATTTACCTTTTGAAAATCAAGAATTTCGAGAACTTGCCCCTGCTTTTCATATCTCTGTTGATGAAACCTATTTAGTTTCTACTTGGTATACTCTTAATGATGGAGTTACACCTACCTATTTAACAGGATTATTCGGATATATAGATCAAGATATTTGGAATAATATCACAAATGGACCAGTTAAAATAACTTTTTATGCAAAAGATATTTTTGATAATGAACGGAGCGAAGAAGTCAATATTATTAAAAATGTAACAGTACCAGAACCATGTGAAGTTATAAAATTGTTACAAGTAGAGATAACTGAAAATTCTTTTTCAACTAAACATTTCAATTTTACATTCTTTGTAGTTAATGAACTCGAACAAGAGATTGACTCAGCCAAAATTCAGATGTGGTGGAATGGTATAAATGTATCAAATGATGTTCAAAATCTTGGAGATGGATTGTATTTTGTCTCCCTAGAACCAATAACTGTCGAATCAGGGGAAGATCCTATTTTGTTGTCCATGAATATCTCTGTTGCCGGGTATGAAGATAAGCATTTTGAAACGTATCTTGCAGTGGATCCTGAAACACTTAAAAAGGAAGTTGGACAAGGTGGAGCAGAATCTCCTTTCCTAATACTCATTATTGCAATCATCTCGACAGTAGGGGTTATAGGAGCAATAATAATTACAGGAGGAATATTACGGAAAAGAAAGCTAACAAAAGAAATTTTTTAACCAAAAATTTAATTTCTTTTTTTTTTGAATTTTGAGAGAGGTTATATAACTTACTCTTTCTGTATTTTTTTTTATAAATAAAAAAAAGGAGTAACTGTTAGATTTAAGTAAAAACTAATCTTAGATAAAAAATATATAGTTAAATTATTTTAATCTAAAATCGTGTGAAAAGATATGGAAAAAAAAATGATATTGATAATAGGAGCTATTGTAATGGGCATTGGAGCCATTTTTCTATTAATTACTCTGTTAATTCCCCATGGTGTTATTATATCTAATGTCGAATTATTTTTCGGTCAATCTAGTATTCCGATTATGATTGTGGGGTTTGTTTTAATTATCGTCGGGTCACCCTCCTTAAAAATAAGTGGAATTTTATTGATATTGGTTGGATTAGTATTTGTAGCATTAGCTATCTATACAATTATATTAGCCCAACGACCAGGTTATGCTTTAGCATATATATATTTACCAATGCACATAATCATTAGTTTAGTATTAATAATTCCTGGAATTTATCTAGTTAGGAAACAACCACAAGTAGAAGGACAAACAAATTAATAACGAATGGATTCACAGTACTTGTAATGGGAAATTTGGTATGGGTAAAGACTATTAGAATTAAGCGACGGAGTTAGGGTCTTTAGAAGTCTTGTTTTTAATATTATCTATTCTTGTAGTCAAATTTGAACTTTTGATATAATTAGAAAGATCTTGTCTTAATAATTCTTTATCAGATTTTCTTGGACTTGCAGCTTTTAATTGCTCATTAAAATTTGGTATTGCTCTTTTTTTTTTATCTATAGGAAGCTCTGTAATAAATTTATTAGAGAGATCTTTAATTAGTTTATCTTTCATAGGATCTGATTTACCATATCTGTGTCCCGTAAAATTACATTGGATAAATTTTTCATTATCCGATTCATAATACCCACATCTACGACAAAATAAATCTTGTAAATATAAATTTGTCTTTGGGCATAATACTAAGTCTATTCCTATTTTATTTGGTTTAATCTGTATCTTCTTAACGTTCATGCAATCACTATTGTTAAATAGTAAACACTGTACTGTGTAGACGATCTGAGGTTAAAAATAATTAGATAAATACTAATGAAATAATAAAAATTAGATGTTAAAAATTTATTTTATCTAAAAATTTTGAATTAGACTTGAATAAATCCACTCCTATTTTCTTACTCTATAATAAGGGAATTCAAGTTAGAAATTGATTCCAAGACTTAATTATATCTTCTGAGCTGATTTTAAACTTCTTTTCAATTTTTTTCAAATCAAGGTGAGCTATAATTCCATCTTTCCATTGATCATTGACCATTTTAACAATCTGTTTAATAGAATCCTCATTTTGCCCATAAATATCCATTTTATATACATGATTACGTGGAATATCAAGCGCACCAGCAATTCTGTCATCTACTTCAATATATACGCCTGCTTGCGGTGAGAGTAAATAAAAAGTAACATTCCTACCACCTCCAGCATCACTTTCTTGAGTTGAGGGATCGATACTCTCTAACCATTGTATTATCTTGATTAAAAATCTTGGCATATTATGTCTAAAAGAATGCTTTTTCGTGTCTGTTTTTATAACAGCTCCCCCTTTCCGTTGTCCAAAAAAAGTATATTTTTGTAAGTTTTTAAAACCCAATACTTCTGCTTCTTTTTGGATCTGTTTTGATTTTTTTTTTCCCATTTCTTTTACTCTGTATTTGTTATTACTATCAATTCTATCGGGATGATATTTAAGTCTATCAAATGAATGATTTTTTTAAAATTATTATTACCACGTAATTTTGTTCATGAGGGAATAAAGGCAATATCCAAGTTCGCACTTGGGCAAAAAATACCCAATATGTAAAAAATGCCTATAACCCAATTTTTCTTTATACGCACCGATCAATATGCATTCTGAAACTTTTAGCTTTTATATCATTAAAAATAGGAGTTAAACACTCAGCTAAAATCTATCTTATTCACTCTCTAATTCTGGATAAGCTGAAATCAATTGTAATAGAATCAATTGAGAAAGTGATCTAAATACCTGATTTATATTTTTACCAGTTTTTACAGATTAGAATTCTAGTACTCTAAAAATTATTCTTACTCTATAATTAATCTTAGAGTTTTCATAAACTCTTAACACTAAATCTATTTATAGAGTCTTTATCTAGTTATTCTCAAGAAGGATTGAATAATCCTTCCTTTAACTCTAATTTAAGAAAAAAAAAAAGGGCGAAAAAAAGTGAATAAGGAAAAAATAATGCCTATTTTGCTAATATTTTTCTTTTGTATTAGTAATATTTTTATTGCGACTGTTGTATCTCAAAGTTTTCCACGTACAACTGAAGATAACCAAGAAGTCACTTTAATAGTTGGAACTAATCAAAATGCTGTGAAAACAGGAGTGTTAGCATTTACAAGTAGCTTGAATAGTGATGTCGAAATTAATAAACAAGATACTATAATTTCGTCTGATAGCAACGAAATAATTGTTATATTTTCTCACGGATCAGAACAGGGTATGATTTTAAACGACGAGCTAATTTCTTGGTACGACTTATCAATATTAATTCTTCAATCAAAAGCTAAATATATATTTCTTGCAACTTGTTATGGAGCCAATATTAATGAATTCATAGAGTCTAGTGACAAAAAAATTCTTGGATTTACCGGGATTGTTGATGCAATTACGATGGCGTATCTTTCTGCTTTACTTATTAATGCGCAATATGAACATTTTGATGATGTTCGTGAAAATGCTAAATTAGTCTCATCAAGAGCATCTTTAATTCAAGAACACCCAGAGAAAATTTTGCCGTTATTTTGTACTAAATGTGAGACTAATGATGCCTGGTGGTGGATCTTTCCTATACGAATTTCGGCTATATTTCATATAAAATTGACTGATGCTGAATTGAATACTTATGAATGGGTAGGATTAGTTATATCTATTTTATCTTTATGGTTAGGAGGTGTAGCAGGATGGGTTGTAGGTTTATTAACGATTTTTCTTGAAGCTGTAATACTTGTAAGCCAACAGGCTCATCCTAATGGTGGAGCGTGGATATCAATTGAAGCACAGACTTTTCCATTTTTGGGGGTTTGGTTGCAAGGTAGAGGACCCAGTGGTAATGTTATACTACCAATACCTGTGACGCCTGGAGATCCAATAAGTACAACAATACTTTCTGCTTCATTTCGTGCAAATTTACATGGTTGGACATGTTAGAATTAATATTAATTAATTTTTTTTTTTTCATCAAACTAATTACTTACTAATTATATTAAGAAGAAGTAATTAAAATTTTATACACAATAGACCTGTCTACTAGATTCATACTTATTTTGAACACCTTACTATTTACAGGGGAGAGCTACATACAAAAAGAACTTTCAAATAATATCTTTCGAACCTACTCTAGGAATAAAAACAGTTGCATTTCATACTCGATGGGATTTTTGGATAAACCAATGGGATTATTTTAAGAAGCCCTATCCTTCCTATGTAATTCCCGGTCTAGATGATGCTTTAGAGATATATAATACTTATTCTAGCTATAGTACGTATAAGAAGGAACATATAAATCAGTGGGACTCTTGGCTTAAGAACAAAGTTCAAAATCTTTTAGATTGGGCTGTGGAGTATAGTGCCTATGCTATTAATTATATTGCAGATGCTTGGGTTGAAGGTGATAATCCAAAATATTGTGAGGGCTGTAGTGGTCAAGAAAAAAATCCATATCCCCAGGATAATCCGGGAAGATGGAGTAAAATTGCTACAGCTTTATCAATTCTGATAGTATTAGGTGTCGCGAATAGCATAATTGGACCAATACTTCAGATCTTATCTCAAAGTATAATGTCTCATTAAGTAAAAGTAAAAAATAAGGATTAATTAAATTTTTTTTAAATAAAATATTGGTTTGAAACTTAAAATTATAATTATTTTTATCTACTTAATTTTTCAATTCTTAGAAACCAACACAGAATGTGTTATTAAAATTTGACAGATGAAATTGTATTTGTCAAAGTTTAAAATTAAGACATGCAAAATTGAATAGTGATGAGAAATAGATTAGATAAAGGTAGAATTAGAGAAATTACAAGTTCAATTCTTTATTATTCAAGTTTTATAGGATTTGGATTAATTTTAGGAATTTTGATATTTAGTGAGTATTTAGCCTGGAGAGTTTTCGGAATTAGTTGTTGCGACATTCCACGGTCTGAAATGATTATATATAGAAATTTAGTTACCATAAGTTGGAATACTATATTAAGTATTTTTGCACTTAAAATTCTTATGCTATGCTGTTATTCACTTCTAAAGGGAAGGAAGTTGAAAAGCCTTGTTTTTGTAAATATTTTATCCCTCTCAATTACTTTCTTAAAATATGTTTTAGATGGTACTCGGCTTTGTATCTGTTCGCTCTAAGAAAGTTTCTCAAATTAAAAAATATAAAAAAAATGAAAATAAATATTGAAAGGGAGACTTTTAAGGAACGAAATACTCTCATGTGTTTATATATTTTCTCCTAACAAGAATTATAAGGATTATACCACTGTCTTTCTACTTCATGTAACGATTGAAAAACCTTGTTTTCGAAAATATTTTATCTCTCATTAAATTTTTTTTTTTAATTAAAATCTTTTAATTCAATCTGCTTCTAAGTTAACTCTATCTTTTATTTTATCAAGCTGTTCTTGAGGAATTGGATTACCATAAAAATAAGCTTTACGACCATAAAGTACTTTAGCTCCATCAATACTCGAAATGCGATTATATTGCAAATCAATTTCTTGCAATTCCTCTAAAGACTCAAGACCTCTGATCTTTCTTATCTTATTCGAGCCAAGGGCTAAATACCAGATCTTTGTGAGACTCTCAAGACCTTTGATTTCCGCGATATAATTAATACTAAGATCAAGTGAACCTAGCTCTTTTAAATGACTTAATCCTTTAATCTCTGAAATTTTATTTGAGGATAAATTAAGAAATATTAGTTTTTTTAAAGAATTAAGACCATTTACCTCTGAGATTAAATTACCTCTTAAATTAAGCCTCTTTAAATTGGAAAGTGTTTCTAAACCTTTGATTTCAGTGATTTGATTATTGCTTAAATCCAAACAGGACAGATTTTCTAAATTTTTCAAGCCACTAATCTCCTTTATTTGCGCTCCCAAACTTAAATATATCAAGTTAGTAAGATTATCTATTCCCTTTATTTCTGAAACCCTATTTCGTAAGCCTAAATGAGTTAATTTGACTAGGTTCCCGATGTTTTTTATTTCTGATATCCCATTCCCGACATATAAAACTTTTAAGCTCATGAGTTCCTCTAATCCTTTCAGATCAGATATATCATTTCCACTCAGATCCAAATGTTCTAAATCCTTATGTTCAAAAAGACCCTCAATTTCATCAATACTGCGAATTCCCTTACCTCTGAGCTGTAAATATTTTAATGGAGTTTGTTCTAGACCATAATATTGGTAGGTTGTGGAGATCTCATACTTTTCGCCTCTTAAAATAACATAGTCCATAAATATTATATGAAAAACCCCAAATTTAAATCTTTTCACACTCTAGGTTCATTAATTTGCCCAAGTTCAACTAATTCAAAGGTTTTTTCTTTAAATCCAGCTTCTCCCTAAATCTCACTGGTGTATTTATTGTTTTGATCTCACTCTAGTCGATCCTTATCTTTAAAAATGCTCTTGACCTGATAGATTTCAAAATAAACCAATCTTACTATCAAAAAATCATCAGAGATAGAGGAATACGGAAGAAAATTAAGCGGGAAACGCTGATTAAATGCCCAAATTGCAAATAAAACTGCCACCCAAGGTGGAAAAAGTGCCCAATATGTAAAAAGCGCCTATAACCCAATTTTTGCATTACACATCGATCAATACACACTCATTTTTTTATTTTTTGCACTACACACTCATAAAAAATTTGACAAAACGTGAATAGAACATTTCTCCCTTTAATATTTGTCTTTTTATAATATTCACTACACACTTTTGATCCACAACATTTAAATATGATAATACACACTTTATGATCAGAGAATAAAAAATTATACACAACAAAAAAAAATAAAATAAAAAAAAAGGTGGAAAAAGAAAATGGAAAAGAAAATGGAAAATAGTTATGAATATTACCAGAAGGTAAGGACCCATTTTGACGCGAAACAAGCGTATATTGGAAAATTGTATTTTTAATTACAATTTTTTTTATTTTTTTTATTACGATCATCAAATTAATTAAATTAACAGAAAGAAAAGAAAAAAAAAAAAAAAAAGGTAGAAAAAAAAATGGAAAATAATTATAAGTATTACCGGGAAATGAAAGCCAAGTTTGACGCAAACCGAGCGTATAATGGCCAAATGTATTATTAACTACAATTTTTTTTTATTTTTTTATCACGATCATCAAATTAATTAAATTAACAGTAAGTAAAGAAAAGAAATTGGAACGAATTGGAGGTTAAAAAAAATGAAAATGAATAGAAAAGAAAGAATAGAAAAAGGGTATGAATTATATCAAGAAATAAAAACTAAAATATACAGTAATGTAGCGTATCTTAAATTAATATTTTAGTGAGAAGAAGAAAAAATAGAAAAGAAGGAAAAGTAGGAGGTAAAAAAAAATATGAAAATTTCTGGATCAGGAACTCTCTCAGAGGGGAAAATTAATGATGATCTTCGGGTTTCAGGGTCAGCCAGATTAAAGGGAGATTTTGAATGCAATGGTTTTCATTCATCTGGCTCATTGAGAGGAGCAGGGAGTTTGACGGTTCATGGCGATATTATAAGTTCAGGGTCATTTAGAATTGGTGGATCTCTTTATGCAGATGGCAATGCTAACTCATCTGGCTCAGCTTCTGTAGGAGGGGAAATATCAATTAAGGGAAGGCTGGTAAGCTCTGGTTCATTAAGAGCAGGAAACAAAGTTGAAGCTCTTCAAGGAATCAGAATTTCAGGTTCGGGGACAGTTCAAGGCGGACTTTTATCTTTAGAGACTATTGATATATCCGGATCAAGTAGTGTTCATGGGAATATTACTGGAACTAACATACTCATCGGTCGTGAAAAAAGATTGAGTAGAAGCATATACAAACATCCTAATAAAGTATATGGAAACATTTTAGCCAGAAACAATGTTAATCTTATTGCTACTCTAGTTGATGGGGATGTTAAAGGACGAATTGTGGAAATTGGAAAGGGAACGGAAATTCTAGGAACAGTTTATTATGTTGGCAGTATTGAAGTTCATGATAAATCTATTTTAGTCAATGAACCTATTCAAATAACTGAAGAGGATTTACACTATTAAAATTATAATTTTATTTAAAATAACAGTAAAAAATAAAAAAAAGAAGAAAAGTTGGAGGAATAAAAATGTCGAATGATGAGGAATGGAATGTTAAGAGAGAAAAAGAAGAAGAGGAGAGAGAAAAAAGTAAGGTAAGATGGGAAATGAGTGACATTAAGGAAGAACTGATTTTTGATTTGGACGATTTATATGATGATTTGCAGGATGAACTTGAGGAATTAAGAGATGAAGCAGAAGATATAAAAGATGATTTAAGAGACGAATTGGAAGAACTTATGGAAGAGCGAGAGGATTTATTACAAGAGGTCGGAGATATGAGGGGGGAATTGGAGCAGTCTGGAGAATATGCGAAAGAAAAGATAGAACATGCTGAAGAAAAACTTGAACAATTGAAAGACAAAATTAAAAAACATGAAATGAAATTTAATGAGAAAGTTAGAAAAAAATTGGAGAAAGCAAAAAAGAAAGCAGCTAGGATAAACATTTCTGTTGATCCTGATATGAGTGACGAGTGGAAGGACTGGGCAGAAGGTTTAGGAGCTTCAGTTTCTGAGTTGGTTCGAAAATCAATGAGATTTGTTAAGAATAATATTGGTGATATTGCTAAATTAGAAAAATTAGGGCGCAATCTGGAGGAAATGGGTGTTGACATTGAACAGGCTGTAAAAGACTCAGGTATAGGGGATATCGGAGAAAAGCTTGAGAAAAAATTTGGCAAAGGGAAGGGTAAGCATAAAGTCGTGATGACTATCGATAAAGAATCTAACAAGGAGAGGGTTAAAAAAAGGGTGAATGGTTTGATCAAGCTACATAATAGTCTACCACTTGATAAATTAGCCCAAGCAATAGGTAAATCGAATGAAGATGCTGAAAATCTGGTTTATGAATTAGTAGCTGATGGTATTGAGGGGACACTCGAAGAAGGCGTGTTCAAATTTACAAGTCCTTCAGAAGAAGTTATTTCAAAACTTGATGAATTAATTGATAAAATATAATGAAAACTTTCTTTTTTTAAAAAATGTTTAAAAAATAATAAATTAGGAGAATAGGGGATATTATATGGCAGAATTAGCAGATAAGCATACCTTTAAGAATTATCTCTTTTTTTGGACAGGGCAGTTGTTTTCAATTCTTAACACACTTGTGATGATAGCTTCACCGATAGGAGCAATTATATCAGGACCTTTAAGCGAACTGTTTGGTGTCTCTTGGTTGTATTTTTATTGTGCAATCTTTGGAATAATTATCTCAATTTCAATATATATGTTCACTAGTCTTCGACATGTGGATTTTGATAAAGAACTTAATGGTAATACTGAAATTAATAAAAAATAATTAAAAAAAATTTATAAAAAAATTAGGAAATTAGGGGAAAAATAATGGAAATAATTACAAATAAGGAAACTTTTAGGAGTTATTTATTTTTTTGGACGGGACAATTATTTTCTTTGCTTGGTTCAACGGTTGTTTTTTTTGTAATAACGTTTTGGATAGCAGAAATTTATAATGACCCCGTAATAAGTGCATTTGCTTCATTTTTATACATACTACCAATGACGATTTGTATGCCTATTGCAGGTGTTATTGCAGATAGGGTTAATCGGAAGGTATTGATTGCAGTAGTTGATTCACTGCAAGCCTATGCTACAATTATCCTAATCGTTTTGTTTCAACTAGGAGTAACAAATATAACGATAATATATTTTTTCATCAGCCTTCGCAGTGTATTTCAAGCATTTCATGTACCTACTGTTAACGCGATTATTCCTACAATGGTTCCAAAAGAGAAACTATCAAGAATAAATGGTGTGAATTTTTTATTCACAGGTGTGGTTCAGCTTTTCGCACCATTTATAGGGGCAATGCTATTAATATTTTTATCAATATATATGATACTTTGGATAGATATTATAACATTCTTTATTGCATTGATACCACTATTACTGATAACTATACCTTCAGTTAGACAAATTGATTATACTCATGAAAAAGTAGTAAAAAGGTCCTTTATAAAAGAATTTCGACTTGGACTTAAGACACTAAAAATAATACCAGGATTAATAATTATGATTATTCTAGCGATGCTTTTGAATTTCTTAATTAGGCCGATTGATTCACTAATGGCATTATTCATAATTGATGTTCATGGAGGTGGAGTAGGTCATATAGCCCTTGCTCAAATGATTTTCACAGGAGGAATGATTACCGGAGCATTATATACATCTATTAAAAAGACCTGGAATAATAAAATCCGAGTTATTTTTATTAGTATTATAATCGCTCTAGCAGGATATATGATATTTGGGATAGCTCCTGCTGGATCCTATCTTGTAATAGGGATAGGTGGTGCTCTCTTAGGCTTTAACCTGCCAATAATTAATTCTCTTTATCAGACATTTTTACAAACTACAGTGCCAGCTGATAAACTGGGGAGAGTAGCTTCAATAGATCATGCATTATCCTCGGCAATATCACCACTTGGTTCACTGCTTTCGGGGCCACTAGCATTAATATTAGGGATACCGTATCTATTTTTCTATAGTGGATTACTTGGCGTAGTATGTACAGTTGGATTTTGGGGTCTCACAGGTATCAGGAAAGTGGATATTGATAGTAAAAGCGCACTCGAAGAAATAAATGGAAGAATAGATAAAATTTCAATTTAATTTTTTTCTTATTTTTTTTTAAAAAATACAATTAAAAGGTGGGAAAAATAACCGAAAATTTAGCAAATCAACATACTTTTAATAATTATCTCTTTTTTTGGGTAGGGCAGTTATTTTCAGTGTTAGGATCATCAATTTCACATTTTGCGATAATTTGGTGGATAACAGAGACAACTGGGAGCACATTACTTCTTTCATTGTCAAGTTTTCTTTATGTTTTACCAATGACAATTGTAGTTGCTTTGTCTGGAGTAATAATTGATAAATGGAATCGAAAGACAATTCTTGTGGTAGTAGATTCGCTTCAAGCATATGTAATGCTTCTTGTAATTATTATCTTCAACTTGGGAGGAGCTAATCCAATTTTAATAATCGCTATAATGAGTCTACTAGGAATTTTTCAAGGGTTTCACATTCCTACTTTAAGCGCTATTGTTCCTACAATGGTTCCCAAAGATAAATTAAGTAGAATAAATGGGATTAATTTCTTATTTAGAAGTTTCATTCAAATAATAGGACCAGTAATAGGAGCGTTGCTTTTCTCAATCGTACCATTTGAAATCATACTTTGGATTGATCCACTTACATTTATCGTTGCTTTTATTCCTTTATTAGTAATCAAAGTTCCTAAAATAAAGAAGGAAGCTTTAGCTATTAAGAAAAATTCATTTTTAGAGGATTTCAAAGATGGAGTTCATACATTGAAATCAATTCCAGAAGTTTTTATGATGCTTCTAATATCAATGTTTATTAATTTTCTATTAGTTCCAGTTAATATCTTGATGCCATATTTCATTAGATATAATCATTCTGGTGATGCATCAAATCTAGCATTCGTTATTGCTTTTATGAATGGGGGTATGCTCTTAGGAGCATTAGTAACTTCCATAAAAAAAGAATGGAAACATGCTCTCTTCATTTATTTTGGACTTGAATTCATATTAATAATGAATAGCAGTTTAATTGCTCTTACACCATTTCGATTATTTCTATTGATGGGTATTGTAGCTGGTATTACTGGTATTACTATACCTATCCTTAATACTATTTATTTAACAATAATGCAACTAAAAGTTCCAGCAGATAAAATGGGAAGGTTATCTTCTCTTGATTGGGCGATCTCATCTGCAATAGTTCCAATAGCAGCTATAGTAACAGGTCCCTTATCTGAGGCAATCGGAACAACAAACTTATTCCTTTCTTGTTCTATAATTGGAATGTTAATTACTCTAATAATGTGGCGGATTGCACACACTCGAGTAAATAACCATTATAATAAGAACGGAGTTCAAAAGCCAAGAGAAGAAACTACAAGTTTGATTGCTGAATATTAAACTAATTTCTTTCTAATCTTTCGATCTCTTGTTATGATTGCTCATCCAGTTTAAAAGATCTTTACTCTTCTTAGGGAACATGAATTTCATAACTTCTACTGCAACTTTTATTACTTCAGGATCTTCATCTGAAAGGATACAACTTTCAAGAACACTGTAGGCTTTATCACTTTTAAGTTCTAAGATTTTAAAAGCCAGAATGCTTGTTTTTCTAATTTCATTATTATCACTTCTTTCTAAAAAAGAATTCAATAATTCTATCGCTTCTGCCTTATTCATCTGATTCGCTGTTACATAATCATAAACTTTAGCTACAGTTAAATCTTTATTCATAAAATCTAGTGCATCTAGATAGAGTGGTTTATCTAAAGAGCCAAAAAATTTATTTTTTTTTCTCAAATCAAAGGGACATTTATGATTTTCTGGTAATCTATGCTTATTACAAAAGATCATTCCACAAAATTTACAACGATATGGAATCTCTATTATTTTAATTTCACAAAAATAACAATTTGGCAAATTTTTTCCTATAATATGATAGAAAATGGTTCTTATTACTCATATAATTATAGTAGAATCAAATATTTATAGTCAACAAAAAATAGCAATGTTGAAATGGATTTTTATTAATTATAAAATTTTTAAACGAATTTAGTTTATATGACTATTAAATAAGACAAAAGGATTACTTATAATTTCATGAAATCACGAAATTTTATTTGTATTTTTTTACTAGGAGTAATCTTATTCTCAAATTTTGTTTTTTATTTGGGTATTTACCCTCTACCTTTTAAATTACGTAATAACCCTTATTCTAATGAAGATAATATGATTAGGAATTCTTCACCTGATGATATTTATTACCTCTTAGATTGGTACCGTTTTATAGATGAGCTTGAATACGGAGGGGTTGCGGTAGATTCTGAGAATAATGTTTATTATGGTGGCTCTATAAATGTTAATTATGCTATTGCAAAATTTCATGAAAATGGAACACATTTATGGACAATTCAAACTAATATTTTTGGTACGGATTTCGCTGAAGGTGTTGCTGTTGATTTAGAAGATAATGTCTACATTACTGGATTTTGTTATCCAGGCACACAAACAACTGGAACTATTGTAACTCTAAAGTATAATAAAACTGGAGATTTTCAATGGGAAAGAAGTTTAGGAACAGAAGGAAGAGCTTATGATATTACTACAGATAATGAAAATAATGTTTATGTTACAGGTTATACAGAGGAATTTGGTGCATCTGGATCAGATAGGGATATAATAGTTATAAAATATGATAGTGAAGGAAATCTAAAATGGTACAGAAGATCTCATGTAATTGGACATGATGAGGGAAATGCAGTAATATACAATCCAATCAGTAGTTCGATTTATATTACCGGAAAAGCTCATGGAAATATGATACTTCTTATGTATAATAAAAACGGAGATTTAGTTTTATCTACAGAATGGGATAATGGTGGCACTGAATATGGCAATGATATAACTGTAAATCTAAATACAGGTGATCTCTATATAGTAGGAGGTTTAGGACATTTATGCGTTGTCTATGATTCTATGTGTAATAATATTTTAAACCTAACAGGACCTTCTCAAAAATCAATTACACTAGATTCAAGTGGAAACTTGTTTGTATCTAAATATTATTTTCATGATGTAATTTTAGGCATGTATTCATCTATTGGTACGAAATTTTGGGAACTTAGAGAAACTAATTATTATCCTTTTTCATTGGATATGGATTGTGATAATGTTGACAACATTTATTTGATATGTACAGAAGGTAGTCTATATAAATTCGCAATTGATCATATAAAACCTATAATAAATATAACAGAGCCAAAACCAGATGAAGAATTTGGAAGAATTAGACCAGATGTTATATTGGAGATTGATGAACCAAATCTTGATATAATTTGGTATTCGCTCTCAAATCAAACTTTTCTAACTAGAAATTATACTTGGGGTGGTAATATACACCAAAAAGCATGGGAAATAATGGGAAGTGGTAATATTACAATTAAAATTTATGCAAATGATACAAATGGAAATATGGGCTATAATCATGTTTCTGTTATTAAAAACACAAGTCTAGTGTATTATTGGGATCTGAATGGAACACGAATTTACATTGATGATATAGATCCTGCTAATAACTGGCTGGAAATCGATAAGAAAAATCCTTGGTGTTATGGCTCAGGAACCCCTGATGATCCCTACATCATCGAAAATGTATTTGTTAATGGGAGTGGAACAGGGAAATGCCTCCAAATCAAAAATTCTATAAAAAATTTTATAATTAAGAATTGTACACTAGTTGAAAGTGGATTAGATTATAGGGACGCTGGTATTTATCTTGATAATATAACTAATGGTAGGATTGTAAATTGTACTTCCATTAATAATTATAATGGAATAAGAGTATTAGGATATTCTAAAAATAATTCATATTTTTCAAATAATTTGATTGATAATAGATATGGAATTATTATGATTCGTTCTGATTTAACATTAATATCCAATAATAAAATAGAAAATAATGTGTACGGTATCGATTTAGAGAGATGTATTAATCAAAAAATCTTCAGTAACATCTTTATCAATAACCCCTCTAATTTATGGGTAGATGAATGCAGCGAATTAACTATTTATAATAATACATTTGGATTTGGCTCAAGTGGAATAAGAATAGAATATGGTGAGAGAATACATATAAAAGAAAATATCATAAAAAATTGCGATTGGTGTGGACTGCATTTTGATACTACTCAAAATAGTCAAATTGAAAATAATTCCATATCGCAAAATGTTAATGGAATAATTATAGTAACAGATCAAATAAATGGGAATAATACAATCAAGAATAATATAATAAAAAAGAATGGGAAGGGTATAGGGATTAATGATATTAATTGTGTTAATAATCATATTTATAATAATTCGTTTTATTCCAACACGGTTCATGCTTCAGATGGGGGAACAAATAATTTATGGGATAATGGGTTTCTTGGCAATTATTGGGATAATTATAATGGGAAGGACATAAATGATGATGGAATTGGAGATGATCCTTATCACGTTGGAAATGGTGTAGATAATTATCCAATTTGGTGGGATCCACCGGTGTTTTATATTGAGAATCCTTCTGATTATGAGCTATTTGGGATGACCTCTCCTAGTTTTGGTGTGATAATTGAAGAAGGAATTATTGATAAGATATTTTATACTATTGATGGAGAAATTGAAACTTATATCTTACCTCCAAATATGATGATTAATCAAAGTGTATGGGATCTTATTGATAACGGGACAGTGCAAATTCAATTCTATGTTAATGATTCAAGGGGTTATACAAGTGAAGCGCAAACAATTATTTTAAGAAAAGACATTCTTTCCCCTATAATTGAAATATTAAATCCGTTTCCAAATCAAGAATTTAATTCGACAGCTCCAAATTATGAAATTTTTATTGACGAGAAAAATCTCGATAAAATTTGGTATATAATAGGAAATGTCTCTACTAAGTTCTTTATATCAAATCTTTCTGGAGCTTTGGATGAAGCTACTTGGGATCTTCTCCATAATGGTAAGATAATGCTAAGATTCTATGCCAATGATACGATTGGCAATGAAGCCTATCATGAAATATACATTCAGAAAAATATTCCAATACCCCTCCTGATGATTCCGGGATTTAATATTTTATCACTCGTGGTAAATTTGTTTTTAATTATTTTAATTATAAAAAAGAAATCAGACAGAAGTAAGAATTGATAAATAAGCGGTAAATTTACGATGAGTAAAAGTGTAAATGTTAGATTAATGATAATCTTATTTATATTGTTTTTAATAGGAGTTAATCAGTTTGTACTTAATGATAATTACAATCACCAAGATCACCAAATCAAGTTAAAAAATCAGATTTTAAAAGACTCAGGATATTGGGAGTTAGAACCGATTCAAATTGATGGGATCGCTAAAGGTCCAGGCGCTAATAATTGGACTTGGGCTCAAGCACAAGATTGGTGTTCTGGTTTAGGAACATTAAATAGCCCTTATATCATTGAAAATATTACAATTGATGGACTCAGTGCTGAAAGTTGTATTATTATTGAAAATTCTGATGTGTACTTCATTATAAAAAACTGTACATTAACAAATTCGGGAACAGGTTTTGCAGATGCTGGAGTTCATTTTAATAATGTAACAAATGGGAAGATTGATAATAATATATTTCTATCTCCGATTGTAAAAGGTATTTCCTTATTATATAGCCAGAATATTCAAATCCTTCATAATTATATAAATCTTAATTATGATGATGAATTTGGTATAGACTCATCGTATAATGGAATTTATATTAAAGAAAGTCATAACATTACATTTTATCAAAATGAAATAACGAAATGTGTAAGGGGATTGTATTTTGATAATGAATTTAGCTTTGATATTAGGATTCTACAAAACAACATCTCTTTTAATGTAGGTTCAGGCGTTTATCTTGTAGGAAATGGGAGTGGTAAAGAAATAATCATCTCAGATAATAGATTCTTTAATAATTCGTTTGCTTTATCAATTTACAAATGTAATCAATGTGAAATTTCAAACAATTTAATATATGATAATTCGCAAGGAATGAGTATTGATTATATGAAGAATTCAACAATTTTGGGCAATAATTTTGACAATCTTGAACATAATCCAGCCCTCTTTTTGCAGCATTTTATCAATAATACAGTATGTAATAATAATATAAGGAATTGTCATTCAGGGCTTGCATTTTATTTTGACAGTTATAAAAATATTATAAAGAATAATACCGTTTTTAATTGTATTGGCAATGGTATTACTGTAAGTAGTGCCTTTAACAGTTTGGGTGATTATAATAAAATTTCTGAGAATATTATAATCAACAATGGATATGCTGGAATATATATATCAACTAATAACAACTCAATTGTAAATAATACTATTAAATTCCATCAATACGGCATTTATCTTTCTGATGGTCAACATAACAATATTTCAAGAAACTTGATACATTTTAGTACTGATTATGGGATTAAGTTTGATTCAGCTCATCAAAATACAATAAGAAATAATACTTTATATGATAATAAATATGGATTAATTTTAGAGTCTAGTAATAATAATAGCATAACTGGTAATAGCTTTACAAAGAATTATGAATGTATTATTCTCCAGAATAGCTATGATAATATTATTAAATACAATTACTGTGAAACAATTCCGACAATAATACCAATTACTATTTTTGGTTATAATGTTTTTATTGTGCTCTGTTTGATTCTTATTATTAATACCCTTATCAGAATAAAATCCAAAGTGATAAAATGAAGTATAAACGAAGCAGTATTGCTTTTATGATAGTTGGACTTTTATTTCTAATGACTATCTATAACATTGAACTATTATCAAATAGGCAAAGCAGGAGTTACGATAACGAGGGTCTAAAAACTTTTGATTTTTGGCCACTTTCTTATATCAATATTAATGGAAATGATGAATGGGCTTTTACTGCTTTAAACCAAGATTGGTGTTCAGGTTCTGGTCATTGGACTGATCCGTATATAATAGAAAATGTAGTAATAGAGGAAAAAAGCAGTTTTGATTATGGGATAAGAATACGAAACTCTGATGTCTATTTTAAAATAATTAATTGTACAGTTAACAATATTAAATATGATGATCACGCTGGTGGCTGCACAGCAATCACATTCTATCATGTTTCAAATGGATGTATTATCAAAAACAGGCTTTCTTTTAATGAAATAGCATTAGAATTGGAAAGTTGTTATAATATAACTATAATTGGGAATAATATTACATATAACGATCAGAATGGAGTGCGTATCTTATACAGTGAGAATAATACTATATGTGATAATAATATTTCATATACTTTTTCCAATGGAATATATCAAGTTTTCTCAAAATATAATAACTTCAGTAGGAATTTAATAGAATATAATTCTAACGCAGTATATGTACATTATTCAAATAGTACTATTGTTTCTAATAATACTATAAAAAATAATAGAAATTGGGGAGTTACGTTTCTAGGAGACTTAAGTACGTACTATTTTAATGAAGTAATTGATAATACCATAGAAAATAATTCATTTGGTATTTGGTTAAATGGTGGATCTCATGATAAAATAATTAATAATAGAATTATAAGAAATCGTCAAGATGGCATTAGATTGGTTAATTTGAATAATTCGCATTTTTATAATAATATAATTACTATGAATGGAGAAAATGGTATCAGTTCCTATTCATACAATAATAATAATACTTTTTATGGGAACGATTTAATTCATAACATCAATTATGGAATAAATTTAGGCGGCATTTACAATAAATTTTATCTAAATAATTTCTCCTTCAACGGAATTAATGCTCAAGGTAATGGTGGTACTTGTAATTGGGATAATGGATCAATTGGTAATTATTGGAGTGATTATGAGGGATATGATATTGATGGAGATGGGATTGGAGAAACCCCCTATGAGTTCAATTTTGTTATAGATAATTATCCTTTAACTACAAGAAGAGATATTTTTAAACCTATTATAATAATCGAAGATCCAATTAGTTCTCAAGTATTCGGAGATAATGCACCACAATATTCCCTGATTATTGAAGAATATTTACTTAATCTTACTTGGTACACATTAGATGGAGGAATTACTAATATTACATTCACTGGATTAAGTGGAATCATCAATCAAACCATTTGGGATACAATTTCAATTGGAGATATTACACTAACATTTTTTGCTAAAGATTTAGCAGGGAACATTGGAAAATCAGAAATTATAATTAAAAAAAGAGTAATTAATCAAATTTCAATTTCATTTAGTAATTTTTACTTAATTTTCGTATTTGGAGTTTTAATCACCATTCTTTATTCAAAAATGAGAAAAAAATTAATATAAAAATCATAATTTATGTTCCACTCTGTTGATAATATCATTTTGAATTGGAATTCCAAGGTCAATAAATGTTGCGTTATAACCACCAACTTTTACGATTAAATCGGAATAGAATTCAGGATTCTTTTGAGCATCTCTTAAAGTTTCAGTTGAGACTGCTGTTGGTTGTATTTGCATCCCTCCCTTTTCAAAATATCCTTTTAAAAGACTGTAAAATTTATCTATATTCTCCTTGCTTATAAGATTCTGAGGATGAATTCGAATATTTACAGCGACTCCATTTATGGGTAAATTATAATTTAAATTAGCTATTGAATTTAATGTAGCAGTAAGGCCATTTCTTTCCATATAATTTACGGGAGAAAGACTGTTTGATATGGGTTGCATTGCTTTTCTTCCATCCGCAGAAGCTCGAGTAAATAATCCTTCGATAACATGTATTCCCATAGAGTAGGCTCCCGGATTATAACGACCATTTCGAATACATTTATGTTTTACTACTTCAGAGCAGAATAAATCCCAAAGCTTGTTTGCAAGCTGATCTATATCCTCTTTATCATTTCCCCATTTATTGTACTTATTTATTAATTTCTGTCTAAGTACTTCCTGTTTTTTGAAATTTAAATTCAAAACTTGAATTAACTCAGAGAGCGACATTAGTTTTTCTTCATAAACAATTTTTTTAATATTATAAAATGAATCTACTAAAGTTGCAAAACCATATGCAGTGATAGAAGAGAAATTATAAGTTGCTCCTCCTGCTGTGTAATCCTTGCCTCTTTCTATACAACCATCAATGATAGCAGATACAAATGGTTGAGGAAAGAATTTATTCGTCTCCTTATCCTCAATTTTAACTATTTTTACTGATTTTTCTATATTATAACATAATTGCTGAACAAAAACCTTGTAAAAATCATCATAAGTTAAAAAATCTTTAGGATTTCCTGATTCTAATCCACTTTTCTGTTTTGTTAAATTACAATATCCATTATTTAAAGTGAGTTCAAGAACACCGGGTAAGTTTATAAACATTCGACCTGTTGCTGCAAATGTATTTCCTTGACTTGTAGGTTCCACACAACCTATTATAGCATAATTGTGAGCATCTTTATTAGTATATCCTGCATCTTTCATAGCAGGGATAATTATATCATCATTAAAAAATGCGATTCCTGATGTAGATTGAAGAACCTTTAAGGCTTCTTTTAAGAATTTATCAGGAGTATTCTTATGAACTCTTATTGAGAGATCAGTGGTTAATGATTTAATATTCTTGTATGCTTCAAGAAACAAATATGAAATTTCATTAGTAGTATCGTTTCCCTTTTCATCCACACCTGAAATTGTTATTGTTTGTGTATTTAGTCCAAGAGCATTTGAAATTGTCGTATATTGTGTCGGTAATAATGTAACATTCCACGTTAATTTCAAATTTAATTCTTCGATTAATTCTAAAGCAAAATCTCTTGTGATATCATCTTTCTCTAAATCATTTTTATAATAGGACCAGAGTATTTGATCTAACCTTCCTAAAGCAACAACGCTTCTTTGATAAATAATATTTATGATATTTTGAGTGAAGTGTATGAGTTGAATTGCCTCATAGAATGAACTAGCAGTATCTTTAGTAAACTTATCCATCATTGCTCCAATAATTTCAAGTTCTTTCTTTCTTTGCTCATTCTTTTCCTTTAATGCCATTTTAAAAGCAAGATCAGAATATCTTCTTGAAAATTGAATAGCCCCATTATAACAAATTTTTACAGCTTCATAGAAATTAAACTTCTCTTTATAGTCGATTTCATTTGTTTTTATTTTTGATTGATAAGATTCAGCCTCTTTAATAATTCCTTTATACCCTAATTTTAATAACTTTTTATATCCCGCGCAAATATGACCCTCATTAGTTCCATTTGCGATAGCAATATTAGGGGCTGCTAAATTAATTCTACCCATTCCATTGATTAACTTTTCATCATAAATTATTTGCGGGACAATATCACTATACAATGCTTTGCCTTTCCAAAAAGGAATTATATCTAATAATTCATTGATTTCATTTTCTCTAATAAAAAAAGGTTGTAATTTCCTTTCTTCATATTTTTTAATATTGCTCCTATTATCCAAAGTTCCATCATAAGAATATAAATCAAGATTAATTTTTTCTCCTAAATTTTTGCTAGTTTCATTCCCTACTAGTAATTCATCATCCCTGATGAAAATTGTCATATTTTTTAGCGTATGTACTATTGCTTTCGCTCTTTTTATAATCTCTGGTTCATCAGGATATTTTTTATAAATCTCAGTAAAATACCTCATACGTTCAATACATAATTCATACTTACTTGAAAGGAGATTATTTTTTAATCTTTGAGTTCTTCCAGATGAGCTATTAGTCATTGAAGTCGTTATTTATTTTTGAATTAAGAATATTAGGTTAAATATGTTTATTTAATCATTAAATATTAAATTACTTTTTATGGATTTTTAAGTTATTTAATCCTATCTAAGATATCTCTTAATTGGTAATTATTTATTTTTGAGGTTTGAAAATTGAATTTAGAGACGATAAAATTTGAATTGAGAGAGGATGGTATTGGAATTTTAACACTGAACCGTCCCGATAAATTGAATGCTTTAAACTTTCAAATGATTGAAGATTTGCATTCAATTCTAGATGAGTTAATGATTAATTTGGATTGTCGAGTTCTTATTCTAAAAGCTGCCGGAAGAGGATTTTGTGCAGGATTAGATCTAAAAGAATCTACAGTGCTACAATCTAAAAAAAAGCCAGAAGAGCTCAAAGAGAAATTTTTCTTCATGAGAGCTCCAGATAAAGATATTATCAAAGCTAAAATCTACACTCAGGCGAGAGCAAGCCAATTAATTGTTAAAATGAGGAAAATAAGTCAACCCATTATCGCTATTGTACAAGGACCTGCTACAGGTGCAGGATTTACTTTAATTTTAGCAGCAGATATAAGAATTGCGGGAGTAAATGCAAAATTAGCGAACTCTTTTATAAATATTGGATTTTCAGGTTCTGATCTAGCAAGTAGTTATCATTTACCTCGATTAATAGGTATGTCACGAGCGGCTGAAATATTATATACAGGTCGTTTCATAGATGCTGAAGAAGCAAAGGAAATTGGTCTCATTCTAAAAGTAGTAGAAGGTAATGAGATTAACTTATTAGCAGCAGCAATAGAAATTGCAGAAAATTTACTTACTAAAAGTCCACTAGGACTAAGAATGACTAAAGAAGCAATTAATATCTCACTTGATTCACCTAGTTTAGACACGATAATACAAATAGAAAATCGCTCACAGATGCTTTGTTCAACCTCTACCGATCTTTTGGAAGGAATTAATGCGTTTTTTGAAAAAAGAAAACCAAAATACCCAAAATCATGAATAATTGAATAAAATGTGAAATTGTATGGAATATAAAACTATTAAACTTGAATTGCGAGAAAATGGCATAGGAATTTTAACCTTAAACAGACCTGAAAAATTAAATGCAATTTCATTTCAAATGGAAGAGGAGCTCCATCAGGTATTGGATCACCTAATGGTAAATTTAAAAATTAGAGTATTAATTCTAAGAGGGGAAGGAAGAGCTTTTTCAGCAGGAACAGATTTACAGGAGGGTCTGATCTTAAATTCGAAGAAAAATCCAGAGGGATATGATAAATTTTATTTCTTGAATGTATCAGAGCCAATAAAGAGAAAAATATATCATCAATGGCGTATAACTCAAATAATCATCAAAATGAGAAAGATTCCACAGCCAATCATAGCTGCAGTCCATGGATCGGTAGCGGGGGGTGGGCTTGGATTTGCAATGGCCTCTGATATTAGAATTGCTAGTGAAGATGTTAATTTTATAAATGCTTCTATTAATATTGGATTAACCGGTGCTGACATGGGTAGTAGTTATTTTCTTCCACGACTTATTAATCTTTCAAGAGCTACTGAAATTATTTATAGCGGGAGAGCTGTTTCTGGAAAAGAAGCGCAGAAGATTGGGTTTGTTCTAAAAGTTGTAGAGAATGAAAAATTAATTAATGAGGCAGTAAAACTAGCAGAAAACTTGTTGACTAAGAGTCCTCTAGGGCTACGTATGACAAAAGAGGCTATTAATTTATCATTAGATTCTCCCAGTTTAAATAATGTTCTTCAATTTGAAAATAGTTCCATTGTTTTAAGTTTTTCTTCTAAGGATGTAAATGAGGCAGCAAGTGCATTCTTCGGAAAACGAGAACCGAAATATGGGTTAAAATAATTAAATAATTCTAAAGAATACTTTCATATAGAATATGATAAATGGTAGCATTATTAGTAAAAACATAGAAAAACTATTCTTATAGAACTTTGATAAGAACGTTGCTAACTTCCATATATAATAAATTATCACACCAGTTAATATTATAAATAATATATGAGAGATTATGCCACCTAATAAAGGGAATGGTTGAAGTGGGACGAATGCTAAGAATATTAATAGGGAAATCGGTCTGACAATCATTAAAATCATTGAATGTTTTCCTTTCATTTCTCTTAAATATAAATAATCCATAATTCCAGAACCTAGCCCTATAAAAACATATGGAATTGATTCAATTCTAAATAATGGAATAGTAAAATCAAAAGTTATTGAGGTTACTAAATTATAAAATAAAATAAAATATACAGTAGGCACTATAATAATAGAAAGTGAGTAGATGGAGGTAAATAAGTTATTTTTAATAGAAGTTTTCCATTCTGATTTCCAGTTAGCATGTAATTCACTGGGGAAGAAAAACATTATTATAATTGTCAATATCGGGTAAAAGATAAAATAGCCATATAACACGGATCTATTAAAAATTGAAAATATTATAGCTGATATTAACGCAGCTCCTAGATAACCAGAAGTACGATAAATCACCATTTTCTTATACTTTTCTTTTCCTTCTCGCGAATCATCAATATCTTTTTTAATGGGGAGATTATCCCAATATGGTAAAATTTTAGACTTTATAACTATTGTACTCAACCCTATGAATAAGAATATCGCGGAAGTAATAACTAGACTCTCTGCAATATTATTGTCAGGATAATAAAAATTAAATAACGTGATAAAGCTTATTTCCGTGTCTAATGATGTGATATTTATAGATTGATTGATATAGAAATGTTTTAACCATGCTATACCATATTTTATTGAAGTGATATCTTCTTCATTTCCACCATGAGTTAATCCAGTTCTATTTATTAACTGTATGTCATCTCTATTTGTTCCATTTAAAAGACTATAAAAGTTTTGAGTGACTTGGGGTGGTATCACAATATCCGAGGTTCCCTGAATTAGCAGTAAATTTTCTGTATTGGTTTCATTAGCAATATCAAAAGCATCTTGAATATCATTAATATTTGTAATTTGAGTAGTTGTGCCTATTAAATTCTGAATTGGAGCACTATCAGTCAAACCTTCTATAGAAGAAAGTGGATGGTAAAGCACAACAGCATAAACTCTTTCTTCAATAGCTTGTAAAATTGCTCCAATTCCCCCGCCAAATGAATAACCTAATATTGCTAAATGAGTCGTGTTAGCAAAAGCATAATTTGTTTCAAGAAAATCTATTATTTGAACCATATCTAATGGTTCTTTTCGTAAAAAACTACTAGGACCTCCTGATTCTCCATGACCTCGTTGTTCCACCGAAATTACAGCAAAACCTAATTTTACATATTGGTATATGATACGAATCTTATGCTCTTTTCTTCCATTAATACCATGAAGTAAGAGAATTGTTGGGATTGAGTTTGTGTCATTTTCCCTGAGATCCTTATCAACGAAAATCAAACCTTTAATAATTACTCCATCTCGCATTACAACTGAAATTGATTCTACATCAATATTTTCATTATCGAAATAAGAATTTTTTTGATAACCTAAAATAAAGGCATATGAAATGGAAACTATTGTTAAAATTATACTCGAGCATATGAGAGCAATTCCTATATACTTATATAAATTTTCTTTCCCTATCCTTTTCAATAACCTCATTTATAATATAAAAACAGTTGGAGTATTATAAAAACCAAATCCTTATTGGTTATTAACCAAGTTTTTATAACCATAAATGAATAATTTAACATATATTTAATTTAAGATAAGAGGAATATTAAAATGGAAACTTGTGCTGAATGTGGAAAAAAGGCAGTTTCCAATTGCGCTATATGTGGAAAGCCTTTATGTGAAGATCACATAACACATGGTCTTTCTAAGAGAATAAACTCTCCTGCTGTAAACTGTACGAATTGCCAAAAAAAATTTCCAAGAAAAATAAGAAAAAAAACTCTAATAATGATCCCAATATTCATTATTGCTGCTGTCATTTTGATAATTCTTCTCAGTACGATTATTCCTCTTGGTTTATAAAATAATTTTTTAATGTCTAAGTGAGTTAAATTATGGATAATAAAGAAATCTCAGATTCCAGAGTTGAAATAGCTCAAGTTATGATGCCTGAACATTCTAACGCTGCAGGTAATGTGCACGGAGGATATATACTAAAGTTAGTTGATCAAGCTGGAGCTATAGTTGCAGCAAGGCATACACATCTTAATTGTGTAACAGCTTCGCTTGATAGAATGGATTTTATTTCACCTGTTTATATTGGAAACTTAGTTTTCGCAAAAGCCTCAATTAATTATACTGGAAGGACGTCTATGGAGATTGGAGTTAGAATCGAAGCGGAGTGTTTGAGGACAGGAATTCATACTCATGTAGGATCAGCATATCTTACTTTTGTTGCTCTTGACAAGAATGATAAACCAACAGAGATCCCTCAAATAGTTCCAGAGACCGAACAAGAAAAACAACGTTATGAAGATGCTAAAAAACGAAAAAAATTAAGATTAGAGCAAGCAAAAAAGCATAGGCATGTCCAAAAACCCTGTATAGCAAGAATTAAGAAATAGACCAATTCTAGGTGAATTGATCAATCCCTAAAAACCTATATTTTTTATAAGATTAAAATATTAATTATTTATATTTAGAAAGGGAGTAACCATGGAAGAAGTTAAAAAGAAACCTAAACTAAAACGTAGAGTTTCCTTATTTGCACTTACAATATATGGTGTAGGAAATATACTAGGTGCTGGTATTTATGGGTTGATCGGGTCGGTCGTAGGGATAACAGGAAATCTTTCATGGCTTGCCTTTGTGTTAGCCTCTATTACTGGGGCATTTACAGGATTGTCTTACGCTGAACTTTCTGCAATGTATCCTAAAAGTGCTGCGGAATTTGTTTATACAGAAGAGGCTTTCAAGAAACGAAATCTTTCGTTTATTTTAGGATGGATAATAATCTTTTCAGGCATATTATCAGCTTCTACTGTATCTTTGGTTTTTGGTGGGTATCTATCTGAATTAATAGGTCTGCCTTCAATCTTTAACATTGTTTTCGCAATTGATCTTGTTTTGATCCTCAGTGTAGTCAATTTGATTGGGATTAAGACATCCACTCGAACTAATATAATATTTACATTAATTGAAGCATCAGGCTTAA
Organism: Promethearchaeota archaeon; assembly: GCA_016839915.1. Taxonomy (GTDB): domain Archaea; phylum Asgardarchaeota; class Lokiarchaeia; order Sigyniarchaeales; family SOKP01; genus Loki-b32. Next base: position 40,089 of record JAEOTH010000184.1, read on the forward strand.
TTATAATAATTATAATTGGTTTCTTTGGAACAGAGGCGCCAAATTATTTCGTAATTCCATCAGACTCTTCTTTTGCTGTAATCTTTTCTGCAGTTGCATTAATATTTTTCGCTTTTATAGGATTTGAAGATATCGCAAATATAGCGGAGGAAGTAAAAGAACCTCATAAAAATCTTCCTAAAGCAATTATATACTCTATTATTATTACTACAATTCTATATTGCTTTGTTGCAATTTCAGTAGTTAATGTCTTACCTTATTCTATTATTGCTGTTTCGGAAGCACCTTTAACAATAGTAGCAGAGACAATATTAGGACCAGCAGGCGGCATAATTATGTCGTTTATTGCATTATTTGCCACAGCAAATACCGTTTTAATCATGTTGATCGTTACTTCCCGCATGATGTATGGTATGGCACGAGATAAAGCACTTCCTGAAGGTTTAAGCAAAATCTCACCAATATATAGAACTCCATATATTGCTATATTATTTACTACGTGTTTTACAATTATACCAATATTTTTTGGTGATATTGAAATAGTTGCACATGCTACTGTTTTTGGAGTACTTCTAAATTTTTTCTTAGTAAATATAAGTTTGATTGCTTTAAGGAAAAGTAAACCAGAACACGATAGACCCTTTGTATTAAAACCAAGTTATAAGGGAATTCCAATAATTGCACTATTAGGTTCAATTATCAGTATAGCTCTATTATTTACATTTGATTGGGTAACTCTTCTAATTCAAGTTATAATTATTCTCTGTGGAATTGGTGTATTTTACGCTATGAAATCAAAAATAGAAACTAAATCGTTAAGTAAAGTCAAAAGTTAATTTTCCAATTCATTAATATTACAATACCCTACAATATCGTCTCTTAGAAATAATTTAAAAGCTAAATCCTTTTTTTTGTAGGGTATTAAAAGATCAACTAATAGTTCATGTTCTGGTTTTAAAAATATTTTTTTAAAATCTTCGCCAACACCTTCAAAAAATTGGTATTGTTGCAGAACGAAATTACCCTTGAAACCTAATTTTTTAAGAAAATTTATAATACTATCAAGATCATTTGAATTTAATAACTTTCCAACATAGGTAGTACGTATTTCAAATTCCATGTCTTTCTGAGAATTTAAAAAACCTATCGTCTCTGTAATTTTGCTTAAATCAACACTCACACCAGTAATTTTCGTGAGTTTTTCACTATCTGGAGGTCCTTTTAAATCCAAAGCGACTCGATTAATGAATGGAGCGATTTTCTTTATAACTTCTGGATTTGAACCATTAGTATCTATACTTAAATATTTACCTAACTTTTGAATTTCTTTACATAACTCAAGTAAATCGTTCTGTAGAGTTGGTTCTCCGCCAGTTATGCTTACACCGCTTACTAATAAATTAGTAGCTACTTTATCAATTAATTCATTAATAATATACTCTCTTCCAACTTTTGGCTGTAGAAGATACTTGTTATGACAAAAATCACATTTGAAATTGCAACCTACAGTAAAAATGACCATACTTGATATTCCAGGGATATCTTTCGTTGAAATATCAACAATTCCTCCAACTCTCATATTTGGACTAATATTCTTTTTTAATTAACCTTTCAACTTGATATAATGGAAGATTAAATGGACCTGGAGACTCCATTTTAAGCGAAGTAAGAGCAGCAGCAAACTTTAAGGACTCTTTTGGATCCTTTGTTAACCTTGAGCCTATATAACTGATAAAAGCAGTATCCCCTCTACCTGTTCTCCCGAACGTGCTTTTATTTTTCCAAGGGAAAGTAAAGGATGTATTAAATGTATATATTGTAATTCCTTTCTCATGGGTAATTAATATTTCATCAGGTCCAAATTCAGCTAATTCTTTTGCTGCTTTATCAAGGTTCTGATGACCTGTTAAAACTTCAGCTTCAGTTTGATCTAGCTTTAAAACATTTATTCTTGAAAGAATCTGTTTCTTTTCTTTCATTGAAAGAGATGTGTAGATTACTCTTCCATGGTCTCTATATCGAATAAAGCCTTGTATATCAAGACATACGCTATTGTACTTCTTCTTAATATGTTCTAATAAATCTATATCAATCTCACCAGCAATTATAGACCCAATAACAAAATATTTCGGAGGAGATTTAAACTCAGGGATCTCTTCCTTTTTAAATAAACCTGCAAATCCTAGAGGTTTATATTCCCTAAATTCCATATTTTTCGATGAATAGATATTTCTTAAACCAGAAGTCTCCTCAGAAGGATGTGCGATATAATCCACTCCATTTTTTTTGAAAATTTCAAGTAAAGAATAATCAACTTCTTTTAATCTTGTAATTATTGCTATCTTAAGCCCCATATGACTCCCAACAATTCCACCATAATACACAGCACCACCTAAAGAATTTTGACTTTTTCCATCAATTTCAATTATATCCTTTGCGAAATGTCCTAAAATAACTAGATCAGGAGATTCAATACTCATAGATATAATAATAAAATTATAAAGAATTAAGAAATTATTGGTTAGAAATAAATTGATTTACAATTTAAAAAAAAGTGAGATTTATAATGGATTATTAATCTTCCTATTTTTGTTTATGCCCTCAATATAGCTTTCTAAAATTTTCTCCTTTATTTTGGAATGATCTAGTGAAGGAATTTTATTCACTTGCTTGTTGCTTCTTTCGATACTTTTAATAATATCTGAACTAATCTTTTTTAACATTTTTGTTTACTATTTTTCTTTTTCCTCCTAATTTTTTTTAATTTTCATATAATTTTTTAATAAATTATATAGGGTTCTTCCTATATAAACTTTCCCATCTTTTTCCCACTTTTCGCAGAATAAAAATAAACAACTTGAAACTATAAAAGAGGGGGTTAATATACATTGTTCAGAAAAAGCATAATTTATTGAAAAAACCTACAATTTTAATATAAGTAACTAAAAGCCATACTGAAAAAAGTTAAGTTCCAATTAGATCTGTAATTTAATCTTTTCGATTGAATATTTTCTAATCAAAAGATTTTTTAAGGTTTTTTAATTTCCCATTACAAATTAGTAAAATTTTCTAAACATTTTAATTAGGTATAGGATTCAATATGATTTTTGAAGAGCTAATCGGCTTGTTAAAAAAGAAAGGTTTCAAAGATACGCTTAGCGTTCTCATCAAGCAAAAGGACTATAAAACGGATAAGCACACATTTTATAGTGAGTTAAACAAATTCAGCTATTATAATTCATTTTTTCGCGTTAAAGAAGAACTGATCAAGAAGGGATTAATAGAGATTGAGAATACTAGCAAAATAAAATACATCAAATTGACGGAAAAGGGTTTAGATGTATATAACAAGTTAAAGGATATTAACGACTTGGTTAAAAACTAATACCTCTATTTTTTTTTAGACTTCCACGCCTACAAGAAGTGTGATATATTTGATATTAGAAAGATTGATTGTGGGACCATTAGGTACTAATAGTTATATCTTCGGTTCTAATAAGAAAGTAGTTATGATTGATATTGGAGGTGATCCAGATATTATCATAGATACTGTAGAAAAATTAGAAGCAGAACCTATTGCTGTTTTACTCACACACGGTCATTATGATCATACATTAAAAGTAGGAAAGATCTTAAGATATTTTGATATACCATTAATGTTTAATAAAAAAGAGTTTGAATCTGGTATTTTTACTCATAAAAAAGCTGACAAATGGCTTTCAGAAGGAGATTCCATTGAAGTAGGAGCAATGAATCTAAAGGTTCTAGAAACTCCAGGACATTCACCAGGTGCATTGTCTTATTACTCAAAAGAGCCAAAGGAATTCGAAGGTAAAAGTATAGATGGTGTTATATTTACAGGAGATTTAATCTTTCGACGTAGCATTGGCAGGTCTGATCTTAAGGGTGGAGATCCGCATCTTCTTTTTTCAAGTATTAAAACCAAAATTATGTATAATCCCGAAATCACAGATAATTTCTTAATTTTACCAGGACACATGGGCATTAGTTCTGTTGGAGAAGAAAGGCAACTAAACATGTTTCGGAACTATTTTTTAGAAGATTTTGATATTTAGAAAATGCCATCTAACTATCTAAACTAAGATTTAAAGTAAAAGAAAAAAATTCAATAAATTTATTTATTGAAATGGTTATATAAATTTTTAAAAACCTTAAAAACATTATAATATTAAAATTTATTTTATTATTTCTCAAGGTGTGATATACTATCATAAATAGAGCAGAAGTTAAGGCAATAATTCGACGCTTCGAAGAAAGAGAAGGAATTCGTGGAGTAATTATCTGCGATTCATCTGGCTTACCAATAGATTCAAATTTAGATATAGAACTTAGTGAATCTATTGCTGCTTATGTTACTTCCCTCATTGGAAAAGGTAAACAAGTTGTTGAAGCTCTGAAGGAAGGGACGCTGAATTTTATACGTTTAGAGACTAGCTCTGGTGAAACTATGATCGCTCTTGAAGAGCAGCTTATTCTTATTATATTAAAATAAACATATTAAAAGTAATTTTTTCTAATTTTCCTTTTTTATATATTTGATAAATTTAAATTGCTTAAACTCTATATTTAATCTATATATTTATTTAAGATAATTTCTTAACCAATTTCAGAATTCAAATCAATTCAAATTATTATGTTAGGATAATATTATGGTGGATAAAAAAGCATTAGAAAAGAAATTGGCAGAGCTTATGGACATAGTGCCTGAAACAGAAGGTCTTATTGCTGCTGATGCAAATGGGAAGGTTTTAATTGGTCAGACATTAACAGATATGGATCACGGGAAAATTGCGAAAGCCTGCGCTGCAATCATTAAGGATTCAAATAATTTAGGTAGAGATATTGGTAAGGGTGGATTAAAAACAACTACGATTGAATTAGAAAAAGGATTTGCTGTGTTAGTAGGGTCAGAAAAAAGTGTTTTGATTGCGTTGGCAGGATTAGATGGGAGGAGTTCTCTTGCGCTTTTAAAGAGAAATTTAATATCAATATCCAATTTATAATTTTATACTCTCTTTTTTTTAAGGAATTGAAAAATAAGGAAAAAGCAGAATTTATTTTTCAGATTTCTTCTTATCATCTGTTAGTCCTCTTTCTTCCAAAAGAGAATCTAAATCTATTTTTTCTTTCTCCTTTTCCTTTGGTTCTTCTTTCTTTTTGACTGGCTTTTTCACTGGCTGAGGTTTTTTAAGTTCAGCTACAGGAACATATTTGGCTCTACGTGGTCTCTTAGGGGCGGGTTCCTCAATTGGAGTTTCTATACGTTTTTTGGCTTTTCTACCGTAGATGACTGCAATAATTAAAGCTAATACAATCATTGATATTACAATCAACATAAAATTTTGAACAATGTATTCAAAAATAGGAACTTCAAAAGCTATATACGTACCTTCTTCTGAGACAACTATACTTTCGTTTGTAATTATGTTTTGTGCTGTTATTGAAATTGATAGTATTATGCTTTTAACATTTTTAACTGAAACCTCAAGAATTATTATACTGCTCTCTCCTGATGGGAACCAACTTAAAAGGATATGATCAATCTGGACAATTGAATATTCTTGATTTCGATTAAGTTCTATTGAGATATTAGTAATTCTTAAATTTGAATCTCCAAAATTGAATAATCTAATATTGAATGATGTCGTTCTCTGGCGTAAAATCAGAATTTCATTTGGAATAATTGATATTGAGAGATTATTGCTCTGATGAATAATATCAACCGTAACATTTTTTGAAACTCCATTAATAATATCACCATTCCAAAATAAACGAAGTAATAAATCTCCTTTAAAATTAATATTTTGAGTATCAATCAAAAATGTTGTAAACCCATTTAAATCCGTAAAATCTGAATCAATGTCAATCCACATACCTGAATCATAGTACTGACAAGATATATTTCTATCCGATAGTTTATCTCCAAATTCAGTTGTTAAAATAGAACTAATATTAAAGATTTGCCCTTTTATGGGATTGCGGGGGAATACAGTAATGTTTGTAAACTTACTGTTGAGAGCTAAAGAGAATTCATCTGTAAATTGGTAATAGTTACTCACATAATTTTGATCAATAATATTAACAAGAAACAGAGTTTTGTTAGGAGAATATATACACTCATCTCTATTGAATTCGTATAAAATTGTCCTACTAGATGTTTCTTCTGCAACCCTTAAACCAAGAATATTACCTTCGAAATCAGTATTTGTTTCATTACTAAGTAATAAGATATCCGGATTTTCAAATACACCTACATTAACATCATCAACAAAAATAGTTATTAATGTTTTAGCACCACCTAATCTTATAGGCGCATTAACACCTTCCCATCCACTTGTAGCACTAATTAAATCGGGAATTGTTAGATCTATCTCAAATTCATTAGTATCATCTGGATGACCAGAGAAATTTAAAATGCTACTGGTTGATGTCGTTTCTGCTATAATCCACTCATCATTCATAAATGACACAAGTTTTACATTAATCTTTACACTAAGAGGAATAAATGGATGTAAGTTTTGAAATGTAGTTTTAATATTAACAATTTCATTAGGATTTAAAATTTCTTCACTCTGTTTAAATGAAGTCAACAACACTGGTAGTTCTTGATCTCCTATTACATAAGAATATTCTGCATTTATGTCAGTATAATCAATAGGATAATAATTAGGGAGAGATAATCCTGTTGTTTCATTAATTGAAGCAATCAACATTGTATAATTATTAAAAACCTTATTCTTGATTTCCCCATCAAGGACGTTACTTTTTAAGCTTGGATAATACTCACAATTATATAATTCCAAATCATATGTATCGATGTAAATGATTATTTTCTTGCAACCAATCGCAGATCCATTAAACCAAAAGAATCCTAAATGGTACTCACCAAAAGTGGTAAGAACATCTGTGATTTCTAAGATGGTTTGATTATTAAAATCATAAATCAAAGATGAATCTTTAATAATTCCAAGAGAAGAATAGAGTTCTGCTGTTGGAAGCTTAGTACCATTTGGATAAAAGAGTGTAGCATTTGCATTCCCCCCCTTAGGCGCGTTTAAGTTCTGATCTTGTATACCGACACTGACAGACATGTTATCTTCATACATAAAACCATTAGATTCCCACAAAATTCCTTTATAATTAATATAACTGTGTGTATGATGGATAAAATTATGAGATGTTAAATTGAGAATATAAAAACCAGTTTGTGTTGCAAGATCACTCGGAATAATTATTTTATCTTTAGTCTGATCTTCAATTAAAGCAGTTTGTTTTGTTCCAGAAGGAAGAATCTCTTGGCTATTTGGATGTGTTACATTATTAGCAACAAAATAATCAGGGAAGACGTACCAAAACTCAAAAAAATCCCATTTGTCGAAAGATGTATCATCTTTATCAAAATAATAATTAAATAACCATTCTGGATCGTTATTATAAGTTGCTTGATATGTAGTCGAGGCACTTTCAATCCAGTAAGCATTAACAGAATATGATGATACATTGAATTTAAAACCGTTTATAATTAATTTATTCCATCTCAGATCCACTTGAAAAACATTAGTAATTTCTTCTTCAATCACAGTTAAAAAACTATGGTTCCATTGACCTAAACCCCATGTTAAGTATGAGCTTTCATTAAAGGGGGCTACATCAATCTCTAAATTTTCTAATGGTAAATCTTGAATTCTTAGAGTTTGGTTGTTGTTCACAAAGAAATCTGATGGCATATAACCGCGTGTAACATTTAACTTAAAAGAACTTGCATCTAATTGACCAGATAAATATGGTAGAGTTGTAGCTTCTATTGTTTGTTTCGCATTTCTCCATTTATCTCCATCATCTCGAGTTGTTTTTAATTGATGCTCAGTTCGCCCATCGCCACCAAAATCATACCAAGGAAGTGTTACCAAACTATACACTTCTTTAGGATTATCAGATTTGATTACAATGAAGTAATTAAAAAGATCTAAATTAATGGTATTACCTATGTTAAATTCAAAATAGTTAAGACTATCTCCAGTATAAGATACTAAACGAGTATCAATCATTTCATTATCTTCTGGACCTAAACTAATACCTCTTAGATTATCATCTGTTCTCACGACTGTTGCATTAGCTCTATATAAAGTAATATTCAATTGTGAGATTCCCGCTTCTACTAAATCAAGTGTTCTTATCCATGCATAAAAACCATTAACTGTAGATTTCTTACCTTTTAAATCAAACTCTAACGCCACATATTCTTGATCAGTTATCGGGAGATCAAAGGCATATAAGGATCGCATATCATATTCAAATAATTCAGCATTAAAGGGATTATGATCATATCTCTCAAAAATAAATTGAATTTCACACACATTTGATTGGTTAATGAAATTTAAATTTTCATTAATTATTCTTCTTATTAAATTTTGACGATCTAAGCTACTATTTATGGGAAGAACAGAAATAATTTCTTTCCATGACGATTGATCGTTAATCCTTACTGTCAAGTTTGCATCAGTATAAATTCTAAATACTAATGAAGAAATCATTCCTAAAATGCTAGACCGATTGAATGCAACATTACCATAAGTCACTCCTAAATCATAGACTGAGCCTGTGAAATCGGCTGAAATAGTAAAATTTAACACACCTTCACTGGCAAGTACTTCAATATACGATCCATTATTATTATCTGTTAAACTGCCAAAATTCCAAGGTTCATTTGGAGTACCATTAGTAAAAGTAATCCCAGAAGCACCCGCATCATAATCAAAAGAGATAAAATCCTCCGCATAAAGAGCGTTATTATCTTCAAGAATGTAATCTGTCGTAAAATTGTTTTGAAACTCAAACTCAAAATTCCCACGAGAAAGATACATATTTTCAGTTGTAAGTGCAGGAATTTCAAAATAATCTTCATTATCTAGCTTATTTTCAGATTGATTATTGACATAAACCCTAACATTTTGATTGTTACCAGAACCTGAAATAATATCATTCAAATCAGATGTTAGTGGAAATTCATCTAATACAACTTCATTATTAGATTTATTATCGTAATATACATTAAAATTATTTAAAATCTGTACATTAGATAAAAAAACTGTAATAACTAAAAGTGCAATAAAGAATATTCGTTTTATCTCTTTTTTTCGTCGAATCAATAAAATTACCGTAATATCTAATTTTTGTTTATAAAATAATTTAAAAGTTAAAAGTTTTAATATTTTTAATATTTTTTAGTTGAATTTGCTATATAACAAAATATTTTAAATTCTCAATTTTATCTTAAATTGAAACAGCATTAATTTTTATAAAGGCAATCTAAATGAGTGAAGATCGAATCTTAGAAGATATTGAACAAAATAAAGATAAATATTTAGATTTTTTTAGAGAAATAATTCAAGCGGAATCTTATAATCCTCCTGGGAATGAAAAAAATGTTGCTCTAATTATTGATAAATACCTAAAAGATTCTGATATAAAATCTGAAATTTTTCCTTTTGGAGATAACCGTGCTAACTTAATTGCTTACTTAAATGATAATTTTGATGGGAAAAAACTTCTCTATAATGGACATATGGATGTTGTACCCCCTGGAAATGAAGAAGAATGGAAATATCCCCCATTATCAGCTACTATAAAAAGAAAAAAATATCTTTATGGAAGAGGTACAACTGATATGAAAGGAGGTTTAGCAGCAATGGTTATAGCTTTAAAAATTCTAAAAAAATTAAATATTAAACTCTCCGGAAATATAATATTAAACGCAGTAGCAGATGAGGAAACGGGCGGTGAATATGGTACTAAATGGTGTATTGATAATGTATTACACTCAATTAAACCTGATTTTGCGATTATTTCAGAACCAACAAGACTTAAACCCTTACCTCACGTCATAAGTATAGGAGAAAGAGGGCGTCTTGTTGTTAAGATAATCACAAATGGTATTTCTACTCACTCTTCATGGCCGTTCATGGGAAAAAATGCAATCTATATGATGAGTGAAATAATTCATAACTTAGATCAAATAGATGAGTATATCCCAAAAATTAAACCGCCTTTATCATCAGAAGAAATAAAAAAATTAATGAGTGTAGCATTTCCAAGTTTAGAAGCTCTAGAAAAAATTATTGGCGAACAACCAATGCTAGACAGTGTTATAAAAGCCCTCACACAATTCACAAAAAGCTTGACAATTATCAAAGGAGGAATAAAAGATAATGTAGTACCCGATAAATGTGAAGCGGTTATAGATTTCAGATTATTACCAGGACAAGAGATAGATCCAATTATAAACTCATTAAAGAAATTAATTGAAGAAGATTTAGGATACACGTTAAAGACTAAACCAATAGGCGATCCAGAAGAAATTTTTGTATATATAGAGATTATTCAATATTCTGAACCCTCCTATTGGAACGATTGGGAAAAATCTACTATTCTAAAGAGTTTTTATGGAATAGTTGAAAAAGCATACAATAGAAAGCCATTTTACCTGCTATATCCCGCAAGTGCTGATGCCTCCCATTTACGCAACAAGGGGTATTGTCCTGAAACAATTATGTTTGGGCCTGGAAGTGGAGCAAGTGCTCATTCAACTGATGAATATATAGAAATAGAGGATTTTATCAATGCAATTAAAGTATATGCCCTATTCGCATATAATTATTTAAAATAAAGAAATATCTAAAAAGAGATATAGAAATTTATAAGATTCTTCTACTATTATTTTATTAATTTTAATAAAGAAGTTAATTTTTTAGATAATTTGCCTGAACAAAAAATTGAAGATACTGTTCTCCTTTTAGACGCTTCTAGGTCGATGTTGAGAAAAGATTTTAAACCAAGTAGGTTGGAGGTAGAATTACAGACCGCTAAGAATTTCATTCAATCAAAATTATCTATTGATATGAAAGATCGAATCTCAATAATTTCTTTTGGGAATATAACAAAAAAATTGATAAATTTTGCATTTGAAGATGGTAAATTAATTGAATCATTAAAAAAAATTCAAATTTCAGGTCGAGGATTTTTACATGAAGGGATTGCGTTTGCATTGCAAATTCTCGTTGAAGAAATGCGAAAGTTAGGTGGAAAAACTGCTCGTATATTTATAATTACTGATAATAAATTTAGTAATGAAAATAGCAAATTACAAAAGATAATTGATATAGCAAAGGGCTTAGGTGTATTTATTGATGCTTTACAAATGGGAGGTAAACAAGATCACGGAGAACTCTCTCTAAAAAGAATAACTCAGTCTACAGGAGGAGATTTTGGATATTTTAATAATTCTAAATCAATTATTAATGCGGGAAATGAGTTTGCTATAAAAAAGGAAGTTAAACAAACCGTCGATTACTTCTCTCCTGATAAAGATGATAAAATTGCACCTCTGATTAGTGAGATTGCTCTTCCATTAAGAAGACCTTCCTTATTAGATCTAAGGCTAATGATAAAAGGAACAGGAAAAAGTCAAGAGAAATGTCAAATTTGCCATTCTGTTAAAGCAGCTGTTACTGGATCTGATTTCTTTAGTGAGGGGCGGTATTGTCCTAGTTGTGATCGAGCAATGCATTTATCTTGTGCGGCAATGTGGGCTAAGAAAACGGAATATAAAGAAAATGTGTTCCGATGCCCATTTTGTTTTTTCTTATTAGAATTACCAAGAGCAGCATTAAATTTAGTTAAAGATAAAATAGAAGAACTTCCAGAAATAGAGATTGCTGAAGACAATGAGATTTTAGAAACTAAAGTAACATTAGTCCCTGATGATGATATTGATCAAATTGATGTATCATGTTCATTTTGTCATAGTATTTTTTTAGGTGATTTTAAGGTTTATAAATGTGAAAATTGTGGTTCATATTACCATGAACCTTGCTTTCAGAAGATGTATAAGGAACTGAATGCCTGTAGAAATTGTGGTGCAAAAATATTGGTACATTAATTAGTTATTAATTCTTATTTTGTTTAAATTATTTAAGTATCGCATTCTTTTTATTAATAAATTTAAGATTAGAGGTCGATTAAATTAGGAAATAAAAATAAGACTAAATGGATTATCACATCAGCATGGCCTTATGTAAATGCTACTCCACATTTAGGCAATTTAATTGGAAGTACTTTATCAGCCGATATATTTGCACGGTTTTTGAGAATGAAAGGTGAAGAAGTAGTATTTGTCTCTGGATCCGATTCTCATGGAACTCCCGTTTCAATAGAGGCAAAAAAATTAAACGTTTCTGCTGAAGATCTAGCATTTAAATATCATAAGATTATTAAAGATTTACATGAAAAGTGGCAGATTTCTTTTGATAATTATACGATAACTCATAATCCAACCCATATTGAATTTGTACAGAAAATGTATTTAGATATACAAAAAAATGGATACATAAAAGAAAAAGAGATTGAATCGTTCTATTGCCAAAATGATAATTTGTTTTTACCAGATAGATTTATAGAGGGAACATGTCCTCATTGTAATTTTGAAGATGCTAGAGGAGATCAATGTGATAACTGCCAGAAACTATTAACTCCTTTAGAACTAATTAATCCTAGATGTGCTGTGTGTGGAAATCCACCTATAATCAAAAAGACAAATCATTGGTATTTAGATCTACCCAAATTACAGAACCGTTTGGCAAAATTAATTAATGAAAATGCAAATATCCCCGCAAATGCCCGACAGATGTGTTTAAATAGTATAGCAGAGGGTTTGCCTGAAAGAGCAATTACACGAGATCTAGAATGGGGAATTGCCGCACCATTCAAAGGTGCTAAAAATAAGACTATTTATGTATGGTTCGAGGCTGTATTAGGGTATGTAACTGCTGTAAAAGAATGGGCAGAAAAAATAATTAATGAACCAGATAAATTTGACTATTTTTGGAAAGATTTGAATACTAAAACAGTGTACTTTATTGGAAAAGATAATATTATCTTTCATTTGATTGTATTCCCTGGATTATTATTAGCTTACAATGATGACAAAGAAGAAGGTGAAAGACTCGTTTTACCTTATAATGTATCATCAACTGAATGGTTAATGTATGAAAATCAGAAATTTTCAAAATCAAGAGGAATTGGCATTTGGATTGATGATGCTCTCAATTTAGCACCTTTAGATTACTGGAGGTTTAATTTAATCTATAATAGGCCTGAAAAAAGTGATACTTCATTTTTATGGTCTGAATTTGATAATAATGTAAAATTGCTTAACGATGTCATAGGAAATTTCATTCATCGATCTTTAACTTTTATTTATAGACAATTTAATAGTTCAATACCAAAAAGAATTGAATTAGATGAGATAGATAAGAAATTTATATTAAAAATAAATAATATATCCACAAGTATCGGAAAGTTATTAGACAATTTTGAATTAAGAAAAGCTTTACGAGAAATTGTAAATTTTGGAAGGGAAGGAAATGTCTATTTAAATGATAAAGCTCCTTGGCACTTAATCAAAAAGAATAAAGTTGCAGCAGGTCAAGTTTTTAATATATCTGCTCAAGCAGTATATGCACTAGCTATCTTGTTAGGACCATTTATTCCTAATACTACGAAAAAAATTTTAGATTATATCAATGTCGAAAAGCCATTAGACCAATTATCATGGGAGAGCATTAAAGATGGAGTTTTGAAAGAAGGACATAAAATAAAAGTCCCTAAACCACTCTTTCAAAAAATAGATATTGAAGAATTGGTTAAAGATTTAAATAATTTAAGAAAAATTAAGAAAGGTGAAAAGGATTTGGTATCATATGATGAATTTAAGAAGTTAGATATTCGAGTAGCTTTAGTTGAAAAGGTTGAAAAAGTTCCAAAAGCAGATAAACTATATAAACTCTCTATTGATTTAGGAACTGAAAAAAGAACCTTAGTTGCAGGTTTGGCTGAACACTATAAACCAGATGACTTACAAGGTAAAAAAATAGTGGTGTTAACTAATTTAGAACCAAGGAAACTTAGAGGAATTTTAAGTGAGGGGATGCTTCTTGCAGCTGTTGAAGGTGATAATGTATCAATTTTAATACCTGATAAAGACTTACCTCTTGGAGCAAAAATAGAATAATTTACAGTTTTAATGAAAACAATGGATTCAAACGAACTATGATATCTCCAAGATCTAATTGAAGCGTTTTAAGGACGACGTCACGTCCTCTATATTCAAATTGCAACTCACTAACATTTCTAATTATTTTTAATCGACTAATATTTGATTTCAATGAAGTAACAAAATATCTCTGGTCTTTATATTCTAATACATCCAATACATCTTCTACATCATTAAAAGCATACCCTCCTCCATGTGGAAGAATACAAGCGTTTTTTAATAAATCTAATAGTTCTAAATTTTTTGCTCTTTCTAAAAGATTTTGATTTTTCAGGGTAGTTTCCGAAAGATTCTTCTTTCCCTTAAATAAATAAGCAGCAATATCTGCTCTAAGTGTGGTAGGAAAAATCTCAGATTGAATTAGCTCACATTTGAGATCTGTACAATTACTTCCTAAATACATATTATTACAATCCTTAAGAAATTGATGCGGTTGATTACAAATAACTGTATACCCATAATCAAAAATATTATTAGCTATTATCTCTCTTTTTATATTTGAAAATTCTAAAGCTTTTTTGTTGAATTCAAGATACTCCTTTACATCAGAATCTAACAATATATAATGTTTTCCTAATTTAGTAACTTCTTCTATAGCAATTTCTTTTAATGATTTTGATTTATCAATATATAACCCAATTCCACCAAATTTATCATCTCGCAACTCCGGACAACTTCCATGAATAAGAAAAATATAAGGTGGAAGCTTAATATCAGATAAATTTTTTGTCTCAAAACAGTTTATGAAATGATTAGATATCCCATAATCCCAATCTATGAGGATATTATCATAATATAACTCTTCCGATTTTATGTTATCAATTTTTTTAATTAAAGAGTAGGGATCGGGTAATTCTTCTAGCCCTCCAACCAAGAGGCCACAACAATTTGGTTTTGTGTTAAGAAAAATTATTCTATCATTTCCATTACCCCAATTTAATCTTCCCCCATATCCTAGACCTGAATTCCATCGAAATTTATTTCTTGTGATTGTTTCGTCAGGAGAAGAAATAAAAGCTGCTTTTGGTTCAAACCCGTATTTTTCCTGAATTAATTGAAGCTGAGCTAAACCATATTTCATGTTTGCTCTACATAATTTTGATGTTCCATCATTTAAACCGGTCGAAAAAATAAATTGACTTGCTCTATCTAATAAATTTGTTTTAGATAACTCTGATATTTTCTGCGATAGAATAGAAGACCTCATTTTTTACTATCTACTGATATTTATTCTATATACTACCAAAAAATATATTGAAGGTATATATATATAAGATTAATGATATTTCATTGAAACTCTTAGTTAAAAAGACTAGCTAAAATTGAAGAAAAAATAGTTACTATGAAAAAGTCGACTGATTTTATATTATTTGACTCTTTAAAAGATATATTAATATATGGAGAATTTACAGGGTCAATAATATCAAAATGCCAAGAGGAGGTAATATTCTCGGACAATATAAAAATATCAGAATCTGAAGGAATTATTATTTCCGAAGGACTAGTTATAGGGTTTGAACATGTTGGAAATAATTTAATTCCTTACTCAAAAAGTTCGGACTTGGAATGGAATTTAAAAGAATTTCCGCTGGAATACTCTGTTTTAATTCCTGAAACCACGATGGAACAGTATGATCAAGGTCAATTTACAAATAATTTTCCATTTACCATTAATTTACTCCACACTGCGAGCTTATATATTAATGATAATAAGTTTGGTGTTAATCATTTAGATTTTTTTAAAGGTGAAATTCTCAAAAATCCAATTTCAATGATTAGGAATGGGATTATTGTTGCTGACAGGGTGGTTATTGATCATAATGGTGATCCTGTATTTTATGATTGCTTAATAGTTGGAAGGGATGAGAATGATGAACTCAATATAAGTTATGAACCGATTATCAACGTCGATGATAAAGTAGTGGAATATATTATAATTTTAGGAATTGAAGAATTAAAAATTAAAAAATAGCAGAGTAAAATGCTCCTTTTCGAAAATAAACGACAAAAATTACTTAGTCTTTTAAAATTCACAGGATCTCCCTTTAAGAAATTCGTATCTACCGGAGAAATTGAAGAAGATATTGGGTTGGTTCACTCACGACAAGAATTATTACATTCTATAATTGATATAATTGAAAAAAACGGAAACTTTATTTTACCAATTATAGGAGGAGTAGGAACAGGAAAAACTCATTTCTATTGGGCATTAAAACATGAATTGTATTATTATAATCTTGTCTATGTTTCTTTAGAGAATGTTATTAAGAAATTTTATTACTATATATACTCAGAATTTATTGAAAGTATGGGTATTGAGGTTCTAAGATCTATTGCGAGAAGATTATGCAATGAATGGGGTGCTTTAGAGCGAAAATATGGCTTTTTTCATTTAGCTGATATCGAAAAAGTAAGAAAAGTTGCTCTTAATAAATGTACATCAAATTTTGAAAATAAATCCGCTATAATGGACATTATAAATGCGTTAACTGCCCATCAACTAGACCCATATAAAAAGATAGAAGCTGAAAGGTGGTTTTTAGGAGAAGTCATTGATATTAGAGATCTTTCAAGACTAAATTTAAAGCATGATCTGAGGGAGACAAATAACTCATATACTATGTTAAAAGTGCTAGTTGAAAATTCAATGGTAAGTAGTGTGTTATTTATTGATGATTTTGAAAAAGTCCTTTCTATGATGAAGCCTCTATCCATAGAGGAAGAAACTGAAGAAGTTTTTGATAGAAGTTGGCTATATAGCAGTAAAGAATCACCAGATAAGCGGAAAGCTGAAAAATTATTAGATAAAATAGTAAGATTAAATAAAATTGAAGGTCTACGAATCATTATTACCCTAAAATCAGTTGAATTTTATCAGGAAATAAAGAATAAGTTTGAAGAAATGAATAGCGATCTTTTAAATGTATTAATGGAGCCAATTATTTTACCTAACTTCATAGAAGAAGATCTTTCCAAGTTTTATAAAAATAATTTAGAATTTTTTTTTGGCAATATTAATTATTTTGATTATTTCAGAGATTTTTCAGACTCATATTATCCCCTAAATGGTAACGTACTAAAATACATTTATAAAACTTCTAATGGCAATTCCAGAGAAATTATAAAGCTTTTGATAAAAATTTTCAATGAAATTGTATTATCTAATGAAGATTTAGATGTTATCCTCGAAAAATATCAATAAATGCTCTCTTTTATAAATTCTTCAATAGAATTCTTTCAAAAATATCAATTTCTTGAAAATATTTTTCTTTATATTCGATTTCCCAATCTAAGGTTGCAATACTCTTCCGAAATGACTCTAAATTAATTGAACTTCTAAAATAAATAAGTAACAAAGACCTTAATCCATTGCGTTTCAAAATTTTATAGTTCTCTAAATGGTTCAATGAATCTAACAATTGATGATAATCGGGAAGGAATTTATCAAATATATTTGCTGAAATTGCTACTATTTCAGAATCTTTTGAATTCAATGCCAGTAAGATGTTCCTCCAAACTAAAAGTGGCATTTTTTCTAAATCTAGTAATGTTTTAAGAGCATTAATTCTAATTGGAAGATACTCATCATTTATAGCATACCCCACTAACTGAACAATTTCTTCTCTAATTATTACCTTTTTCGAGATTTTTCGAATTGCTTGGATTATCTCGTCTCTGACCCATCTGTCTGATGAATAATAAGTTTTGGATAAAAAATCCAAATATTTCTGGTCTATATTGGATACTTTTGCAATTTCTCCTATCAAAAAGACAAGATTTATTTTAACTTTTTCAAATATTTGGAGATCTAAATTGTCGATAAAATAATCTAAAATCGTAAAATATTCAAGCTTAGGGGTTGTACTTAATTTTATTAAAAAATCATTTATAAGATCAGGATTTTTTGATTTTTTGATTTCATCAAATTCTTCGCTAAAGAACACCATAATTATAATTTTCAATGAATTATTTTTATTTGATAAGGAAGTCCTTAATTGTTTCAACTTGATTTTCTACATTGATTAAATATTCATTTTGCCATGAAGGATCTTGAAGTAATTTCAAACCGGATCCAGTAATCTTTTCTATTATACCAACATATACTCCAAAAATCAATGCTAGACGATATTCAAACGCAGAGATCTTTCCTCCTCCAATCCCAAGGAGTTTAATATTACTTATAGGGATTTCATTTAATACTATATCTGTCCAATATTGAAGTGCTTCTAAAAAACTGAAACCGGTTCCATTTGTTTGGTGTATGTTTGAATACCTTACATCAATTTTAACATGGTTAGGAAAATCTTTTGGAATATACCCTATAGTTTTTATTGAATGAGGATAGGATTTTTGAATATCACCAACAAGGTCACAAACCCCTGCAACTGTGCTTCCAGATATAATCATTCCTTTATAAAATCTAGAAGCATCTAACAAGTTCTTCTGTAAATCATCTCCTAACTCTTCCTTCCTCATCTTCGTACTTCCCGTAATTATTACCAATGGCAAGCTTAAATTTCTTTCTTTTACCCCATATTCTCTTTCCAAACGAACTTTCGCATTTTTATTATTAAATCGAATAGCTAAACCGAGCAATAATAATTGTCTTACTATGTTTATTCCTTCTAGTTCATTATCTATCATACTAAGACTATCTAAATCATCAAGATGAGTAGAGATCATCCATCCTGCCGTAGAGAACTTTATTCCAAGTAAATAATTATTTAAACTCCCATTTACATCCTTAGAAAATAATTTAAATAAGCCATTATTGAGATATGCCCATGGGATGTTAATTCCAACTAATATTTGTTCTTCACTAATCTTAATGATGTTCTTGATAGCTGGTAATGAATAATCAATGATATCAATGTTTTTATTAAGAGCAATATTGGTAATAAAGTAATTTACTCCTGTATAAGTATCATCAGGATTAATATTATATGATTGGTTATAGTACTCGAGCGCCTTTTCAAGATTTAATTTCTTCCATGATCCCCCTAAACATGTCAATGCATCGGTATCTTCTGGATCTAATTTTATTGCTTCTTCCAAATATTTTTGTCCTTGTTGATATTCAGTGCCTGTAGGATTTTTACCATAATATTTATATAAAGCAAGACCGAGTTCTCTTAATACTGAAGGATCATTGTAATTGATAAACTCAGTTAGTAATTTTATATTAAGATCCCATTTTTCTACTGCTCTAGCTAATTTTACTATTCTTAATACCAATTGAAGTTCTTTTGATTTATCAGGAGCGTTTTCATAAACCAATAGTAAACTATTAATTTTATCATTTATTTCTTGAACAGTCATATATGCACCATAGTTTGCTTTATATATACTCAAAAAATCTAAGCTATTCTTAAATTCGTGATCAGCATCTTCTAGAATTGCTGCAATTCGAAAGAATTGCCGTTTTATTTTATCTGGAATTTTAATACTTGGTTTATATAAATTATCATGCTGAATAACACTCCAACAATGCTGAAGTAGAGTTCTTATTTGAAGTTCCGCTTTAAGATGATAAATTTCATCAGGAACATCAAGATCTTGGAGATATATGGAATCTGGATTTATTTGTACAATATAATGATGAGATAAATATCCAAATTGGTCTTTATCTAAAGTATTGAGTTTGTCCTCGCTATCTTCCCATTGAATTTTGAAATTCTCTTCTACTATTTGGCAACATTTCTCTACATCGTCTAAAGTTGGTAAAATAATCCGTCCACCGCATAGATCAGTTAAATCTTCAACAGGATTTAGACCATACAGCTCTGCTTTCCCAGGGCGTTGTATTTTTTCTGCATAACTCGTTACCGTTTTAGCACGAGTTTGAACTATGATTTCAAGAGAAATATTTTTCCCAATTTTTTTAAGAACCAATTCTAGTAATTCAGCATATTTAACAAAGTCTTTACGGCATTCTTTGTAAATATTAATTTCCCTTATAAACTCATCTTGATCTTTTTTCATTGTAAATCAACTAATTTTTGATATTAAATTTAAATTTAGCAATCTATTTTATTTAAACAGTTTCTTGTTCATGAAGAACGGGAGATATTACTTCTCTCAATTTAGGATAAAACTCGGAATCAGACATGAGGTATTTCTTCATAGACTGGATATCAGCAATGTCAAACTCTAATTCACTAGGTAATTCCGTTTCTTTCAGGTAAACACCAAAAAATGCTTTATTTCTTTTCGATGCAAAGCTAATTTCTTTTCTTACATAATCTGAATCAACTATGTGAGGCGTGATGAATAATAAAAATGCCTTGCATCGCTCTAAATTTTGAACGATTGATTTTTTCCAATTTTCACTAATGGGAATTCCTTCATCATACCAGATGTGTATATCCTTCTTATTAAGATAATCTATTATTGGATAAACCTGAAGTTTGTCTGTGTGAGAATAACTGACGAAAATAAAAGGTTCATCACCTGCATATGCTTTAAATGGCATCTGAAATTTCTGTGGATCGGACAGGAAGCTCCCGACTATTAATTCCTCAAGAGAAGGATTTTCATTTATCGCAATAATCTTATTCTCATTAACATAATTTTCAAGGATTTTCATTATAGTAGGATCTTTGCTAAAAGCTTCACAGAAATGGGTTAATTTCTGTTGAGCGCTATAGGAGTGTCCTTGGAACATATAATAAACACAATAAGGATCTACTGCTGTAATGAGAATTGTATATCGCCCGAATTTCACTCGATCAAACGATTCGGAAAAAATTTGATCGCAAAATTCATTACATGAGGACAGAAACTCACCAAAGTGGGTTTCATCAATAGTCATATCCGCAGTAAAGGGGCTGGACAACACCATATCTCCCTCTCTCGTCATAATAGAAAGGAGTATGGGTTGCTCTGCTTCTATTTTTGGAAGATCACCTACACGCTTTCTGAGCATTTTTACCACTTGATCGTTTAAACGAACTAATTCTATACGTTCTCTCATAGGCGCATTTGATTCTTTTAATCTCTCCCACAAGCTCAACTCATTAAGTAATTTATCATGTTCCTCTGAAATACTCATAGCTAGCCTATTAAGGCCAAAATTTTCAGCAATTTGCTGTCCTTTAGCCATTAATCGCCTAGCTTTCTCCAGGTCAGATGATATTAAAGCTATTTTTGCCTGTAATAGATATGTTTCACATAGAATCCAAAATGATCGAGATTTTTTAGTAATTTCAAATAATCGTGTAATCAGAGATTCTAAATCATCTAATACTTCTACTTCATTAGTCATCTGAAATTCAATTATGAGTAGTTCACATAAGCTAAGTAGGGCTCTTTGATTGATTTCCCAAAAAACATCTTCACCTTCGAGGATTTGTCTTAAAATTTCTTCAGCTCTTCCTCGATTACTGATTCGTGGACTCACTTTTAATAATAAAGCTTTATTATAAAGATACATCCAATTAGTAGATTTATCGTTTAATTGTTCATTTAATTGTTCTAATTGGTTAATATTTTGCTGTGCTTGCTCAAGATCACCCTTTTCAATTAAAATTTGAATTAAAAAATCATAAGAGTTAGCTACACGCCTCAAAGCACCAATTTCATATGATTGTGCTTGACTTTTTAATATACACTCTAAAGCATGATCTAATTCTCCATTCATTCTATAAGCGTCAGCCATATTATTAAGATTCGATGAGATCAGTCCTTTATGGTTAAGTTCTTTAGCTATTGCCAAGCTTTGCTCATAAAGGGTTAAACTTCGAGTAACCTCCCCTTTATTATGATAGAAAGTCGCTTTTTGAAGAAGCCCCACGGAAATAAAAAATTTATAATTAACTTCTTTGGCAACAGTTAAAACTCTCTCAGCATACTCTAAAGCATGATCAAATTCGCCTTTGTACAAACCAAGTACCCAAGCAATGGGGATAAGATTAAAACAAACTATACTATCATCACCAAGAGATTCTCCCATTGCTAGACTATGTTTAAAATACTTTAATGCTATTTCCACATCACCCTTAGGAGAAATTAAAGGATTTGAAATCATACCTTTTTGAAGAACTATTAGGGCTTCTCTTCGTGTCTTATTGATTACTAACTCATCTGTTAGAGTTGCTAACAATTCTTCTGCTTGTTTAATTATCTTATTAACTGGTTTTAGATTAAAGCTTCGAGTTAAACCTATAACCATAAAAATTAAAGCATCAACAGATAAGATACTATTCTCTAAACCTAAACTCTCATTATATGTTTGTTCGGCAAATTTCACAACTTTTTTAAATAAACCTTGGTGTATTAAGAGACTACACTTAGTAAGATGACAGGATACTATATCATGAAGCGAATTATTTCTCCTTTCTTCGAAATCATTTAATAATTGAAGAGATTCTTCATATTTCCCTTCTATAATAAATTGTCTTGCTTGAACTAATTCTTTAGGGTCTGAATGGGACATATTTTCAGCCATATAATACTGATTTTAGAATAACTTGGATTATAAACTTATGAATGTTTAAGTTAATTATAATTTTAAATATAACGCATGTGGTTTTCAAAACAATTAAAAAATTATGTATGTTATAATTTTAGACGTGATATGCATTATAATGCAATACTTGCATTCATTTTGACTAATATATATAAATAATGGAAAGGAGATTCTATTAATAAAAAGATAA
>JAEOTH010000185.1 GCA_016839915.1 Promethearchaeota archaeon
ATAACCTATGCAATTTTTTTTTCTAATAGTTGAAAAAATGGTTCAATATCAATATTACCACCACTTAAAATAGCACCAACCTTTTTATTCTCTACTGAAATTTTTTTTGATAAGATAGCTGCTAATGGAACAGCCCCAGAAGGTTCTACTATTATCTTCATGCGTTCCCAGAGAAATTTCATAGCATCAATTATTTCAAATTCAGATACAGTTATTATATCATCCACATAAGTGCGAATTGTATTAAATGTTCTTTCACAAAGAGAAGTTCGTAACCCATCTGCTATTGTATTTGGATAAGTACTTGGGACAATAAATCCTGCTTTAAGTGATCTGAGAGCATCATCTGCTAATGAGGGTTCAACTCCAATAACACGTGCATTTGGACACAAACCTTTAGTAGCAAGAGCAGTTCCGCTTAATAAGCCTCCACCACCTAATGGTGTGATAACAATATCTAAATGCCCAATTTCTTTAACTAATTCATAAGCTGCAGTTCCCTGCCCATTAATTATATCATCGTTATCATAAGGATGAATTAGGACAAATTTTTGCTCCTTAATTATTTCTTTAGTAGTTTTAGTTCTCGCTTCAAGAGTGTTGTCACAAAACACAACTTGGGCACCATAGCTTTTTGTAGCATTAATTTTATTTTCTGGTGCCCCCTTTGGCATCACTATTGTTGCTTTAATTCCTAATAAGGATGCTGATAAGGCGATAGCTTGAGCGTGATTACCGCTTGAGTGGCTGATGACCCCCTTTTCCTTTTGTCTCTCAGAGAGCAAACTTAAAGTATTATAAGCTCCTCGGAATTTAAAAGCACCTACTCTTTGAAAATTTTCACATTTAAAAAATATATTTGCCTTCAATTGAAGATCTAATGTCCTTGAAGTCATAACTGGAGTTTTATTAACAATATTGCTAATTCTATTATAAGCCTCTTCTATTCCTTGAAATGACATTTATTTTTAAATTATTAATTAGTTGGTTATGACTTTAGAATAATTTTAGAATTAAAAAAATATAGGATATTTAAAAACATATTAGCGATTCTTGAAGGAGATCTTCAATTTGCCTTTTAAGAATAGGTCTACTGTTCGGTTCATCCATTAATATCATTTTTCATTTAATGTCTTAGCAATATCTTCATAGTAGCACACAAATTACGAAGGATTGACAATAATTTTGATGAAATTCCTGTCTTTAGGTTCTAGAAATCGCTCGAAGGTCTTCTGTAAATCCTCTAGATGAATCTCCTCTGAAACGAACTCATTAACATTTACTTTATTACGTGAAAATAGATCAATTGCGCCTAAAATATCTTCACGATCATGCCCTAAACATCCTTTCAATGTAACCTCTTTATTGTTTACCATAAATATACGAATCGATACACTTCCTTTATACATTCCTTCAATCAAAATTGTACCACCCTTTTTAATAAGAAACAGTCCATCTGATAATGTTTGTTCATTTCCAACACAATCAAATATAAATGATGGTGGACCGAGGTTTCTCAAAAACTTCTTTATTTTGGGTCTGCCAGGAGGAACTGCATGTGTTGCTCCTAATTCTAAAGCTTTATTCCTCAAGAATTCATGAGGTTCAACAACTATTACATAATTTGGATTTTTATCGATTAATAGAGCTTTCAGAAAAGCTAATCCAACGTTTCCACCTCCGAAAATTACAATATTTTGATTAGTCTCAATTCTAGACAACTTGAATGCTCTCATAGCTAAAGCAAATGTCTCAATCATAACTGCATCCCTTATTGGAACATTTTCAGGAATTTGAAATAGTGAAATTCTTGGTACTTTTACAAATTCTGCAAAACCTCCATCTTGGAACATACCTAATCCTCCTAATTTACCTTCGCTAAAATCAAGTGCAACATTAAGACAAATTACTTTATCCCCTACTTTTACCTCAGAAACGTTTTCTCCCAGTTTTACTACTTCACCTACTAATTCATGACCCATTATTATTGGTATTTGATAAGTTTTATATTTGAAATGTGTTATATCACTTCCGCAAATTCCACAATATCTAACCCTAACTAAAGCGTCATCTGGACCAGGAACTGGTGTAGGATAATCTTCTCTATATACGATCTTACGAATTTCCTCTAAAACAGCTGCTTTAATAGTTTAACCATCTCCTTAAATTTCCTAATTAAATGTATTCTATTATAAATTAATAATTTAACTATTGAAAAATCTGATTTATTAAATTTTTTTTAATAGGTTTAATTTAAAATTGGAAAGCAAAAAAGATATTAAAAATAAGGAGAAAAGAGATCATTTGCCTAAAATCCCTCTCATACTTTGAACTATGCTAAGTATTTCATTATCGAAGGTTTTAACCTGATCGAAGAAAATATTGTTTACTTGAAGTAATTGTTTTACTACATATTCAGGTGTTTGGGTGATTTGTTTTGCTAGGTTAATTGTCTCATTCAAAACTTCCCCTTTCTCAACTAATTTATTAATAATGTTCAACCGATATGCTTCCTCAGCTGTGAGAAAAGTCTCTCGGGTTCCTGTATTTAATGTAATTTCTAGAGCCTTTCCGCGCCCCACAAGAGTCATATAGGGAAAAAAAAGTGGGCACGCACCAAACCTTATCTCAGGGTGACCAAAAAGGGAACCTTTTGAAGCAACCCGAAGGTGACAAATAACAGTAAGGTCAAATGCTCCCGCAAGAGCATATCCATTCACAGCAGCAATTAATAATTTAGGAAATTCAAAGATTGTCTGGTGAAAAAGATGATTGGAATCGATAAATTGTTGATAATCTCCTTTTCCTTGGACTACTGCTTGGACTTCATCTCTATCAAACCCCGCAGAAAAAAGTTCTTCCCCTCCATAAAATATTACAGCTTTTATTCTTTTTTCTTCTTTAAGAGAATTTAAAGACTCAATAATTTCTGCTCTCATCGCTTCACTCAAAGCATTTTTCTTTTCAAGGCGATCAAACTTAATTATTGAGATTTTACCTTTCTTCTCCACTTTAATAAATTGATATTGTTTTCCATTTTTTGCAACTCATGAAAATTTCATCTAAATTATTTAAAAATTAGATATATTACTTTAAATTTCTTTTATCTATAATAATTAGTATAAAAAATATCTTTGAGATTAACTTAAATATATAATTATGAGACCTCCTATTTGTAAAATTTGCGATAAGAAACTAGCAGATCGGGATGATGGAGGTTTGATTTATTTTAAAAAACGACCTTCCGATATTGAATGGGAAAAAAATATGGCAGAAATTGGAGGCGTAGGGCATCCACCAAACGCAGAATGGTTCTGTAAAAATCATTATGATAGAGCAAAGGAACTAAAACATTTGCCTATCAATGAAGCATTAAAAATTTTAAGCTTTTAAAGGCCCTAATTCTTTAATTTGGTTAGTAAATTCTGTAATCACTTCAGCAAATCGTTTTCCTTCAGATGCGCTTACCCATTCTAACCGTACCCGCTTAGGATCCACTCCTAATTGTCTAATTAATATAGAATGTAATCTTTCGAATCTTTCTTGAGTATATTCATTTCCGGTAATATAATGACAATCGCCTATATGACATCCACTTACAAGGACACCATCAGCTCCATTCTTTAAAGCTTTTAATACAAAGGCAGGATCTACTCGTCCAGAGCACATAACTCTTATAATTCGGATATTGGGAGGATATTGAAATCGTGAAACTCCTGCTAAATCTGCTCCTGCATAACTACACCAATTACAACAAAAAACTAAAATATGGGGTTCAAATTCTTCCCGTTTTGCTTTCTTTTTCGACTTTGACATGATTATCACCTACAAACCGTTCTTAACTTCCTCCTTTTCTAATAAATAAGAATCAATCATCGTCGAGATCTGGTCAAAATCATAGTGCTTTACCATTATAGCACCTACAGGGCAAGTTGCAGCACACGTTCCACAACCTTTGCAGACTGCAGCGTTGATATTAGATTTTTTGACCTTGATACTTATATCCTCAAATTCTTTTGTGATCTCTATGAGCTCTATAGCTTTATAAGGACACACGTCTTCACATTTACCACATCCGATACATTTCTCTTCTAAGACTTCGGCAACCAACCCAGATGTGGTAATTTTATCGGCACTTAAGAATCTACTCGCTCTTCCTGCAGCACCATTAGCTTGTGCAATCGAATCCTGAATATTTTTTGGCCATTGTGCACAACCACATAAAAAAATTCCATCAGTAGCAAAATCTAAGGGTCTCAATTTAACATGTGCTTCTAAGAAGAACCCGTTCTTATCTAATGGAACTTTCAGCATCATTGCTAATTCTTTTAAGTTATCTGCTGGAATCATAGGCGTCGAAAGTATTACTAAATCTGTTTCAAATTCGATATTATCTTTTAAATTAGTATCATATACTTTTATCTGATATTTTTCAGGACTTCCTTTTTTTTTTTTTACTTCTGGTATATTTTCTAAGTCGTATCTTAAGAACATTGCATCTTTTCTGCGTTCACGATAATATTCTTCGAATACTTTTTTAGCCATTTGTAAATCTCTATAAATTACAACAATTTCTAAATCAGGTTTCAATTCTTTTAGTATTCTAACATTTTTGATTGAATTAGCACAACAAATATTGGAACAGTAAGTTATTCCTTCATTTTGTCTAGCATTTACGCATAAAATTAATGTTATCCGATTAATTTGATCTAACCAAGATTTATCCTTATTTTGTAATTTCTGTTCTAACTCTAATTGAGTCATTACATCCCTATTTTTATCGTGGTATTCAAAAAGCCCTGATGGCTTAAATTCTTGACCCCCAGTAGCAACTATTATTGTCCCTATTTTTAACTCATGGATTTCGTTATTTGAATCGTTTATCTCTACATCATAATTTCCGACATAACCTTTAATGTTCTTAATTCCACTATTTAAGAATACCTGAATGTTACTACTTTTCCCTATCTTCTCTTTTGTTTCATTTAATAATTCTAATGCATTTTTATGAACGGGATATAACACATTTAGGAATCTTAAGTTTCC
>JAEOTH010000186.1 GCA_016839915.1 Promethearchaeota archaeon
ATTTCGAAAATCAAATGGATTTTATTTCTTGTCAGAATCAGAAATTACCATATATTCAACGATAATATTTATTAGATTTTCAATGATCTCAGGAAATTTATCTCTACCAATATATTCTATCGTCTCATCATCTAAACCAATTGTAAATATAGATTTCAATATACCTGCTAAAATTTCGGGATCTTTATTTATAATCAATCCTTCTTTTTGCCACATTTTTATAAATTTCGGAATATATTCATAAGTTTGGAGCTTTTGTTCTAATTTAGGATTATTATGGAGTTTCCTAATAAGATATTCTCTTGTATTTTTATCGGCGATTTGTTGTATAATTGGATTTTCGTTGGGGGCTTGAATATGAAAGTATAAAAATTCTTTAAAGGTTTCCCTAGGATTTTTCTTCATTTTTTTTAATAACTGACTTACCTTTTTTATCATCTTTTGCTCTGCTTGAGTGAGAACATCCAGAAATAATTCTTCTTTTGAATTATAGAAGGAATAAAAAGAACCTTTTGCAATACCTACAGCATTAGTTATGTCTTCAACATTTGTTTTCTTTAACCCATAAATTCCAAAAAAATCAGCACCCTTTTCAATTAGGTTATTTTTAATAATCTTTTTTTCCTCAGTGGTAAAACCTTTAGGCATTATAATAATAATAAGGACTTTTTAATTTAAAGATTTATGACTAAATGACCAAGTGACTTACTGACCCAAATGTTTATATAGTCATATTAATTATAAAATCATAAGCATAAAAAATTGGTGTTTATCAAATGTTTATTGAAAAATTAGGTTTATCCAAAAATATACTTATAAATAAAGTTGCGATCATTACTGGTGCAGGGAGAGGTATTGGTAAAGAACTCGCAAGAGCTCTAGCTTGGTTAGGAGCAAACGTTATCATTGCCGAAATAAATGAATATGGAAAAGACGTAGAAAATTTAATTTGTTCTGAAGGAGGAACTGCTCTTTTCGTGAAAACAGATGTTTCTAAAGAAGAAGATATTAAAAAATTAGAGAAAGCAGTTATTGGGAGATTTGGGAAAGTAGATATCTTAATTAATAATGCCTATAGAACATCAACAGGTACTATAGATGAAATATCGATAGAAGACTGGGATAAGATATATAATGTTAATATCCGTGGGGCTATTTGTGCCATTAAAACATTTTTACCTTATATGATTAAACAAAATGATGGTGTTATAAATACTGTAACCTCTGCAGAAGGATGGCCATATATGGCACCCTATTTTGCAACTAAAACAGCATTGGCATCAATAGGAAAATCACTTGCAGCAGAATTAGATGATACTAATATTTCAGTCTTCGTGTTTGGTCCTGGAATGATTGATACACCAGGATTACAAGAATATAGCCGTATTTTAGCACCAAAATATGGTATGACTGAGGAAGAATTCAAAAGTCAAGGAGTTAACCCTGGATATGATGGATTAATGCCAGCAGATCATTGTGCCGCAGGATGGGCATACAATATTGTCTATGCAAAGGAATATCACGGGCAAATAACTGAGCCATTTTCCCCTCTATTAAAACTAGGATTTATTTGCGCAAAAAAGACACAAAGCTTAGTTAAAGAGAAAAAAATACAAAGTGAAACTGAATTGAAAATCTTTATTTCAGAGATTAATGAAAATTCCCAAAATGTGCGTGCACTTATAGAAAAACTTTATCAAGAGACAAATGACTTGGGTTTATTAGCGAAAAAGTGGATGAATCACACTTTTGCGAAAAGATGCGGAATGAAAATAGAAAAATGTGTTGAAACTATGACCGAACTTGATAATGAGATTCAAAAAATACCTAATGATATATACATTCAAAAAGAACATAATTCCATTTCTATCATAAAGAAATTACCTTGGTTTATTCAAGTTTTGGAGAAGCTTGCGGATCACTTTCATAAATGTATAGATGATGCAAAAGGGTGGATTAAAGATCCTGATGAATTAGAAATTGCGCTTAAAACTTTAAATAATAGAGAAAAAAGTGTACTTAATTTAATTTCTAACCTTAATCAAGTAGAAACTTTAATATAAAAGACATTAATTTTTTTATTTTTTATTTAAATCTCAATTCTATAGGATTCATAATAAAAAATAAAGGAAATCTTAATGATGTTGTCAAACGTTTAAGAGAAAAATTAATTAAATTGAAAGATATGTTATTGTTTGATATTTCAAGAAAGAAAGCTAGAAAGAGGCACAAAATTATACTATACTTTTATAAACAAATAAAACTTGAAGCAGATTTAGATTAAAAAAGGAATTAAAAATTAATCTTATTTTTTAAAAAAAATAATTTTTTTAATTATTAATTGCTATTTTTATCAAAGTATGAAAAAATTATAAAATAATATTAACATCGAATTGAAAGTTCAGTAAAAATAGAAATGACTCATTTTAA
>JAEOTH010000187.1 GCA_016839915.1 Promethearchaeota archaeon
GGAAAAGGGATTGTAATTATTGTCGGTTGTGGACATCAAGGAATTAAAAAGATAATAGATCGTGTTGAAGCGTTGTTTGATACTCGGATTTATGGAGTTATAGGAGGACTACATTTGCCTATCCCAGAATTCCCCGGTAATGAAGATAATTGGTCAGGATTGCCTATACATAAATTTATCATGACAAAACGACCACCATGGGAACCATGGCATATAAGAGATCGAGATTTCGCATTAGACTATCTAGAAGCTAGAAATCTTAAGTTAATTGCGCTTTCACCACATGATAGCAGCATAGAGAGCATTAATATTTTTAAGAAGAGGTTTAATGATGCTTATTTTGATTTAAAAGTTGGAAAGGTCATTAAAATATCTTAAAATTGAAGATTATAAAAAATACCTGATAAAATAAAAAAAGGAAAAAAGGATTGAATTAAATTAAGCTTGAATTACTTCCATCAATTTAGGAAAGATACGGGGATAATGAACAGCCATACAATGTACGCCAGCTAACAAGCCCTTTCTCTTTAGTTCGGAAATGAAGGGCTTGAAAAACTCATAGTTTGCTTGATCATACAATCTTTTCTGTTCCTTTTTATCATCCTTAAACTCTGTTTTGATGTTTTTCCATTTTGCTAAAATGTCCTTTGGAACATCAACTCCAGGAACAAAAGTATCAAAACCCTTAGCAATACCGTAGCTTTTCATTGGAAAAATTCCAAGTAAAATTGGAACGTTATATCTTTTGATCTCACTTAAAAATTCAATAGTTCTATCCAAATCATAAACAACTTGGGTTTGTATGAATTCACACCCTGCTTCGGCTTTTCTTCCGATCTTTAAGATTTCAGCTTCCATAGGATCCGAATTTGGATTTGCAGCGCCACCTACATGAAATGTTGGAGCGTGTTCAATTTCATGACCATTTATAGTACCAGAATCAACCATTTCTCGTACTAATTTAATTAAAGTTGCTGAATCAAGATCAAATACGGGTTTAGTTTCTGGCATATCTCCCAGATTAGGGTGATCTCCAGTAAGAGATAAAATATTTCTTAAGCCTAATGCATGACCTCCCATAATCATTCCTGCGATACCCAATTTATTTACATCCCTTACAGTGAGTTGCCATATCACTTCTAATCCTGCTTCTTTTTGAATAATGTGAGAAGCAGCCATACTATTAATAGTTACTATTCCTAGTGGGCTGTCAGTGACATTAGCAGCAACTACATATGGGGCCATTTCTTTGGCTTCTTGAATCGTATGGGAGAGATCGCAGGTTTTTTCAGGTTCTAGCTCACCTGTTAATATAAATTCCCCATTTGTTAACTTTTCACCTAATTTAGAATAAACTTTTTTTTCTGCCATTTTAACTCTACCTCCATACTACTTCTCGTTGGTGCCCAGATTCACTCCAATCTACTGGATCTCTCAATTTGGAGAATAAATCTAATCTTCCTATCTCTTTCAATCGATTATAAATTAATACCCAACCACAATCTTTCTCGTAATTACCAACCTCACATTTGCCATTAACCATTCCACCACATGGACCGTTCATAAGCGATTTAGCACATGTGGTTATGGGGCAAATACCCCCTGTTTCATTTAATAGACAATCACCACATCCTCGACATCGCATATAAAATCTGCCGATTCTCTCCGTCATACCCATAAATTCTGTATTATTTGTAACAAACACTCTCTTTTCAGGATATTTCTTAGATAACACCTGAATTATTGATTGAACCCCCAATCCACAACTTAAAGTGATAATAGAATCAGCTTCTTGAACATCAGCATCATTTTTACGTACAATTTTAGCCATTTCCCTATTATCACAGACATCATCCACAACCATGCCATTAACTATTTCGTATCCTTCTCTCTCTAAGATTTCATTCCATTCGTCTAAGCCTTTTTCGCCACCTGTTTGACATAATGCTGAACAAACTCCACAACTCACAAGAAACAATTTTTTAGCATTATTATCTTTCAGAACATTAAGAACTTCCTCTACTGGCTTTTTAGTAGTTATAACAACCATTTTCTTCACAATTTTTTATAAAAAGTAATTTTTTATTTTTCAATAATATTAAGTATTGAAATTAATCGTGATATTTATTATTTTGAGTTATAAAATGTAACGTTTTCGGAAAAAAAAATATTGAAAATAATAATCATAATGAAAAGAAATATTGTTATCTTTACGAAAAAAATTGGATGATAAT
Source organism: Promethearchaeota archaeon (assembly GCA_016839915.1). GTDB lineage: Archaea > Asgardarchaeota > Lokiarchaeia > Sigyniarchaeales > SOKP01 > Loki-b32. The sequence goes on from JAEOTH010000187.1 coordinate 2,235, forward strand.
CGAAAATTTCATTTAAAACATACTAAAACTAATCAGTAAGCGTATTCTTTTAAGAAATATCCATCTATTACAATCGGTACAACACAACCAGATATAAAAAAAAAGTACTTTATTTAGATCTTTGTCTTTTACCTACGGGAGCGACTAACACTACAAGTTCATCTTTTCCATCTAGCTCCAGCAATGCATCGAACTTTTTTTGTTCATAATACCCAATTGCGACTGTCCCAAGGTTAATCGCCTCGCAAGCAAGGTACAAATTCTCGGAAACATGTCCTAAATCTATAGCTATAAATTTATGGGCAAGAATAGTGTATCGCCACTCAGTTCGGTAAGGAATTGCTACCCAACAAAACACCACCGCTCCTTTTCCTACAAACATTTGATCGTAGGTTAACTCACCAATTTTTCTTCCAGCGTCTTCAATACTTTTAACAAAAAGCAGTTTGTGACTAAAAGAAATATATCGATACAAACCAGGCTCAATCCCTTCCACTCTATTAATTATAAGATACGTCTCAAATGGACTTTTTGCTCCTGCAGATGGAACAGTTCGCAAAACACCAGCTTTATCCTTAAAAGTCTTCTTCACTCCTTGCGTACACCAAAGCAAAAAGGATAATTCTTCAAGGTTTAATGCTTCTTCCGTGTAATTTCTGCGACTTATTCTTCGATTTATGACATCTAGGAATGATTTTTTCCCAATTTCAAATTTTTCAGGAGGGATTAAATCAATAAGGGGCTTGTTTTCATCGTAGGGCTTTTGAAACAAAGGAAACGGTTTATTTTTTTCCTCGTCAGATTCTGGAACAACTTTTTCGTATTCATCTTTATCAAAAAAAAGTAAAAATCGTCGATTACTTTCCATAAGATATTACCTATGTAAAAAAAAATGAGTTACTCAGAAATAGTCTACTCAAGTATTAAAAAATTTATCAAAAATTAACAAATATATTAACATTTCTATCTAAATGAAGCTTTTAAGATTTCCATTATATTATCATGAAGGACGTGTTGTTCCTAATTAATATAGATAAAATCTGTTGCAGGTTCGACTATGAATTTGCATCCTGTTTTTGTAATAATCACCATTTCTTCTAACGCTACCATCCCATAATTTTCCGTTTTAATACTTGGTTCTATGGTAAATACCTGGTCTTCTTCTAAAAGAGTTTTTGGCAAATCACCATAACGTTCCCATAGTGGCCCCATCAGTGCACCTCCATCATGGGCTTTAATTCCAACAGGATGCCCCAGACTATGCATAAACTCTTTATAACCCCGATTCTTCACGTAATCACGGACAATTTTATCGATCTTCCATCCTTCTAATCCTGGCTTAATATTTTGAGCAGCAAGTTGTATTGCTTGAGCAATTGTGTCAAAAGCGTGGCGTAATTCTTGTGGAACATCTTCTTTTCTTCCAAAAAACCACATGCGTTGGAGATCAGAACAATAACCCTTATATTTTACTCCAAAATCATTATGAAGTGTATGTCCTTTTTTTGTATAGGAATTAGATTGGGGTGATATATGTCCAAATTCCTTACCAGGTCCTGCATCACACATGGGATTTTGGTATTTAGGCCATGCAAATCCCACGTTATAATTCATGATGAGCTCATAGAACTTATTTTGGATATCTAATTCACTCATGCCTACTTTTAAGTGGGGTTCCATTAATTGGTTGATTTCTTCAGTAATTTGACACGCTTTAGTTATCAATTTGAGTTCTGTAATCGTTTTTCGTCCTCTAATTGCCCGAATTATTGGTTCTGCACTCATGAATTTGTCAGAATAGTCACTAAGGATATTTTTCAAGATTAAATACATTCCATGAGTTAATCCATCTGCTGATACATCATTTAATGAAAAATCTAAAGCTATTTTTTTAGGATTAAGCATTTGAATTTTGTCTCGTAAGTGTTCTCTAATGCCGTGTTCATAACCAATCACCTCATCCCATATTCCTTTTTCTATTTCATTATTTGCATCAAAACTTCCCACTAATGCATATTTCTTTAGTTGATCTTTATAAATTACAAAGATGAATGCTGATTCCAAAACTATATCATTTCCAACAACAAACTCCATGATGGAATCGGGAGTAGTCCCAGTTTCTCGAACAAAAATGATCCAACAATCAATACGGTTTGTGGTTAGAATTTCATATATTTGGGAGTGTTTTTCTTTAATAATTTTCAATTTTTCAGAAATTGATAATTCTGCTTGACTCATCATCATATCTCCTTTTTACTAACTGTAAAACAAATTTTATTATTAGATATAAATAATTAATTCAATTTAGATTTGCTCTGATCAACTATTTGTGTTAAAGACTTATAGTCAAAGACTTATAGTGACTGGGTAGGTAAGAATAAATATCACGAATTCTTATTCTATTATTCTATATAAAAAAAAGATACTTACACTGAAAATCATGAAAAAACTTGAAAAATCTGATCTGTTTCTCATAATCTTATTTGTTATAATCGTGGTAGTAACAATTATTAGTTTTATATATAGGGATGTGGGAGCGTTACTCGATGTTAGTAACTGGTTTGATGTAGATGCTTTAGAAACGGCCAATTATTGGATGGCCATAGGCATTGTATCAATCCTCTGCTTTATAGGAGCCTTAATTCCCATTCCGGTTCCATACATGATTCCCGTTGCTTTATTTTCAGCTGCATGGGTCGCAGGAAACGTACATAGTTCGGGCATTCTCATTACGGGCATTATCTTTTTTTCAGCAATTTCAAACACGATTGGAGATCTTTTAGATTACTACATTGGAAGAGGGGCAGAGTATGTTCTAAGTCAGGATGATCCAGAATTACAAAATCGATGGGCAAAGATTATTCTAAAAAAACCAAAAGTAATCCCAGGCGTGATCCTAATTTTTGGAATATCACCACTCCCGGAATCTCTGCTCATGGTGCCATTAGGAATGGTAAAATACGATGTAAAAAAAAAGTTTGTTTGGATGTTTCTTGGAAAGATAATAATGATGCTTGTAATCGCATTATTAGGAATCTTCGCCCAACAATATCTTGGATTATTTAGTGGTGAAGGTATCACGGGATTGATTATAGGAATTGCGTCACTTTATATAATGTATTTTATGATTGTATTCTTTTTCAAATTCAAACCAAAATGAAGGAAAAACGACTGGAAAGGTAAATTTAGTGTCCCATTTCAACGAAATTTGCTTTGAAAAGACTAATAAGGTATTTAAAAAAATTTTATAAAGGAAATACTTTTTCAGCTTCCTTCTCGTCAAATTCTAACTCTCGCAACCGCATTCGGATCTCACGAGGTGTAAATGAAGCTTTTAATACTTATTGGTAAACGTGTAAAATAAGCTGATAGGTCATGAATGAAGCAGACAAGACTAAGGATGTTGAAGGAAAAGAAACTAACGATGATTATTTTAGCGATGCTGAACTGGAAATAATGATACAGCAACAAGCAAAAAGGGCGAAAGAATTTAAAATGCGCAGGGGAACTAGAGTAATGGAATTTTATTGTGTAATCTACTTTATTCTACCTATTGTGGTGTTTATTATAATTTTATTGATTATATTAGTTCGATTTTAAAAGATCTAACTTTATATTTTTGTGTTTTCTTTCTAAGGTTGAAAACGTATTTACATCCAAAAATGTTAAGTTAGTGCAAAATTCCAATCAATTAAAATAGTGAGATGTAAAAAAATACAGAATAATTTAATTACTCTATTCTTTTCCTTTTGCGTCTACTTAACAGTAGGGCTGCTACTCCTATCACCACCACTCCACTAATAACTAAAATTAAAATAATCAATTCGAATGGAATTCCTCCTGTTCCTCTTAGAGGAAGAGGGCATCTCATTAATGGAAAGTTGTCTTGACTTCCCGCACTCCCCAAAATATTATACGGAACATCTCCAATTCCATTGCTATCTGCGTCTAAACCGGTATAATCATCCCAATAATTCCCCCTAATTCCATTATCCCAATGATTATCAGAACCCAAATCCAATACATTAAAAAGAGTATTAGTAGTAAAACAATTAAGAATTATGGTATTATTTACACTTTCATCTAAGTATATTCCAATATTGTTGTTATCTACAATATTTTCTAAAATAAAATTATATGCATTATGATCTAGGGAGATGCCAATATCATTACTATTCACAATGTTTCCCGAAATCGTGTTATTAATGTCGCTATCTGCTAATCCTATCCCAACATCACGGTTGTTATTTGCAGTATTTCCCGATATAACATTATTACTACCTTGTAGTGAATTTATCCCCCCCCAATTGTCATTTAAGGTGTTTCCCGAAATCGTGATATAACTATTATTCAATAACCATATCCCATTTATATAATTGATACATGCGATGTTTCCCGAAATGATGGTATTTTTACTGCTCCATAAATGTATCCCCATCTCAGAATTGTCATTTGCAGTGTTTCCTGAAATGACGCTGTTATTAATCCACACTAAAAACATCCCATACCAATTGTTATTTACGGTGTTTCCCGAAATGCTAATATTTTTGCCATTCTCTACGTCTATCCCTAAATTATTAGAGGAACAATCATTATCAATTATTTGAGAGTTATTAATATTTAACAAATAAATTCCCTCTCTTGAGTTATAGAGGGTACAATCTTCTATTTTAAAATACACATTGGAATTTTCAATCTTGATGCAACTTCCAGAACCACCACCGTCTATTTCCAAATCTTTTATAACATAAGGGTCAGAATAAGTACCTGAACCTGTACAATTTCCATCGTTTCTAAAATCTACCCACCCCGAATTATTAATGATATGAATTTTCCCTGATACTTTTGAAATTTTCAAATTTTCATTATCTAAGCTAATATTATCACTAAATTCTGAACTTTTAAAATTGAGATTAATGGTCTCTATTGGTGATAAAGCGATAAAAATTCCTAAAATTATTAGGATTATAGTTTTTGTTTTTCGATTTGATTTCATTGTGATTTCATCAAAATAAAGTATACAATAGTGTAAAGAAATAAGATTGGTTTATTATTTAATATTTATGATTTTTACTTTGTCCCAAATTCCTTCGAAATTGGAATGGAAAGGTAAATTCAGAGTATTTCCTTTATTGTGTCCACACCAATTACATTTATTGGTGCCCGTGGGTGCTTCTTCTATTTGAAACATCGCATAAAAATTCTCATAAAAAAAATCTGAGTAGTTAAATAAATAAATTTTATTCCTAAGGCAGAACTCTAAAAAATTCGAGGAGAAATCTACTTAATTTCATAATAGCCTAAACTACAAAGCCTAAAAAAAAATCTAAAGCGTCATATTCATCAAGTTGGACAAGAGATTTGATTTTTCTGGAGCCACATTTTGGGCATTTGATGTCAGGGATTTTTGGAGATCTAAATTTATGAGAGCAACTTTTACATTTAAAACGTCCCCCGATTTCACCGATAGTTGTTTGAGCTTGACATTTGGGGCAATAATTGGAGGTTCCGAAAGTGGCGAGGAACTTTTTACCACAGTAAGGGCATTTAATTTTTTTATAGTTGATAGTCATATTAGGTAATCTCTTCAAAATCTTATGTAGTATAGTCGGTAGATTATGTATTTAATAGTTATGATTTTTGTTCCTAATTAGGAGACAATTAGAAATTTTCTTAGGTAAATTCAAAGTCTAATTTTCATGAAAATTTCATTGAAAAAAAGTTTGACATGAAGAAAGCTTTAAAATTAAAAAATAAGCTAAAAATAAAAATTAGAAACTTTATAAAGGAAATACTATTTCGGCTTCTTTCTCGTTAAATTCTAATTCACGTAAGCGTATTCGAATCTCGCGAGGTGTAAAAGAACTTTTTAACACTTCTACGATGTTATCATGAAGGGCTTTTAAATTATCGATCGCAGCCGCATGATAGAAGTCCTTCTCATTAAAATTGATGTTAACAATTTCAGTTAAACCGCTCAGGGCCTCTCGAATGGTCTTATAATAAGCCATCACATCATCCAATTTTTCTTCATTTTCTATAGGTCCCATCTTGTTCCCTCATTTTTTTTTTTGTTTTACAATTAATGATAAATAAAAAACATATATAAATATGTTGCTTTTCGATCATAATGTTGCGACATCACGATCAATGTTTCACATAAAGTGACCAAAATTAATGAATCTTATCACAAGTTTTTCCAGACTTAATTATTTATAATTCGCAAGAATGTTGATTTTTTGTGACGAAAAACGGCAGTTGTGATCGGTTTCGTTAGAGAATCAAAATGATATGTCGAATTTTGAACATTTTTTTGTCGTCGAATGACTGAAAGCTTACTATATCTATCTTGATTTGCCATTTTCGGTCGAATATGTTCCGAATTTGCTTCTCCTTTTCTTCTTAAAAAATATTGAAAATTAAGTTTTACCCAAAAACATCACATGAGATCACACGATCATTTTTTCGTCATTTTGTAGAATTTAAAAAGACCAGAAATTCTTTTTTGACAGAATCCGCGAAATATAAAACTTTTTTTGACCGAAAACATTTAAATACGAGAGTGATAGTATTGTAAATAGTCAAAAAATATTAAAAACAAACACAAAAAAATTAAAAAAGTAGGATGTGAGTAAGAAAAATGTCAAAAATGGAACAAATTTCGAAAATCGAAGAGAAGGTCGAACAGCTGACCGAGGTCCAACGGGCTGAAATTTACGAGTATGCGAGGAGAGTACCACGCGAGACGATAGAGGAGGTCTGTCCCGCGCTTTTGCGGTTGGCGCTGGAATCGGAGAAGGGTAAGCTTAAAAACCAGTTAGGGTTAGTAATTTTCCACTTACAGAAGAATGAGCGGATTAATACCGTGATTGGCCTTCAAAAACTACTCGATGCAGCGTTAATTGTCAATCCAGAGGAGATGCTTAAGATTCTGGGGAGCGCTGACGAGGGAGCTCAGGAGTTAGCGAAGAAGATAAAAAGTATATTATAAAGCTTTTTTTCTCTATTACTTCCAAATTACCTAATGGAATTTTCAAGTTCGTAATTTCTCATCTTAGATTTAGCTAAAATTTCTGGACCTGAATTTTAAATTTTGGTTTTTGGTAATTTATTAATAATTTGTTAAACTTTTCTTTAATTTAATAATGGATATTGTAATTTAACTAAATCAAAGGTTATCCTTGAATTATTGTGAGAGAATTTCAAAATCTCCGATTTAGAATCGTATTTTGGAAGGCACTAAAAAGACGATAATTTTATTTAATTAGCTTATTCCTCTAATAGTAAGAATGATTCCAATAACATTTATATAGTAAAGTTATATTCTATTACCTTGAAATTTAATTTCCATTTAAAAATGTTAAATGTAAAAATTAGAATTGATAAGAGGGAATGATAAAATGCAAAAAAAACTGTATATTTATTTCATTTTAAGTGTAATAGGATTTTTCTTTCTCCTAACCATTCCAAATACTATAGCGGTTTCAGATACTATACTTCTCAATTATAGTGAAGAAGAGGCTGTTAAAATATACCCAAAAATAAATGTTGATTGGTCATTTACAGGATCAAATCCAAACGTGAATATTACATTACATAGCTATTCGGAGAGTTGTTATCTTGCTGATAGTTGGCATAGGATAGTCTCTGAAGATCATGTTAGTGACTCTGGTTCTTGGTCAGTATCAATGCATTCAGTTTGTGATCCATCAGAAGTAGACAATATTCCACCATTTTATTTCGTATTTTTAAATGTGGATCCTAATCATGAAAGTACCAATGTTACTTATACACTCAATGTTGATCCTTCTTCTATTCCTGGTTTTAATGGAATCATCATTATTTCAAGTATTTCAAGTGTAGTTATGGTAGCAATTGTAGTTCTTAAAAAGAAATATAAAAACTAAGTAAATTATAACCTTTAATTTTTTTTTTCTTTAATAATGATAATACTTAATATTGGTAGGTCTTTTTTAGTACTATGAAATAGTAGCAATGTGGTAAAACAAAGTGTTTATAACCCTTTAAATTATTTAAAAAATTTTAAGTCATGCTCTTTTAAAGCATCAGTGATAACCTGACATAGTTTCTTTAAAACATTTGTGTCGATTTTGTCGATCGTATCATTTGGAGTATGCATATAATCATATGCTGCCACTTCACCAAATTCGAAACCTTGAAAACCTTTATTTCCTAAAAAGACTCCATCGGAATGAGTTCCGAGAACTCTTTCTGTACGGTAATGACTGATAGGAAGATTTCTTTTGTTATGTAAAAGCAAATAATCAATTTCTTTAGCAAGCTTCCCTTTTACTGCTGGGAATATATATAAATGATTAGTGATAGATTCAAAATTAAATATTAAAGATTGGATGGGATCAAAATTTTCCAAATTATTATAGAAAAAACGAATACCCATTGTACCACATTCTTCAGCTCCAGTAAAAAGAAACCACATATTATAATTAGTTAGTCTATTTTCAGGAAGATTATAATAATTTAATAATTCTAAATTACAGGTAATACCAGAGGCATTATCAATAGCACCTTCAGAAGTATTATCAGTAATGTTAAGAAGCATTAGTATTGAGGCAATTATATTCAAGATTAATGGAAACACCCCACTAATATAAAATATAATTTCAAATCCGATAAGTATGAAATTTTTGAAGGTTATAATGATAAATAGAACAAGTGATGAATAGATCCAAAGTTTTATTATTCTTATTCGAATTTTAATTTTAAATCTTTGTCCCTTGGAATCTATATGACTAATAAACAATGCAATTCTATCATTATTCTTTATTTCATCTGATTTTGCTTTAATCTTTACAATAACATTTTGTGAATTTAATTTTTTAATAAACTGGATTTTTTCAGGTTTTCTCGTCAAAATGACAGATGTAATTAAAATACTAAATAGTGCAATAATTAAAGGTAAAAATATCATCATATGGATATTCAAATATAGTAATAATGAAATTATTGAAATGGATGAAAATGCAATTTTAGGATATATTCTGGAGTAAAATGAGCTGAAAGTAAAACCTTGGACTTCATAATTTAAATTTAAATTCTCTAATTCTTGCGTTAATTTATCAAAAGCTTTTAATTCAAATACTGTCCCAGATAATCGAGGAAAAGCAAATGTTTCAAGATTTTTTTTTATTCGGGCTTCTTCAATCATTATGATTTTCTTTCTTTAATTTAAGTATTAAAATTAAAAAAATAATGAAAGCTTTATAAGATAATCTAAAAAATCTTCTTGAGTTAAAATTGAAGATTTGGATGAAAACTGTGATGGGGTGATACACTGTTAAATCGCATAATAGAATTCATATTGAAGACAATCCTTTATCAAATAATCCTAACATCCCAATGAAAAAATTTATCAAAAAATTAAGAAGACTAAGATTTTTTTAAATTAACGTAAGAATATTGCTCACATAGAATTATAGACTTTTTATTTTTGTATCATTTTTTTATAAGATTTAATCCTTAATTTTATTTTTCTGAATAGAAAAGTCATCTATCTGCGAATAAAATTACTTTATATAGGAACTTAGGAAGCAGATATGATATATTGTCATAGATATTTAAAAACAGCCAAAGTTCTATTGATATAGAATAAGAAGGTTTAATAATTCTATTGACTGCTCATATTTGAACATAAAATTATAATCAAAACAATGACTCCTGCCCTTGCCTTATATTTTTATTTTTTTGGATTTCTAAATTAATATACTCGATTTTAAAGTCTGGTTCCTATTATAATCTTATTATAGGCTTCTGAGTCTTGATGGCAGGAGTCTCCTTTTACACCTAACAATAAATAACTGATGTATTTATCTCTCTAAATTTAACTCCCATCGTTCTTCTGTTAAATTTTGGCCCCAAATATGATGGTTCTTAGACTTAATTAGCTTAAACCCATTCTTTGAATATATTTTGCGAGCTATTTTAAGGTCACTAAATGTGCCTAAAATGATTTTTTGATATCCCTTAAGTTTGGAGAAACTTAAAGCTTCTAGCGTTAGTTTCGTTCCGATACCTTTGTTCCGCTCATGAGGTTCTACAATTAGCCAGCGCAATTGTGCGACTGTATCATTTAATTTCACAATGGCTATTGACCCAACTATCTCTGATCCTTTCTCAATAATCCATAGATGATCTTTAGCAGCATCATATTTTTCAATAAATTCTGCCATATATTTAGCCACGTACGCTTCAAAAGTCTCGTCAAGCTGATATTCCTTAGCATAAATTACTCCATGGCGATATGTGATGTATCCAATATCGCCAGGTTTATGAGAGCGTATACTGTAAATGTCTGGCTTCTCTGGTTCACTTCCTAATATAGTTCTAATTATTTTCATCGCGATTACGAGTTGATTTTGATCCATATCGGTTACATTAGTAAGGAGCATTTTAATCTGCTCATTCGCTTTTTCCTGAAGTTCAGAAATAGCATGTTGTCCTTGAGATGTTAATGAAATTAGTTGCTGGCGCATATCCTTGTTTGATCGTTCTTTTCGAATTAATTTTTTCTCTTCAAAACTACTCAATATTCGACTGAGGTATGCTGGGTCTAGATTTAATAGTTTAACTATTTTGCTCGCTGTTGCTCTTGATAGACGGTTCAGTTCGAAAAGTACCCTCACTTCAGTTAAAGAATATGCACTTTTTAGTAGAGTACGATCTAAAAGCCCAAGCAAATTGGTATAGAAACGATTAAAACTTCGTATTTGCCCTATTCTGTCTAATTTGTTGTTCACTACTATTCAAAATATAAAAATGAATTTGTCAATTTAAATCTTGACTTTGTCAACTAAATTTCTAATTTAATTTTGTATATAATTATGTGTAATAAGATGAAAAAATTGGCTTTTAAAAATGTACTTTTAGATCTATAATCATGATCATTGATCACTGTGAAAAAACGATAAGCATAAAAATAGTTTATTTTGGTCCCGCTTATTCAGGAAAGACTACTTCTATTAAAGCTTTATTCTCTCATTTTGGAAAGGGGGAAGCTCTAGAAAGTATTGAAAGCACAGTAAAAAGAACCTTATTTTTTGATTATGGTACAATTTCATTTCAAAATGAAGAATGGAGATTAAAACTACATATTTATACTACTACTGGACAGGATTTCTATTTGATAACAAGACCTATAACTTTACGAGCAGTTGATGGTATTATTTTAGTATTAGATTCTCAAGAAGAAGTATATGAGCGGAATCTAACATCTTGGAACGAACTCCTCTCATATTTTAGCGATTGTATTGATGATATTCCGATAGTAATTGCATTTAATAAACAGGATTTGCCAGAGAAATTTAAGACGAAAGATTTCTTAAGAGAAATTAATGTTCATAAATATAAAACTATAGATTCAAGATTTACAATCGCACTCAATGGAGAGGGTATATTGGATTGTTTCGAAGATATTCTTAGATTAATCTTAAGGAAATTTTGTAACCATAGATTAGTATCAGCAATAAGTTAATTTGAATATGCAAATTAATTTTGTGATCCTGAAACTCGATTAATAAGGTTTTTAATATATTCGATTTTTGGAGGGTTATGTTTCTTGGCTTGTTTAATTAACATTTTAGCCCGATCACTATCTGGTTCAATTTCTAACGCATAATTACAAAAATCTAATGTATTTTCATAGAATCCAATTTTATATGATATTTTTGCTAACTCAAGTAAAGTTTCTATATCATATGGGTTTTCTAGTGCAATTCTGTTAAGTTTTTCATTAAACTTCATGTATCCTTTAATGAACTTTAACACTTTTTCAGCTGGTTGTATAGGATCTTCATGTCCTTCACAAACTATATCAATATTTATTTTGAGTAATTTTTGCATTGATTTAAGATAAGCTTCTAAATTTCCTCCTTGATAATTTATAGCTGTACCTGGAAGATCACCAGCAAAAAGAATTCGTTTTCCTCCCAATTCTAAGAGATAAGCGACTGATCCAGGAGTATGCCCAGGAATATGAATGCATCTAAACTGTAAACTCCCAAATTTTAAGATTTCATTATCATTTTTTATTTTTTTTGAAATTTTAATAAGTTCATATTTATAATCGGCATAAATCTGAGCAATATATGGGTTTGTTATTTCTTGTTCAATAACCTCAGCGTCCAATTCATGGGCATAAAATTTGATATCTTTATTATATTCTTTTAGCTTATAACAAGCACCATAATGATCTATATGACCATGTGTTATAAGACAGTGTTTAATATTCTTGAGATCAAACCCATCTTTCTCTATACCTTGAATCGGTTCAAAATTTAGCCCCACATCAATCAATACCAATCCAGCATCGCTTTTAGTATCGACCATATAAACACAGCAATCATTTACGTTAGGATCATATGGTTTCACTATGTAAACATTATCTACAATTGTTCTCAATAATATCACGATTTAAACTTAAAGCATTAAAAGTGAGGATAAATATTAATTACTTTAAAAAATATTTTGTTTGGAGTAAAAATTATGTAAAGATATTAAGACTATCTCTATTTTCTAAAAAATATGTATGCGACTATAGCTTAATACAAGTGCATGTAAAAAATGATTATAAGACTTTACCTTCTGATTGAGAGACTGTCTTTATAGGCCTTAATACCACGCACACCCTTTCAACACTTTTTACGTCAGCGCGAGCACGAAATGATTCTATTAAAGCATCTAATTCGATAATTTCTGGAACATTCACTTTTATTAATAGTCCACATTCTCCTGCAAGGAAATAAACTTCTTCACATTGAGGTAGAACCTGTGCTTCTCTTAATAATGCTTTTGTCTCAGCTAAGCTTTTTGGAATAAGTGTAAGGAATGCAATAATACATCTCTCATCTTCACGACAGATTCTTATAGTAAATTTTTCAATTACCCCTTCTTCTTGAAGTTTGATGACACGTTTTCTTACAGTGGATTCCGATAATTTTACATTTAAATCTGAGGCGATTTCGTGGTAGGGTCTTCTAGAATCCTCAAGAAGCATTTCAAGAATTCGTTTATCCTTATCATCCAAATTTTTCATTTTTATTCCTACTTTTTTTTTTTTCGAAATCAAAAAAATTTTATTTTAAATTTTAAGAAAATTATATTTTTCTATTTAGTATTGTAGATATCAGAAATCTTTAAGAAGTGGTCCAAATAATCTTTCATAGTGGACTGCCATACAATGAATACCTGCGGCTTTAGTAGTCTTCTTGATTTCTTTAATAAATGGTTCGTAAAATTCTAAATTAATTTTATCGATCGCAGTATATTTTTCTTGTTTATCTTTTATTTTTTTAGTCGCCTTTAGAGCATTTAAAAAATCTTTAGGAACGGAAACACCGGGGATGTATTCATTAAAATACCACGCAATACCGTAGTTTTTTATTGGGAATAACCCAAGTAAAACAGGAGTATTATACTTTTCTAATTCCTTTAAAAACTCTTTAGCATCATCTACGTCAAATGATGTTTGAGTTTGGATAAAATCTGCCCCTACTTCTACCTTCCTCCCAACTTTCAGGATTTCTGGTTCTCTTGGATTTGAATTTGGATTTGCAGCACAACCTACATTTATTTGCGGTTTTCCACCTTCAATTTCATTTCCTTCTAAATCAGTTCCATCATCAACCATTTTTGAAACGAGTTCTATCAATTGAGTAGAATCTAGATCATAAACGGGTCTAGCATTTTGATGATCTCCAAGTGCAGAATGATCACCTGTTAATGCAAGCAAATTTTTAAGACCGAGAATTGCACCACCTAAAATATCACCAAATAGAGCAATTCTATTTCTATCTCGAACAGTCATCTGCCAGATAGCTTCTAATCCGACTTTTTCTTGAACTAGATAGCAAGGAACC
>JAEOTH010000188.1 GCA_016839915.1 Promethearchaeota archaeon
ATTGAAGCAGATGGAGATCGACAGAAGAAGATAATCGAAGTTGATGCTGATGCTCAACAAATAAAACAGAAATTAATTGCTCAAGCAGAAGGTGAAGCTGAGAATATAAAGCAACAAATGCTTGCGCAAGCGGAAGGCTTTAAGGAACAGGTTGAGGCAATGAGTACAGCTGATGAAAGGTTCTTAGCAGTTCAATTAACCAACATTTTACCGGAAATTTTTAAAAATTTGAGTCCAGACAAGATGTTTATCATGGGAGATGGAAATGAAGCATTCAGTTCACTTTCAAGAGCAATTTTACCATTCTTACAGCTTTTGCCAGAATATTCAGATAAAATCAAGGAATTTTTTAGTAATGGAGGTGCTAAAAAAATCCAAGAAATTTTAGTAAAGAAATAATTTCAATTTTTTTTTTTTTTAAATATTAAAGTTATCAAGGAGTTTACTCTAAATGAAAATATAAATTGGTGTGCTTAAATGTTAAAAGATATCGAAAAATTGTTGATTGAAGGAAACTTCCAGTTTCAAAGCAAAATTAATCAAAATCCAGAAAATTATTCATTTGAAAATAAAATTCCCAAATATCCTATATTATTTCTTACTTGTATGGACACAAGAATAGATGTCCATCAAATATTCCAATTTAATCCCGGAGATGTATTCATCTTAAGAAATGCTGGAAATATTTATACCCTAGATATAATGAGATCTATTATAATTGCCATTTACAAATATAAAGTTAAATATATTATTGTTCTAGGACATTTAGATTGTGGGATGACGAAGTTAAATATAAAAGAGTTAAGACAGAGACTTTCCAATGAATTTCTTAAACGTTTATCAATAAATTATTCAGATCTTCTTTCAAAATTATATAATTTCTTTAAACCTTTTGATAATGAAATACGTAATATTATAAACCAGATGAATGATTTACAAGAGATTAAAGCTTATTTTCCTGATGTGGAAATCACTGGAATGTTATACGATATAAAATCTGGTTGGATTTTTACTAAAGAGGATTTTAGGGATTTATTAATCGAAGAAAATCATTCTAAAATTTATAGTGGGTTATTATATGAAAAAAATCAACAACTTTCTAAATCTCTCAAAGCTAGCGATGTAATTAAACAAGCATCGGAAGGATTGGTTAATGAAATCCAAGTCAATGAATTAAATCTTCAAGAAGAAAACGATTTTCTAGAAAAAGCAGAAAATATTATTGAGGGTATTGGAGATGATAAGTTTCAAAAAGCTGTTGACGATGAAAAGGATTTATTTCAAATAAAAATGCCAAAAATTCAAATTCCAAAAATTTTTATTCCTAAATTAAAGGTTCGTATACCAAGTAGCTTTAAAGATAAAACTCGTTAATTTTATCTTTTTTTAAAAAATGTAAATATTTTTAAATAGAATTACTGTTTTTTTATTTCTTATTTTTCTCACTATATTGCGTTAGATTTGCTAGAAGTCGTCTTAGATAGCCTTCAAACTCGTCTATTTCCTCTTCAGTAAAATCTTTATAAAAAATATCTTTCATTTCATTAGATACTTGAACGAATTTGTCTTGCAGGGCTTTATTCTTTTTTGTTAACTTAATATTAATAGTCCTTTTATCATTAACATCACGCACTCGTTTTATATGGCTTGCTTTTTCAAGAATATCCAACATGTGTGATAAAGTTGCTTTACTTAACGAGGTCTTTTTTTTAAGTTCTTGGAAAGAGATGTCATCTTTTTGCCAAAGTGGAAACATCACTCTGCCTTGGGCAGCGGTTATTTCAGTAACATTAAATTCTCGAAGTATTGTAGCAAAAATCCGTTCCGATAATTTACGGATCTTTGTCATCAAAAATCCGCCTTCTCTTACCTTTTCCATTTATTTTTCGCCTTGTTTGGATATTTCTAATCTTTGAAATTTATAAAAATATTTATAACTCCATTAGAAAATTATTTACAGCAACTTTGTATAATTCAAGTTGATCATCATGTACTACATGCCCTGCGTTTGGAATTTCAATAAATTGACACTTCTCTATCATTTTTGACATTTTTTCAGCATGTTCGCGTTGGAATTGGCTGGATCCCCCTTTAATAATCAGAGTGGGACATTTAATTTGTTTTAATTCATCCCATTTTGATTTTCCAAAACTTAAACCGAGTATTTTAAGCAAATGTTGAAATTTAAAAATAGGGTAGTATCCTAATTCTTTTTCTTCGAGTAATTCTATAAAATGATCTGCATAGGTAGGATGTAGATTTCCAAAAAATAAACTTGCTTCTTTTAAACAACTAAAAGAGACTGGCCATGATTCAAAGAATTTTTCCCATTCTCCAAGAGCTTCCATAGGCGGTGCTTGAGCACTTTTATCCTCAACAATCAGAGCTTTAACGAGATGTGGGTACAATGCCGCTAAACCCCATGCTATCGAACCACCCATAGAATGTCCAATCACAATACTATTATGAATGCCTAGCTCATTCATAGCTATTGCAATATCTTCAATCATTATATCTCGGGAATAATTAAGTTCAGGTTTTTCACTTCTTCCATGTCCTCTTTGATCAAATCCTACAACATGATAGTTTTTTCTCAACCAAATTGCCGTTTCATACCAACTTGTTGCTCTAGACATAAGTCCATGCAATAGGACAATATCTTCTCCTGATCCTCCAAAATCAATGTAGGCTAGTTGTAGATCCTTTCCATCGACATATCCTCGTTTTATCTCAGTCATTTTACAAAACTATAAATTAATTAAGGTTTAAATTCAACTTGATTTAATTTATAATAGAATCTTGCATCTTCTGGTTTAAATCGCAATATAGTATAATCAGGATCCTCCAATCCTTTTGGATAATACCTAATAGATCTGTCTAACCAGAATTGTCGCTTTATATTCATATCTTCTACTATTTCTATTTCACCTCCAAACAATACTCCTTTAAATTGTTCAGTGTCGCAAAAATAGACAGAGACTTTAGGATTTTCCTTTATGTGGTCGATTTTAGAAGAGCTTGTATTTGTTGAGAAATAAAGCACGTACTTATCTTCCATCATCTCGTAGAATTTAGAAAATTCAGGATATCGTTCTCTATATCGTGTGTTGAGTAATGCTCTTGTTATAGGAAAGCCATCAGAGTCAATTGTTGAAAGATAAGCAACAAGAGAATTTTCTATCAACTCTATACTTAATTTCTTTACTTCACTTAATTCCATATATCATACATCTTCATTTAGCTTGATTTAAATCTTATAAATTATTCTTCTCCTGGCTTAAATTGAATCTTTTGTAATTTGTAATAAAATTGTGCAGTTTTTGGTTTTAAACGGAGTAGTGTGTAATCTGGATCCTCTAAACCCTTGAAGTAATATTTTGTCCACCAATCTAACCAAATTTTTTTTTTTATATCCATATCATCAATTATCTCTACTTCACCTCCAAACATTACTCCTTTAAATTGTTCAGTGTCGCAAAAATAGACAGAAACTTTAGGATTTTTCGTAATATGGTCAGTTTTAGATGATGATGTGTTAGTTGATATATATATTTCAAATTTATTGTTTAAATCTGCAAAAAAATCAGAGAATTCTGGAAATTGTTCCTTATTTCTCAGATTAAACATTGCTCTTGTTATTGGATATCCTTCAGAATCAATAGTCGTTAAATAAGCTGCTTTTGAGGTCTCCATTAATTCCAAACTTAATTTTTGTGCTTCTTCTTTTTCCATTATATATACCTCTTTATTTTTTTTATTTTATCCTACAGTTTTTGCCTAATTTCATCTAACCTCTCCTTAGCTGCAGGAGTCTTATCGAAAGTCATTTTCAAATTATCACAGAAATAATCTTCGCAATAAGCACAATTTTCATATCCCTTTTCTTGACAACAACTCCTGATTGGGCATTCAGTGCACCAACCAAAATGCTTTCCTTCTGAAGTACACCCATCACAATAAATATCTTCGGGTTTAAAAGACATTGATTCACTCGACCATTCTTTGGTTATTTTCTTAATTTCCTTAATATCATTTTTTTGAGTTGCTAAATACGCAGGGCATTCTGAACATTCAATTCCACAATAAGCAATTATTTTTTCCATATTTTAATTCCTCTTTCAATTTATTTTTAATACTTTTAAATTTAAAAAAAATTTTAACTTTTAGGTTTATAACTTGTTCCTACTTCATATGCTTCTGCTAAATATTCCCCAATTTTCCAGTATGGTCCATTTGGCATTAAACAAATAAATGAGTCGAATTTCTTAACGTCTGGCTTATTATCTGTGACATAAATCTCATCTGAATATATCTCAACAATTTCTCCTATAAATAGCTCAGTATTCTTGAATTCCTTGATATTAATTAGTTTACATTCAATATTAACACCACATTCATTGATCATTGGAGCGGTTTCAAGATCCCCGTAAAAAATCTCAAATTCCTTAGATTTATCAACATCGGAGCCAGAATGCAGACCACAATAATCTGTTACAACAACCATATCACTAGTTGGAATATTGATACTAAATGATCTATTTTCCTTAACTCCTGAATTAGTATAGTGTTTTTTCGACATTGCTACACCTATCAATGGAGGGTTATCATGCAACATGTTAAACCATATAATTGTATTGAAATTAGGCTTGCCATTTACATGAGCTCCTAATATACATACTGGTAATGGTAATAATGGTAATTTCCATCCTGTTTTAACTTTACTTATTTTTTTTCACCTTCATCAAAATTTTTAAAATGATTTATCTCAGTAGATACTATATCTTTGCAAACTTTACTTTTTCCTTGAATTGGATTATTATAGCAAATATAATAATTAATTCCAATACGTAAAGACATTGTTTCCATATTTTATCTAACATTTTCTGTTTTCGGAACTTTGTTCGAGATCGAACAAACTTGTTCGAGATCGAACTATCTTGTATCAAATATAAACTTTATGATCTTTTTTCATTCTTCAAATGAAAAATTCAATGCTTTAGGAGCACTATTAAGTGTCTTACCATAAATAATAATTTTTATTATCTATTTTTTTGATTTTTTTTTTGAATTTATCTTGTAAAAAAATTTTTAATTTAGCAATAATTTAATGATAGTAGCATAGGTTTTGAAAAAAAGTGCCTCAATAGCTCAGTTGGTAGAGCGTTGCCTTGGTAAGGCAATTCATAAGGGATTTATCCCTTTGAGCTTATAGGTCGGGGGATCATAATACTCGAGCATTTAGCTCGAAAGTGATAAACCCCCTTGGGGCTCCATTCTAAAAAAAGCGTCGGTGTGTCTTTGCTGGTTATAACGTTTTTTCACACGGGTTTTTCCTTTAAATATGTTCAGAGGATATGGGAATTACATTTTCTTGAGCATTCATAATATTATAGATATATTGATAAGGGCATCCTATTTATTCAGGATTCTCATAGTCTGACATAGGAGGTTCTTTTTCCCAGTAGAAAATCCCTAATTTTATACCTATACAAATAAGTTTCTTACTTTAAAATTAAAAGTAGTCTCCTTGATTGAGATTTTCAAAAGTGAAAGGAGATTAGCCAATTGGGTGATTTGATTGCCGGTGGTGGGAGACTCTTGTCAAAACTAAATGTTCTGACTTTTCGAGCCCACGACATCTGACCCAATTCTAGTTGGAGTTGAGACTCCAGATTATGAGTCTGGCGCTATAACCAGCTAAGCCACACCGGCTTGTTTTTATATTGTTGCTTTTTGATACATAAATATATTTAGAATTATTATTATTTTTTATGTTTTCAAAATTAAATAATCAGATCGGCATTCTTATTTTAAAAATTGAACTTTAGAATAACAAAATCAGAATTTGAAAAAAAGAAAATTAAAAAAGTTTAAACCTTTTGTCCACAACTAGGGCAAAAATGAGCATTAGAGTCTAGTTGAGCTCCGCAGTATGTACAAAACTTTTTTGTTTCAGTTTCAGCTTCATTCGCAACCCTATCGATGTGTATCCCGTCGTCAGGAGTAAGTTCCATTTTTTGGATGCCTAAATTTCTCATAGTAGTTTTTAATTCCTCTTCAGTCATATTTTCCGCAGATTTACCAGTCTCTCGTTCAATTCTTTCAACATCATGTTGAGTAAGTTTGTAAATCGCATAGCTACCCCCAATCATTAATAATACTGAAGATCCCAAGATCAAACGTCTAGTGGTACGCCATATTATTCTTCGGGCTCTCCATACATTACGTCGTATAGGACGGCGAATAGCTCTGCGAACCATACGACGACGCATTGGTCCAGGTCTAGGACTCATATCAACACCTCGATTATTTATAATAATTCTAATTTTTAATTGTCAATTTTGATTTTATTATTTAGAATTAAATAAAATGGTTTAATAAAAATTTATATTCTATTGGATTAGAAAGTTATTTTAATTAACGTAATTATCAAAGCTCAAAAAGAAAAATTCCCATTTTTCATTAAAATCTTAGTGGAATCATCTTTATATGTAATTTTTATTGTCGGTTTATAGAATAAGAAGTCTCTATGCGTAATTGAGGTATTCTGCCCACCCTCCATATCGGTATTATTGCCAAATGCAATATGAGCTGTTTGAAGGGCTTTTTCATCTTCGAGTAGAATTCCACTTAATTTTGCCCCGGGATTAAGACCTATTCCCAATTCTCCTATAACGCTTGCTTCTTCATCCAGTCTAGTCAGTTTTTCTACTTCTTTAACTAAGTTTTTATCTTTACTTTCAATTTTAACTATCTTACCATTTTTTACTGATATTTTTAATGGCTTTTTTACTTTTCCAATATCACCAATCGATCCATCACACACAATTATTCCATCACCTTTAGATTCAACAGGACCACACCAAATTTCACCACAAGGAAGATTAGCAAAATATGGTGCTTTAATAATTTGAACGTCTGTAGAAAATCCTCTGTTTTCAATATCCAAAACAATATCTGTTCCACCTGGAGCTGAAACATGAGCTTTTTTAGCATTTTCTAACCTTTTTTTCATTATTTCTGCTGTTTCAACCATCATTTCATAATCAATATTCATTGGGCCTTCAATCATCATAGATTTAGTAATACCTGGACCATGACCTAATCGTATGGATTTAGTATTAAGAATTTTTTTTATCCATTTAACTCGAAAGGGGGTTTCATCACTCAATCCCTTAAAGACATTAATTACTATAGTTTTCCTCTCGGCTAACTCACTCAATTCTGTTGGTATTTCTAGCAGTGGTCTACTTTTTTCAGGTAATAAATATAAATCCACCGAACATCCATAATCGATAGCAGCATTTTGAAAAGCGTCCCCTACAGTTTTAGTATTTTCATCAGATAACACTAACACTTTATCTTCTTTATTTAAATTCAATACATGAATCATTGCTTTTTGGGCGGAATCTATCATTCTTTTGAAATTAGTCATTTAAATGCTCTTATTTTATTTTTTTTTTTTATAATTAAAGAAATTAGAAATTTTATAATAATTTTTGTAGTTAATTAATTTTCTCTAACTATTGTGCCTCCTGCTCTCGCGTTTGCTTTATCTTTAAAAGCTTTTTGGAATCCTGGATTATAATTCATATATTTCGGTATAGGATACCTCAAACCTGCTTTATGGGTCGCTTCTAATCCTTTTATTACTATTTCTATCTTCTGTTTTGGAATTGAAAACATAACCTCTGAATCTTCCACTCCTCCCCAAACTCTATCACCATTTCCTAAAACAACCAATTGAGGCTTTTTCGTTTGGATAGTTTTGATTACACCTTCATGACAAGACCCAACTCTTCCTGCAGATGTGAAATCAAGGACTCCACCCTCCATGTAAAGGTAAGCTTGGATTAACCTAGTAACTTGTCCAGGATTACAATAAATTTGAACCACATCAGGTTCAACTTTAGTCCTGGTTAGAGGGGAAATAACTAGGCCTAAACATTTTTTTTTCAGCATGTAAAGATGTTTAGAAAATTTATTTGATGTTTCGAGATCTTTTGCATATAAATCAATGCTGAACTGATTAGCAAAATTGTTTGCTTCTTCGGTCATTTGATCCCAACCATATATACTCCTTGCCAATTTACAATTAATGTCCTCTTCTGTTATCGCCATAGTCCAACCATAGCTACGTACCATCTTAAATGCTTGACACAGAAAAGTTTGTACTTTTAAATCAGATTTAGGCCTTTTATGATTGCTAGGAATCTCAGATTCATTTTGTATGAGTTTTATTGCTATTGGAAATGATAATGGCCTAAGAAATTCCTCAATTTTTTTCCCATATTCTTGATATATTTTTAGATTTCCACTCATTTTCTTGATATTCTTATTATTTTGTAAAACTCTTTTAATTCAATAATATTAGAATAATGAATAATTTTTTTAAAAATTGGGTTGAAACTAAAAGGTTTTTTATGTCAAAATCTTAAATAAAATTGTTATGAAACCTTTGAATTCTGAAAAAATTAGTTCTGAAAAGATGGCAATTTTAGATAATAACTCAGAATGGCTCGGAATACCTAAAAGTCACTTAATGGAATGTGCAGGTTATTCTGTCGCAGCTAAAATTATGAATCGTGGTTATTTAGGGATAAATAACAAAGTAGTAATTTTTTGTGGAACAGGAAACAATGGAGGAGATGGTTTTGTTGTTGCCAGGCATTTAAGTTCTTATGACGTTAAAGTTTTGGTTATTTTAGTTGGCAATCCAGACAAAATTCGAACTAAAGAGGCTCAGTTAAACTGGAATATAATTTATAGTAACCTAAATTATTCTATTGATGTAGAAATAGTAAAAGATTCCACAGACTTAATTAACATAGGAAATAGTATTAAAGAAGATAAAAGTTTTCATGTAATTGTTGATGGGTTATTAGGAACTGGAATAGAAGGTAAAATCAGAGAACCTATAGCTTCAGCAATAGATTTAATAAATGAAATTAAAAAAGTAGATAATGAAAGGATTACAATAGTTTCCATTGATATACCATCAGGATTAGATCCAAATACTGGAGATGTCTCTGATAAAGCAGTTAAAGCAGATCTAGTAGTTACTTTTCATAGAAGAAAAAAAGGGCTGTCTTGTAGTAGTGATTATATAAAAGAGATAATAGAAAAATCAATTGGAATTCCACCAGAGGCTAATCTATTCACTGGTAAAGGTGATTTTATACCAACTTTAAAAAAAAGGAGAAATAATATTCATAAAGGAGAGTTTGGGAAAATTTTAATTATTGGAGGATCTAAGAATTATTCTGGTGCCCCGGCTTATGCTTCTTTAACTGGAATTAATTTCGGGATAGATTTAGTTATTACATATGTACCAGAAGTAATAGGCAATGTACTTAGAAATTATTCTCCAAATATGATCATAAGAACTAATAAAGGTAACTGGTTGAATTTAGAAGCTTTGGATGAACTTACTGAATTAATTAAATGGGCAGATTCAATAGTAATTGGCCCTGGTTTGGGAACAGAAAAGGAAACTGAAGATTTGTTTGTAGAATTGTTGAAAATTTTAAAAAATCAAAAGAAACCAATGGTACTTGATGCAGATGCGTTAAAATTGGTAAAGGATCATCTTGCTTTGATTAAAGGTTTACCCATAATTTTAACTCCACATGAAGGAGAGCTAAAAATTATGACGGGGTTAGAATTGCCTGTTTTTAATAATATTGAGGATCGAAGTAAAATTACACTCAATTTAGCTAAAAAATTAGACTTGACTCTATTGATTAAGGGTCCCTATGATTACATCTCTAATGGAAAACAAACTAAAATTAATAAAACAGGTTGTCCAGAGATGTCTATAGGTGGTACAGGTGATGTGTTAGCGGGACTATGTGCCTGTTTTTTAGCTACGGAAAATAGTCCTTTCAAGTCAGCTTGCTCTGCTGCTTTTTTTAATGGAATATTAGGTGAATATTGTAAAACTAATATTGGGGATCGTTTTACAGCATTAGATATGGTTTATAATATTAATAATGCGATAAAAGACGTTCTTGATTTTTAATATTATGCAATATGAAAAGTGTCTATTAAGAGATGTTAGGAAAGGAAAGGAAATTGAGGAGGTTACACAATGCGAATCGAATGCGAATCGAATGTGAATCCTAGTAGAAGAGTGTGAGATTTGTGGAGAGGGAGAAGAGTTTAACGACTCATATGGCGACTGTGATCGTTTTTGTAGGGATTGTTTAAGCAAGATGACTGATGATGAGTTGGATGACGCATGTGTTTATTGTCCGGGCAAATTATCATGGTAAGTACCCAAATATGAAATATCAAATTTATGAACTCTTAGGTAGGATAGTCAATTTTTTTCAAAAACTCAACTTTATATTTTTCTATTTGTATTATATAATTAACTTACTTATTGTGAAAACTTAAGTTGAGGTTGTAGAATTTATTATTTAGTAAATTTCAACAAAAAATAAAGGAGATTGATTAAAATAACGCAATTGTTTCTTATTAACCCTGATGGGACTACTACTGAGCTCACTAGTGAAGGTGCAATTAAAGATGTGCTAAAAACAGATGAATGCTATGTTCTTGTTGCTGATGATATGAGAAAAGTCTATTTATGGAAAGGTTTAAAGAGTAGTGTTAGATCAAAATTTATAGGAGCTAAAAGATCTCAAGAAATCCGTGGTCAAGTAGGAATGCATTATGCTGTTGTTCCACTTGATGAAGGTGAGGAAGATCCCGATTTTATTAAGTTAATTGGAGGACAAACTGAAGCAGGAATAGCCCAGGAAATAAAAGCCCCTGAAGTTTCACCTTCTAATGTGCATCCATTAAGAGAAAAGAATATCTTTGGAACCCCAAGACCTGCTGAAGGCATGAATATAGCAGGAAGTAAAGATAGAGCCGCTCAAAATACAGGTCCTTTATATAGGGGGGATGGAAGCATGCCCGATTACAGTCAAGACCAAACTCAAATAGATTTCCAACAGGTTATGCAAAAATTAGAAGAAATTCAAATGCCCACCGGATTTGAAAGAGAATTGATCATTATTGGGAATCATGCCTATTCAATCGTAGAAAAAGTACAACAATTCCTTGGAAAAAAAGAAATAACCAAAGAAATATCGAAGGTTGGATCAATTCCGGAGGGAATATTTTTCGCTGAGGACTATTCACCCCGAATTTTATCTGAAAATGGAAAAATCATCGCTATTGAATTTCTAAAACGTACTAATGCTAGCACTAAACCTATAGAAGGCAAGACAAAAAGAGAACTTTTAAAAGAACAGATTAAAGAGCAGTTAGAAGGAAACTAAAAACATTTATTCTTCAAATCTTATTCTTCTTAATTCCTCTTAGTAATATAAATTTTTAAGGTTAAATTTTTTAATTAATATTAATTGAGAAAAAAAAAAATTAAACACTAGTAAAGAATGTCAGATTTAACACCTGATGAAGCACATGCACTCAGTAATTTTTTGGGTAGCATAACAGAATATAGTGAGCTTGAAGCATTAGCACTTATTACTCGAGAGGGTTTAAGATTAGCTTTCAGCGCTATTCCGGGATATAATTTAGATCCTGACCTTTTCTCTAGTCTGAGTGCGGTAGTTGTTCAGTCAGGGACGGATGCTATTGCTACCCTAGGTTTTACAAATATGCTCGAGGTAGTATTACGAGGTGATAGTGGATTTATAATCCTAAGTGCTGCCGGAAGGTTCTTTCTAATGGGTGCCTCAAGACAAATTGCAGATCTAGGAAAAATTGTTAAAGTTTTTAGGTATTATGCTGGAGAGATTAATAAACGTTACCCATTGACATGATATTAAATTTTTACTATATTTTTCTTTTAAAAAGCGTTTTTCCCGAAAGAGGGTAGATTATATCCCATTTTGCTGTTTTGACTTTAACAATTTTTGATCAATATTGTTAAATTTTAATATAAAGGTTGTTATGTTTAATATAATATCAATCCTAGATCAATATCTTGTACTGATATTATAAAAGTAAATAAATAGTTGATAGAAATTTTAAGCTTAATCACTTATAATATATTAAAAAACATTACAAATTTTAATCTATAATTATGACAGAAATCAAATTGTTTGTCGATGCGAATAATGAAATAACAAATAAAGTAATAATATGCCAATCAAATGCAAATAAATTAGGAGTAAAAAACGGAGATTCAATAGAAATTCTAAATATTGATAATAACTTGAAAAAAAAAGCTACTGTCGAAATATCTGATAAAGTTTTAGATTTTGCGGGCCAATTTTCAAAAAACTTATTAGATGACCTCCAATTTTCAGGAGTTGAATTAACAGTTCGCCCCCTAAGTGCTGCAGCAATGCTTACACCAACTTTAAAAGTCCCTAAAGTTCCACAAGTGCAACCTACACCTACACCCACATCTCAACCTACTCCAACACCACAACCTTCATTATCACCATTACCAACACCTCCACCTACACCTGCATCTCAACCTACTCCAACACCACAACCTTCTTTGATACCTCCACCAACACCTCAACCCACTCCAACACCACAACCTTCATTATCACCATTACCATCTCGACCTCCTCCTCCAATGGAGATTCCACAACCAGGAATTACTCAATACGGTGCTGAACCCGCTGTTCCAGTAGAACCTTTTCCAAATAAAATTGATACAAATATGTTACAAAGTCAAAAAAATGGAATAATTCTTACACCAAGGATAGATGACAGTATAGAAGGTGGACGAGTACAATTAAATCTCAGTATTATCCAACAACTAGGACTTGGACAAGGAATGTTGATCGCTTGGGAGGATCCATTAACGAGAGCTATGGGGTCAGCAAGAATTGATCAAGGAAATGTTGGAAT
This sequence comes from Promethearchaeota archaeon, assembly GCA_016839915.1. Taxonomy (GTDB): domain Archaea; phylum Asgardarchaeota; class Lokiarchaeia; order Sigyniarchaeales; family SOKP01; genus Loki-b32. The sequence goes on from JAEOTH010000188.1 coordinate 12,844, forward strand.
GGACGAAATTAAAATGAGTATGAATACATATGAAGACACTAATATTCAAGCACAACAGGTTGTTATCTATTCAACCGAACCACCTATACAAACGGCTTCTGAATTAATGTTAGAAGTCGAATCTCAACCAAATTTAATGGGTTTTGCTTTAGTCAGCCCTAGAACACAGTATACCCTTTCTCTTCAAACAGATGATATTATAGCCTTTGAAGATGAGCTTACTGGCGCAATGGGTGCTGGAAAAGTTGAAATTTCAGAAACTACTGCTGATAATGTAATAGTTATTGATAGTGAAATATTAGAAGCTTCAGGTATTGGTAGTTTTGAAGTAAAAGTATCTAAGAACCAAAGAACTATTATTCCATTACAAAGTATTTCTTTAGGAATATCCCCCATTTCTGGTGAAAATATGTGGGAAATAATAAGTACAGCTCGAGAGAATGTGGATTCTATGAAGGGCTGGATTTCAAATTATATTATATTTAAAGGTATTAAACTTCGCTGGTCTGCAGTAAATATTGCTTGTTCAGTTCTTGATACTGTCCCTGATTTAACAGGTGATATATTTGCAAGGGTTACACAAAATACAACTTTATCACTAAGCCCTGTAGGATTAATTCCGTTTAATGCTATTCTAATAATTGATATTAGTCGATCAATGATGGCAAGAGATGTTTTTGTCACGAATATCGCACCAGCCATTGAGGGCATTAAAGCAGCGATGGAATCAAGAGAAATTCAAGAATTTTTGAAACATTTTAAAGATGGAATTAATATACCGCGTAGAATATCAGCAGCTTTTGCTGCTGTTCTCTTCTTAAGTGAGAAAGTTGGAAGAGGTTTTGGAGAAAAAGTTTCTGTAATAAGATTTGCAGATGAATCTCAGGTACTCCCCTTTGGTGGTGGTTTTTATATGGATTCTGCAAGTGGTAAAAAAGGTGTACTTGAAGAAGCTGCTCGTATGATTGTTGATCGAATAGGAAATGCCTATGGTCAAGCAACAAATATGGGTTCTGCAATGGTACAAGCTCATCAAGTATTAAACGAATTTCAAAAGATGAATCCTGACCAACCTACTATGATTGTAATTTTAACTGATGGGGTTCCAACAGATGGAGATGCTTTCTTTAATGAAGTTAAAAAATTAGCTGATAATACGAATGTTGTAGCTTACATTGTAGGTCTAGGTAATCCTGATGATGTTTTGATGGCACGTGCAGCAGCTCTATGTGGTGGGGAATATTTCAAACCAGAAGATGCCGGAGAATTGTTGATTTGGTATTCCAAACGAGCCAGAGATCTCACAGTTAAGCTGAAAGCTCACAAAGAATAAGACTTTAACAAGTAATAATTTCTTTTTTATTTAATTTTTAAATTACTTTTAATTTGGCTCTAAAATTAAAATTAAAAGATAATTTTTAAATCCCTTTTTAATTTCTGTTTAAAATGTAGCTATAGAAATTTATAACTTTAAAATCAAAGTCATTATGATCAGAGTGAAAGCATATTTTGTGATATAGTACAATTATTATTTATTATAGTTTTATATCTTGTTCAAAGAGTATTTTTTAAAAAAAAAAAAAATTTAATTATTCTGGATTACCTATTTAGAAAGGCATCCAGGTTTCATTTCGCTTAACAGGATATGCCCAGAAATTACCTAGAGCATTATATGCAACATCATATAAATCTGCTGCGTGAATCGAAATAACCTTAGGATGAAATACCCATACATGAGAGTATAGTACAGTAGCAATGTATTCTGAAATGTTGTGGGTTAATTCATATCTCTCATTAATGTCGGTGGTTACAGACCACTGCACAAACCAAGCTTCCATTTTAGGATCGTTAACTTGTGCAGAGTTTGAGGTCGATGTATTAGACATTAATGGCTGGATCTGGTTCATAGGGGAAAGATAATCAGGACCCCATCCTACCCAGTAAAGCATTAGATCATCAAAACCATTTGCAGTAAAGCCATGCAACATTTTAAGGAAGTGTGACCAGAAGGTAAGTCCATCTTCAACAGTTATCCCTATAC
>JAEOTH010000189.1 GCA_016839915.1 Promethearchaeota archaeon
TCTACTAAAGTATATAAAGAAGGATTAGGAGAAAATTTTGTGAAAAAGATGTGTAAATTTGGTTATATAAGGGTAAATGGTAAAATTATTGAATTACAATATCCCCGAAATATGCATATCTCATCATGTTCTTCTGTTGTTGCAATATATCCGTATAAAAAACTGATTAATAAAATAGAAGAAACTATTGCCCACAACCAACATATAGATAGACCATATTTACCACTAAATCCAAATGCTTTTCCCAAATCAATTCTGGTAATTCCTTGGATAGAATTAGATGTGGATGAATGGATTGAAAAGTATAAACCACACAGAATTGATATTGAATGCCCTGATTATTATAAATTTGGATCGTGTCGTAGATTATAGAATAATTCACCCTATACCTACTTTTTCAGAAGGGGGCACCACGAGGGAGGGAGGAAATGTCTGTAGACTATATTTTTAAAAGATGAGGAAGGTAAAAAATAGAGTAAAAATCATTCAATTGGATGCCAGGAAAAAATACTAAATCTTGTTACGTTAAATTTACAAGTATCTCCAATATTACAATCTGCATCATCACTATCTATAAAAAATATTCCGTCTTGCGTTTCAATACCATGTAATCCTTTTAAATGGCTCTTCTTAAGATTATTATATAATTCTAACCATTCTACTGGCATAACATATTCCCCTATATATTTACCTTTCATTGAAATGCCTTTACCTTCTTTCAAAGGTCTTATACTTACTAGACATTCAATTTTTTTACCGATAGATTTTTTTGGAATAATACAATCAGCATCGAAAAATTTAATTTCAAGACCACTTTCGAGTTCACCAAATACAAATGCTTCATGACATATTTTACTTGTCTTTGATATGCTCTTGTAAACCTTTTTAACTAAAATTTGCAATTTAACTCACTACACTAAAACATTTAATATATATTGATTAAATAAATCTATGTTATTATAATCTCGTTTTCTAATTGGATCAGCTGGAAATAATGTGTGTATAGATTTATCATCATCAAGACCTATAACGAGATATTCAAATTTCCCATTTATTTGTAGTTTATATACAATTCTATGTCTATTAGGATCAACTTCAATAGCAGTTCCTTCAGAAACAATTCTAATCACTAGGTAATAAAGATAAATAGAGAAAAAAAAAGGATGATAGAATTAGATTTTATTCCCACACTTGCTACAAGAATACTCTCCAAAGAAAAGAAAATCTCCTTTATTTTTAAAACCACATTTTGAACAAACTCGAAATGTTCCTCCATTTGAACTGGACATAACCATCGATGTTACTTCAAAATTTGGATTATCTTCTTTTATTTTTTTTGCTGTTAATTCATCTCCTCTCATCATTGCTTTCATATATTCTATTGGAGCATTTCGTTTCATTTGATCCTTGCATTCTTTACAGTAAATCTCACCTTTTCTAATGGAGTTCCCACATTTTTTACATTTATTTTTCATTATTCAATACAACATAATTTATTTCGATTAGTATAATTAAGTTAATAAAAAAATTCAAACTATGACCAAAATTCTTTCAGATATGCACTTTTGTGCCAGATTCTTCTAGTTGTCTAATTATTTCTCTATAATTTGATAAATTATTATCTCTCAGAATCAGTTGTTTAAGATTTTTAAGATTTTTAAGAAATTTTGGCATAGTACTAATGATATTCCCACTCAAATTTAATATTTCTAAATTTTTTAAGTTTCCAAGAGATATAGGTATTTCTGTTATTTTATTATCACTCAAATCTAAATATTCTAACTTTTTTAAGTTTCCAAGAGATATAGGTATTTCTGTTATTTTGTTACTACTCAAATCTATAGATTCTAACCTTTTTAAGTTTCCTAAGGATGTAGGTATTTCTGTTATTTTATTATTACATACTGTTATAGATTCAAGCATCCTAAGTTTTCCAACATTTTCGGGGAAATAATCCAATTGATTATAACCCAATTGTATATCCTTTAATAATTTAAGATTCCCTATAGCGTTGGACATAGCTTTTAGAGGGGAATTAATAACTATTAATTTATTTAAGAATTCAAGATGAAAAATTGAGGTTGGCAGATTATCTAAAAAACAACCTTCAAGCCTTAAATATTCTAAAGTGGAAAGCTCAGAAAATCTATCTGGAATAGATTCTATTTTTAATTCTTTAATAATCAATGCTTTTAAGTTCTTAAGCTCAAATATCTCTTCTGGAAACCCTGGTAAAATATATTGTTCTATATCTCCTATTGCAAGATGGATAATTTTCCCTTTTTCAACATTTAATCCAATTCTGCCATAAAACGGATCAATAAGAATTTCTCCAATTGGTACTTCTTTTCCTATTCTCTCTTCTAGTAATTTTATTATTCGGTAATCTTCTTCATTTATGGTTATTTCTTTATAAATTTTCATGTTAACATAACTTTTAAGTAGAATTTATTTTGCATTACAATTTTATAAAGTAAAATATTTATAAAAATAATTACTGTGGATAAACGGAAATTTATAATCTCTAACTCCACCTGTTTTATCAACGCTTGCTCTATTTCTAAGTAAGTAGGTTATAAATTGAATGTTATTTAAATCTCTCATAAGGTTATTAAATTTTTCTATTGCTGGACCGCATGAGTCACTACAATAACCTCTTTCAGAGGCAAGAGAATATTCGTAACTAATTATTCCATCTTTCTGATCATTTATTTTATCTAAAATTGTTGCTAATATTTTAGCTTCACTATGCCAAAGTTTCCCCTCCAATTGTTTAATTTTTAATTTACTATAGATCTCTGCCAATTTTTCACTTCTTACTCGTTTTTCATATTGTACCCAATTTTCATTAGTATTCTTTGTTATTCCAAACAATTCCTGAGCTTTACTAAAAGCAAAAATAACTCCAGTTTCTATTCTTCCATCGCTATATTTAATTTTATATATTTTATACGCAACATTTCCAGAAGAATCTCCATCATTCCAATCTCCCCATCTAAATCTCTTTCTTACAATATCCATAATATCTTCATCAGTCAGATCTTTAAGTTCTTTATTAATCTCTAAAGCTTGGAGCATTCCCTTATAATCTCCTAGCTGTAAATCAAAATTTGGATTTTCATCCTTTAATATTTTAATTAATCCAGCATCTAATAAATTTTTCAAGATACCAATTCTAACTTCAGAAGGGCTGAGATCCCTATTAAAGACGATTTGTTTCATCGTTTCAGCGCCATGTTTAATTAATTGAGTTTTTGGATCTTCTATAGTGATTCCCTCATGTACGTTTGAGAAGTGTTCATTCCTAAGTAGTTTAAATTGTTCCATTTGGGATTCAACTTGATTATGAAGTAGTTGATCGTAATTTGTAATGCCACTTTCTTCGCCCCAAATCTCATTGATAATCTCATTAAGAGAATCTACATCAATATTTAGTTCTTGGATTATAGTATCTAAAGTATATAAGTTCTCTGAACATAACAGGATCTCAATTAAAGCAAACATTTTTTTATAAGCTACACTTAGATCTCCTCTAATTTCTTTTAATTTATTTGAAATAATTTCAGGTCCAAAGACTTTACTAAACATCTTTGTAAACAATTCTGCAGAGTATCCCGAGAAGATGTATTTTATAATAAAATCACGACAAAATTTTAATTGATTCCCTCTCATCTCTTCTAATAATTCAGCATTTGAAACTCCAGTATAATCATCTTTACATAATACAATCATTCTTTCAGTGAGCGCATGAAGTAAATCCTCTTTACTAACATCATTGGCTTTCTCCATCCAATTTCTAATTCCTTGTTGAGATTCTATTAAAGCGCCATATAATAAATCGAATTGATTCGTGCTAGCATGGACAGGCACATAGATCAGGACACCCTGTTGCTCCAGAGTTTGAGTTCCTGATAATGAATTTTCAGATATCTCTGCATAACCTAATATTTTTTCAGCTGGAATGGTAAAACTATCCACGTATTGATTTGTATCGGGATTAAGACCTCCAGTAACATAATATGTCTTTCCATTATATACATAGCTGTCCACGACTTCATGGAAGGTGTAAATGTCCCCTCGCTTGAATGCGATAACATCTCCTTTTTTATACTCAGTGTTTGGTGGCATTAATCTGACAGGTACTTTTGTTTCTGGTCTATATCTTGGATCCATTGATTCTCCCTTCACTACAATCATGACCCATTCGATTCCTCTTTGTTGTGCTTCATGTATTTTTTTTTCAAAGGAATTTTCATTGGAATCGGACTCTGAATTTACCTTTCCATTCCAATTTCAAAGGAAATTGGGACAAAATTTAAAAAGACTCGAACCTTGTGTCTCTTAAAACGGAGGAAAATACAAATGAGTGAAAAATCGAAACCAAATAAAAAAATGTATACCTATCAATATATCCAATTTACCGCCACATCACGCGAAAAAAAGCAAATTAAACATTTTGCCGATAAAGAGAACTTCAAAACCACTTCCGAATTCGTGAGAAGAATTGTATTTGATTATATCAGAAGACAAGAAAATCCCGAACTATTCTATTCCGCTGGTACCAATTCTATAAATCCGCTTCAAATGGAACGGATAGCCAAAAACATCCGGGAAATCATGAAAAACCAAGAAATCATATTGCAAAGGGAAGATACCTTAGAAGAAATGAAAGAAATGGTGATGAATCTCCATAAGCTTGCGGAATCAAATGCATTGTCAAAAGAACGGGAATCTATAATTCAGTTGCTTGATAATCATAATTCCCTTTCTTTGCGACAAATTCAAGAGGAGACCAACATAGCAGAAGATATCATCTTTAAAATCATTTCCGACATGAACCTATTTAAAATTACATCTACGGGAAGGTTTGCCTTAAGATGACTGAAATAACTAATCATCAAATAATTGATCGTTACTTGAAGCGGTTTTCCCATTCCAAAAAGTCTCAATCAACACGGAAATATGCCCTTGAATATTTTTTCCGCTCTGATAATTTTGGATATAGCGGACATGTGTTTAACATGACTAAAAGAGATGTTATCGATTACTTTGACTATTTGAATCACTTGGATACTATTGCTCTTCAGACTAAAATAAACAAATGGATGATATTCCGCAGTTTCCTACAATTTATCATGGAATATTACGATGATGTTGTAATTGTCATTCCCAGATATAGCACCAAATGGAAAGCGATTCATAAGAAACCAGATTCAAACAAGGATGTGGTTATGACTAAGGAAGAAGTGAAAAAAATCTTGGATTACATGTATTACAATAATTATAACTATTACCTTTTTTTTAGATTGTTAGCGGAGACTGGGATGCGAATCGGGGAATTTCTCAGCTTAGATTGTGAAGATGTGAATGTGAAGAAAAGATACATTGAAGCGGAAGGAAAAACAGGAAGAAAGGTTTATTACTTTTCCGAAGGCTTGGCTAATCATTTAACTATATATTTGAAGGAGCGAATAAACAGAGAAACGGATTCTAACGCATTATTTTTGTCTATTCAGAAAAAAAGATATGCTCTCCGCACCATAAATCATTATATTAGCAATTGTGTTATCCGTTTGGATATTGAAAAGCGGATTTCATGCCATACTTTTAGAAGGACTTTGAATACACTACGGAAACGGATGGGATGCCCAAAAGAAGATCGGAAAATCTTATTATGCCATAAAGTCAGCGATGTGAATTTCAGTTGTTATGTGAAGTTGAACTATTACGACTACATTCAATTGTACGATACGTGGAATCCGTATAAGAATATATTGGATAAGTAAATCTAATTTTAGTTTTTTTTAAACTCATTCTATATTATATTACTTGCTTTGGAAAGAATCATATATTATTACATCGGCTTATTTTGGAATTCACTAAAGTATGATAACTACAGTATGACTATACCCCCCTTCGTTGATTTTCCCCTCAATAAGCATTCTTTTTTTGAAAAGGGGTAACTAAGGTACTCTGTGAATTGATCATATTTTTTTGATGATTTTTATTAAAAAAATAGTATGTATATAGTATATATTTATTTGGAGATTATAAAGCTTATAGTCCTTATAATCTGCCCCCAGATTAATGGGTGTTTAAGCCTTCTACTATTAATTTAAATATATAATATATTATAGACTATTGTAACAAAATAAAATATAAATTAAGAGAAGAGAGCTTCTTCTCTCAATCCTTATTTCCAAAAGTCAATAATTCAAAGAAAGTATCAATATCTTGCTTATTAACTTCTTTTCTTCCCTCAATTAAACAAAAAGCCGTTACCAGTGATCTAAATTCATGCCATAACCTTATTTTACTCTTATCCGCTTGATTATCATGATACTCTCCATCCCAGTGCTTACACTTTTCATTGTACTCGTCAAATTTACTTTTCCATTGATCCCTAAGTTCCTTTGTAATTGTTGATTCAAAACCTTCAGATTGTTTCTTCTTATTCTTTAAAAACCCACTAACGGCTTCCTGCAATGTTTGTAAATCAACATCGGGAAGATCATTATCAATTATCTTATCTTCCACTTCCTCATCCACACCCATTTCTAAAAACATAAATTTCTGTGAACTCATTATCTCTTTCACAAGAGCATAATTTACTCCTTTATCGAAAAACACATGTGGGGTAATTCCAAATATAAAATTAAAATCCGCAGGTAGTATCATTAAACCCGTTCCCGGACTATGTTTTCTGTATTCCTTTCTTCCGTAAGCCGCTGTTAAGAAACGTACAAATCTTCTTATCTGCCTTTCGTCAGTTCCTAACATTCCGGTTAAATCTTGATTCATTAGTGTCTTTCCGCTAATCAAGTTCAAAAAAGCCGAAGATTGTTGTGAAGCATCTGTAGTTCCAGGAATAAAACTCTGCATAGTCACTTCGTCATCATGTAATGTAAATTCATTTCCATTAAAGCAATCAATTAAAGTTGATTTTCCGCAACCCGGTACACCTATCAGCATTAGATAAAGAGAATTATTCTTTTGAAACCATTTAGATATGACTGTCGCCAATATTATCTTAAATTCCCTTTCTCTATTGAATAGAATCTCATTAACAACTTCTCGAAGTTGCTTCCATGTAGTAATTTTCTCATTAGGAATAACTAAATCTGTACTTATTGTATTGTTCTTATGCAGTTGCATTTTAAGTTTATATAAATGCTTCTTAAGATTAGTCATTAGAAGTTCCTGATTTTCACAAATATGGGTCTTCTTGAAATACTTTCCGACTGTTGTGCGAGCATCATCAATTTTCTGATATTCATTCTTCTTTAAGTTGACTGTCCCAATAATGTTGGGTTCTTGTACACCGGGAATCTTGTGGAATAATTCTATATTGTAGTCTTCTTGCTTATAAAATAAACCACTAATCCATTCTTCCATTCTTTCCATCACGTTCCAATTCATATACTTTATCACATACAACTCGGTGGATAAAATCACTTACCGTCTCATTCTGTCTCTTGACTTTATCCATCCGTTTCATTAAACTAACACTGAACCAAATATTCATTTCTTAGTTTCACCTTTAGCCATTTATTTGGCATTTTTGAGCTTTATATCTTTCCTTCTCAAGAAAAGACATTTTATTCTTAACTAAAGTAAATAATGATATTTTTGATTGAAGAGATCCTTCAAAAGTAGTGTTATCTCTATTCTCTTCAACAGGTTTCCAATGCGGAATATTATTAATAAACATTTTTTAGGAGATAATTTATCTCCATTCAATAATACTATAAAAATTGTTCTTTATAAAGCTTACGAAAATTATTTTGACGAAGACTCTTCGTCACTTTTATAATATGATCTTAGATATTCCGTTAAGATATACCTTAAAGCTTCAGCAGAACTTTCAAAATCCTCTGTATCTTTAAAAATCTCGAATAGTTCCTTTATTTCAGGTTTAACTCTAAAGACAAGTTTTTCCTTGCCTTTTTCGGATTGAATGAGATATTTAAGCATCTTACTATTTGAAATTCTTTCATTTTTATAATCTTCGACCATCTTTGGAGGAAAAAGACCTGATTTAATAGCATTTCCTATTCTTAATGAATTTTGAACAGTCTTTTGTGAGACTCCTATTTCTTCTGCCATCATTTTCGTAAAGCCTAGTGCTTTTTTCTTTTTTTTAGTCATAATTCATATTATAAGAATATAAAAAACTGTTTTTATGTATTTAAATTAATAAGGATTGTATTAGATTAAATATATTTTACATCTAGATCCTAATTGAGGATTTTTTGTTTTAAGATATCAGATATTACATTATCGGCATCTTTTATTTTTTTATTTTCTTCTATTTTCTCTTTTAATTTAAATAATCTTACTTTAGCCATATTTATTACATTCATATATGTTTTAGCTTCAATAATTATATTTCTCTCATTTAAATTTTTACCAGCAACATACTTACCAATTTTTGTACCAAGAACATAACAAATAATTCCATCTCTTCTTTCAAGATGCCCTTCTTCATCTAAGTATAAACAATAATCTTCAGCTTGATGCATATTATCTTTATTCAAAGTCGAACCTCCTTTTTTTAGTTCTAAAATTAAGATTTTTCCAACTCCTTCTGGTTTACCTTTTAAACTGAATTTGTCAGTAGAATATATCCCTAATGAAAAATCTTTCGAAATAATAACAAAATCAGGTCTATCTAACATTTTGCCCTTATATTTTCTATTAAAAAATTTTTTGATTACAGTAATTAATGATTTATTTGATGTATATTGAATTGTATCATATTCTGGTCCAAAAATCCATAATGCTTTTTCAAAGATTGGTTGGAGGACATGTAACTCATCAGATAAACGCTCAGTAAGCACTTCCAGATTCTCTATAAAATCAATTCTACGATAAATCTCAGTAAGAATTATTTTTGAGTCTCTTATACTCCAATTTGATAAAATTTCATTAAGATCTTCAAGTTCTGCTGTTTCTAATTTAGCTAAATTACTCAATAGATCATATTTTATATTACTTTTCTCTAAATTGATAAGAATCTTCAATAGATTCTCTAGATCACTATCATTTAGATGGGGACAATTTGTTAAGACTTGATCTATAAAGGTACCAATAAAATCTCTCGAATTAATATCTAAGTTATGTAGTTCACGAATTTCAGATTGCAAAATGTTAAATTTTCTCTCTGTCTTTTTTTTCTGAAATAAAGAATCGAGTTTTTTTAATAAATAATCAGAAACTTCCTTATGAACTATGTTATAACGCTCAGTTTCCTCAAATCCAGTCCAATCGTCTTTAACATCTTCTTTAAGGAAATCTGCAATGATAATAAACACATATTCACGAGCTTCACGATACCTTCTATCTAATTTTTCCCCTTCCGCTATTGTCCAAGTAAGGTTACCTACAGTACGGTTATTAGCCCACCATTGGATTCCATTCTGTTGTGCTGTTCTCCCCCTCTTAGTTTTAATAATTTTAACCTTAATATCCCCAAATTTAGAAGGTATATTTTCATCAATAATTAAATGTCCTATGTCTTCCTCTGTTATAATATTCCCATTAACATATTTAGTAAAGGAAGGATCTGAAAAGAATTTCGAACCAATTAAATTAATAACAATTTTCTCATTTAACGACAAGACTTTCTTTAAATTAGTAGATATCCTCGTTCCAGTCTTCGTATCATCAACTTCTTTATCTTCTACTAAGTGCTCGATATCAAAGGGTTGATTTCTTTGTTCAACCTTAAATTTATTATAAAGACCATTTTTACATGTCTCTACGATATATGAATTAGAAAAGCAATACATTGCAAATCTACCTTTTCCATTTCTTCCATAAGCAACTCGATTAGCAGGGGTTCCATCAGGAAAGAAAACTTCATTACCTTGGTGTTTTTCCCGATCATAGCCTATTCCACTCCATCGATAAATAAACTCATCTTTGGTCATTCCATTACCATCATCACTGATAGTTAAACTCCTTTCCTCATCATTTCCAATAGTAATATATACATTTCTAGCTCCAGCATCATAGCAATTAGCAATTAGCTCAACTATGGCAATTTCCCAGTTATTTATGATGTTTCGTGCAAAGCCCTTAACAAATCTAGAACCAAACCAATTAGTTATTTGTTTAGTAGACATTATAATGGATAAATAGAATTATTTTTAGTTATTTACTATTTCTGTCTATATTATAATATTATAGGCTAGAATATAAATTAGATTTGTTAATCAAATTTCTAATTAAGATTCAGTAATTTTATGCAATTAATTATTTGGGACATATATCCGACATAATTATTAAAAAAAGAATATCAATGATTCTCCACCTACTCCTTCAGGAGGGGGCACCACAGGGGAGGGAGAAAATTAAACTACTGATTCTCCTGACAATATTTTACAAACATTTTTGGATAAAGAGCACACCCATTTCTATTTAACCCACCCAAACTCTTAATTAATTCTGGATCTATTTGATTCCCACTCAAATATAATTCTTCTAAATGATTTAAATTCTGCAATCCCTTTAACTCTGTAATGTCATTATTGTTTAAATTTAATTTTTTCAAATTAGTAAGTGAATCTAATCCTCTAATTTCTTCTATTTTATTATTGGAAAGATTTAAAAATATTAATTTAGTAAGTTTATCGATATCAGTTATTTTTTTAATTTGATTAGAACTTAAAGATAAATAAGTTATATTTTTTAGGTGATTAAAACTTCTTATTTCTGTTATTTCATTCCAACCCAGAAAAAGAGAATCTAATTGATTTAAATATTCTAATTCCTTAATTTCTAATATATTATTGTGATCTAAATATAAGCCTTTTAATTTTGAAAGAGTTTCTAACCCAGTTATCTCATTAATATCATTATGACCTAAGTTCAGTTGTTTCAACTCGATTAATGTCTCTAGACCATCAATTTTAGTTAAGCAATTATGATGTAAACTTAATTCTAGTAATCTTGTCAAATTTTCTAAATTTTTAATTTCAGTGATAACATTATCATTTAAATACAATTTTACTAAATTTGTGAGAGTCTCTAAACATTCAATAGTAGAGATCTCATTATTTCCTAAAACTAAATATTTTAAGTTTGTTATTTTTTCTAATCCAACAATTTCGCTAATCTTGGTTAGCTTTAACTCTTTTAAAAATAACTCATTATTTATTACTTCATATTGTTCATCTTTTATTAAAACGTAACCCATGATTAAATCATTTTCACCGATTATATTCAAAGATAAAAGTGAGTACTTCGAAGAGGTATGATATATTTAAAGAAAAATATATTATTTTTTTTTGCAATAATATACAAATTTTTGGGGTTCTTTTGCTGATCCATCTTTACTTAGATCTCCTAGCTGCTTAAGTATATCCACATTTAATGGATTTCCACCAATCCCTAACACTTCTATTTTATTTAAATTCCCCAATCCTTGAATTTCCTTTATATTGTTTTTGTTTAGAAAAAGATTTGTTAGATTGACGAGTGAATCTAATCCACTAATTTTATGAATTTTATTGGAAATTAAAGTTAGTAAGAAAAGATTCGTGTTAAATTCTAACCCAGAAATCTCCTTAATTTTATTATCATATAATGTTAGAGCTCTTAATTTCTTTAATTTAGATATATTTTCAATCTTATAAATATTATTAGAACTTAGATCTAACAATTCAAGATTAGTTATTGAATCTAAACCCTCTATTATATTAATTTCATTCTCTCGAATATTTAAAATTTCTAATGAGGTTAATTGATCTAAACCCTTGATCTTTTTTATATTATTATTGTCTAAAACCAATTTTCTTAATTTTTTCAGGTTTTCTAATCCTTTTATTTCAGTAATAATATTATGATCCAAACGTAATTCTCTCAAATTAGTTAGAGTTTCTAATCCCTTTATCTCAGAAATATTATTATGATCTAAACGTAATTCTTTCAAATTAGTTAGAGTTTCTAATCCCTTTATCTCAGAAATATTGTTATGCTGAAGAGCTAATAACCTTAAATTAGTTAATTTTTCTAAATTCTTTATTTCACCTATTTCTTTTATGCCATGATCTTGTAAAAATAATTTATCATTCATTGGTTCATATCTATTACCGTTTATCATAACAAAATCCATAATTTTATACCTTCATTTGTTAAGGAATTTTATTTATAACTAAATTATCTATAATATATTTTTGATTTTCTATTCTATTAAAATAATTGGCATATTCATTATAATCTTTAGTACCAGGTAATACTGGGAATGCAGTATGAACTCTTCCTATATTATTTCTATCACTGCCATCAATTCCTACTGCTAAGAAATATAGTGTTGAAGAACCCTTTAATTTAAAAGCATATACTACTCTTCCGTATTCATTCATAATAACGCCAGTTTGAGTCCTAATTCTATCATAAATAAATTTCGCAATAATCCTGGGATTATTTAATAATTGATCCAAATTCATAAAGTCAACTAAATGCCCTGTTTTTCCTGATCCTGATAATAAATGTATTAAACCATATTTTATATCTCCCAGTGCTAACCATATATTCTGTTTTCCCGGATCAAAATTGAAATTTGTTCCTTCTTTCATTTCAATATTAGCTCCACTAATATCCCAGATTATTTTTTCATCATTAACTATTTTTTCCTTATTTACTATTTTCCCATTTTCGATTCTGAAATATTCTATGCTATTGCGATGTTCATTAATTAAACGAGGATAATTATAATCATCCCCCCATATTTCTTGAATCAGATCATTGATTTCATTTTCTGATTTGGAGATTTCGATTATTGCATCTTCTAGATGATAAAATTTACTTACACAGGAGATAATTTCTGTTAGAGTTTGTAATTTATCAGTATCTAGTCTAATATCATTAGGATTATGCATATTGAAACTTTTTCCAATTAATTTACTGAACATTTGTTTGAATAGGATCGAGGAATATCCAGTGAAGATATCATTTGCAATGCGGAGATAACAAGCTAATAAATCAGCTTCTATTGTACCTTGTATGAACTTATTGCGTATATCCAAATGGTCAAAATTAGTTCGTTTAAATTCGAATAATAACTCCATGTATTCCAATAATGTGTCTAACACGGCTTCATTATTACTCTGGTCAACATTAGTCAATTTTTCATAAACTTTTTTAGCTTTCTGAAGTAAAGAATCAAACTGATTTTCCATTCCATAAGCTGTCATTTCAAAAAGCAATCCTTGGCTTTCAAGTGCTGGAATTCCTGTTAAAAATTCTTCAGAAAGGTCTGCTATTCCTATAATCTGGTCTCCAGAAAGGACACCTCTGTCTACTCTTGGATTGGTTTCATGGTTTAATCCCCTGGTGGTATATTTTACCGTTCCCTCTGTATCAATGTACTTATAGGCAATTTCATGAACTACATATACACCTGATTTCTGAAATAAAATAATATCACCAATTTCATATTCAGCATCAGTACGCATGATTTTTACGGGAATTAGAGATCCTGGTTCAAATTTTGGAAACATAGAAAGCCCTTCCAAAAATACCATGATTGTTCCTTCACCTTTTTTCCGAAATTTTTGTATTAAAATTTCATTGGAATCGGACTCTGAATTTACCTTCATGTCATTGAGTTTTTGTTGATTCTCTTTAATACTCTCTTGCTCTTGCAATTCCAACCTATTCTTACTAGATTCATGGTTATCCATAAAAGAGTTCAATACATTATTCTCAATCATCGTCTTGACCGATTTCTGAAATAATATTGCTTGATATGTGACTTTAGATCTAGGTGGCTTCGCGTCAAATGGAATGGTATGATAAACTTCCTGGAATATACTCACTGCCTCTTGTAAAGTCTGCGCCTGACTGATTTTTAACACAGTCTCATCAATAACACTTGGATCGAAATGAAGTACATCAACCTCAAGGCTAACTCCTGCAACTTCACTTGCAATTTCAAAGCCCATTCCAGCTAATGTAAGCCCGAGGGCGTCAAAACCTCCCAAAAGAGAGGAAAATGCCATCTGACCGATATTAATATTATCAAAGATGCTGGAAAGAATCTGGTGGTCTTCTGAAAATTGCTGTGAAAACATTGTATTAAGGTTCAGATCAAGCCCTATATGCCCAGTAACCCAACCGCCAAGCCCACCTAAACCCTCTCTCATCGAGGTCGCAAGTAAGCTAACAAAATTTGCAAGAGCTTCACTCCCTGTAGCAGTGTACACCTGTCCATAAAAGAACCTTTCTATAACCGGATCTAGGTACATCTCCTCCCATGTCTCCTCAAAAATTGCGCTAGGAATGCTAATAATCTGACGGGCAAGCGCCGCTTGTAATGTAAGCTTTTTAACACCCTCTTTTCCAGCAATATTAGTTGCAGCGGAAAGGGATGACCATAGAGTAATTGGAAGTAAGATCAATGTGGAAAAAAGCGTAGACAAGATGGTCGTCGTTCTAGTAAACTCTAATTGGGCAACAAATGCAGCGTCAGTGGCGGCAATATAATACTCGCTAAAATATGTCGAAACTGCATGCTGAAGAGTCTGAGCCAGAGCATACCTGCCCTCATTCTCAGTAGTATCCACATAAGAATGAAGGAGATATTCATCAGTAACAATAGTGGAATAGGGATCTTCTAATGGGGATGATGTTGAAACCGGTCTTTTAATGGTAGTTGCCTCAAGGGGGACAATCGTATCAATAAAAATGTGAAGTTTTGCTATTTGAGAACCGAATAGGGCATTCGAACTTGAAATTTGCAGGACTCCATTCTTAATAGAATACCCTGAATTTAATGTACTCGTGGTTGTGCCATCAGTAATTTGGATTTCATGAATAGGATAGCCAAACTCTTTATTTGATAGTCTAATTTTTGCCTTATAAATTGCTTTTCCGGCATCCTCACCGTCTAATGAAAATTTATCAAACGTCAGCACATTGATATCTACTTTACTCAAATCGACAATTATTTCGGTTCGGCTATAATCTTCACTTGCTACCAATTGGTCATACCGATCCTGACTGATATAAATCGGTCCATATAGAGGAGATAAAGGCTTGGTATACCCTACATCCTCACTACTAACAAATGTATAATCTGGAACGCCGTTAATAAAAGTGGGGCGTATCATATCGAACTTCCCTCCTGATTGCTCCTTTACCGACTGCTCTAAGGCAGCTATCGTGTTATGACGATATAATTCATAAAGGTTCTCAGTGGTAGTTGTCGTAAAAAGAGATGTGCCTTCTTTTCCTAAATAAATCGGAAGAAACTCAATGGTAGTAAATAAACCAAGCCAAACTTTCTTTTCGTAATGAAAGTACATACTTTCAGAATTCCC
Source organism: Promethearchaeota archaeon (assembly GCA_016839915.1). Lineage (GTDB taxonomy): Archaea > Asgardarchaeota > Lokiarchaeia > Sigyniarchaeales > SOKP01 > Loki-b32. The sequence goes on from JAEOTH010000189.1 coordinate 15,327, forward strand.
AATAATTACATCCTCAACATAGTCCTCATCCTCTAAGGCGGCAAGCTCAGAAGTTAAGAAGAAATAATCCAGATTGTAATTTTCAAATGAATTCCCGTCTCCTATGAAAAAGGGACCTCTCCTGAATTCAAATGGCGGGGCGATGGCAAGCCATCCATTGTACTTATCCCCTGGCTCCCCCCCAGAGACAAGATGGTAGTAAGCAGTTGAATGTAAGTTATGAGTCTCATCGTAATCATTCCAAATATTATCGTGTGATGTCCGTGAATTTAAATAAGGTGGATCAATCATATCCGAGCCCTCAGAATAGAAAGTGATCGCCTTCCGAAAATTAGCTTGCCGTTCTTGCTCTGCCGCTTGTAAAAACCAAGTCTCGAAGAAGTAGATGATAGCGTACACTAATGGTGCAAACACTAAACCTACTCCCGTGCTTGCGATAATGGAAGATACCACCCCTGGGAGTATTGAGAGTGCCACTTGCTTTAATACTTCACTCCAAAGTTGCTCTGATAGCTCTTGATGCCACCTGCCATACTCCTCTGCTTTGACCTGTGTATATAATTCACTCAAAGATCCAGTACTTATCTTGCTAACCTTAGAAATTTCAAAAATCTGGTCCTTCTGGATTAACGGATCTTCTTTAAATCCATAATTGATCTCAATATAATGGAAATAATCTAAATCAAGATCAAATTCTGAGTAAGAGCTCCATGTAAATTCCTTACTTACAGATTCAGAGGAGCTAATGTAATCGTTATCTTCATTAGGCAACTGATAAGGTACAAATTCATGTAATCCATCATAGTTATATCCCACAGAAATTACGTGATAAATACCATCATTATCGTAATCAGGGGCTAATATGAACACCGTCTCCCAGAAACCGTTTAGATCACTATCATAATAGAGATAATGCCCCGGTGTCTTTGCAGTGCCCATGATATAATCGAGTTTCGAGGCAGTATAATAAACAAGCCCATCTTTAGGGGTAATAAATACACCTGTAACCTTAAAATCAGTGGTTCCGCAATCACTATCATGACTATCTTTGAGGTAATCATAAAATAGACTAAACCGATTATCAATACGAATATAAATAGTGTCTTCGAAAATATTTTCAATCTCATCCGAACTTACTTCAGAAAGCGCATCAATATCCGCAGTTGTTGTCAGTGTATCAAACTTAATAGGCACGTTATCAGGACCCCATCGTGGAATATCCCAATTAATTTCTGTAGGATTAATAATTGAGTAATAATTGGCAAAATCAGTATTCACTGAAAAGTCCTGCATTGCA
>JAEOTH010000190.1 GCA_016839915.1 Promethearchaeota archaeon
AATAACTTAAATATCTCTATATTTTTATTTTAGGCAAACCGCTGTTTTTCTCTATGTTCTTTGACAGAGATCTCCCTCTCACTCAATCTGTTAAGTTTAATTAAACTTTCTTTAATTACCTTAATCTCTGCTCGAGTATTAATCTTAAAATTTTTCAAATTATCAAGAATTTCTTTCTCACTGTAGCCTTTTTTATAGACTTCTTCAAATTTTTCAATAGTTTTTTCATGATAGAAGATATATTGTTTATTTATGAAAACGATAAGCCAATTTTTTTTTTCTTGTTTTTGTGATAATTCAAACATTTTGTCTTGGATTTTTTGTAAAGGTTTCTTAAACTTTCTTGCTATTAGCTCATCTTCAAGTTTATAGAATTTTTTAAGAAATTTATTTAACTTTCTTTTAAAAAGCAAACTTGGAATGTAGGATAACAAGAATAACGCCAGAGTGATACCGGCCATCCAAATAGCTACTAATGTATTATAAATAGCTACAATAAGGATTATAGCTACAAGAAATATAAACCACTTTCTTCCAATTGTTTTTATTATAACTATATACTTTTTTGGCATGGTTTAAGATTAAGAATTATTCCATATTAATTAAGGATATAATGAATCGTTTAAAAACTTAATAAAGCTTTGTATGCATTCTACAAATAAGTATAAATTTATGAATCTTTAATAAAATAATTGTAAATAATAATTTAATAAATAATAAATAAAAGAATTAAATGCTAGAATTTAAAGTTAATAGGTTTATTACACTAAAACTGGAAAAAAATAAAACTGTAATCTATATCAAGGATGAAGAATTTATACAATGTAAATATTTATTGATTGAGATTCCAAGAGATACTATTAGTAATTCTGATGAATTTATATCTATTGATGATGCTCTAGAAAAAATAAACAATGATCCAAAAGAAAATGGCTTCATTAAACATATGATTTCTCCCGAAGAAGAATTTATAGGTCATTGTTCTAATTTGCAAGCTTGGTATGAAAATGGATATGATACTTGCTTACTTCATACAAATATAGCATTCCCTTTACTTAAAAAACTCACAGAAGTTGGAGATCTTAAGGCAAAAAAAATATTCAAAGAAGAAATCTTTAAAAGAATATTAAATGGTAATGATAATACACTTTATTTTTTAACCTTAAACGAGTTTATTTTTCAATTGAGAGACGAAGAGTTAATCATTCTCTTCGAGACCCTTAATTCTAACCAAAAAAACAGACTAGAGAGAATTATTATCGATGAGCTAATTAAAAATCCATATAGAGATAAGTACAAAAGAGATTTATACGAAATACTAACATACTTAGATAAAAAAGTTGCAATCAATTTACCAAACATCGAATTTCAAAATGAAAAATTTTTCCTTAATGGTGATAAATTAGATTTGACAAGAAAGAGAAAAAAATCACGAATAATATCAATTTCAGAAATTTTAGGATTAAATATGTTAAACAATTTAAAATCTCTAACTATTAAAGACCATTCTCTTTTCAGTATAGACAATCTGGAAATGTTATCATCTCTAGAAACTCTGGACCTTAGTAGAAATAAAATTGAGAAAATATCAGGATTAAACAAATGCACTAAAATAAAAAAGCTTAATCTTAATAATAATAAAATTAAAGAAATTAACAATATTAATTATATTAAATACTTAGAATACTTAGATCTAAGTCAAAATGAAATAAATGAGATCGACGGGTTGGATCATCTTAAACATCTTCAAACATTACGCTTAAACGGAAATAATATCAAAAAAATTGAAGGTTTAGATAATTTGCCAAACTTGACAATATTAAATTTAGCAAATAATAATATCAAAAAAATTGAAGGTTTAGATAATTTGCCAAACTTGACAATATTAAATTTAGCAAATAATAATATCAAAAAAATTGAAGGTTTAGATAATTTGCCAAACTTGAAAACTTTAAATGTATATGGAAATAAAAATGTCGAAGGTGTGTTTAGGAAATTTATGTATGATGGACAAATGTATATAAAACTCAGTAAAAAATATATAAACTCACATTAAAATGATTCCGGGTTCCCGAGTAACTCGGAAAACAAAATACTTTTCGGATGGGACCGGGTATTTTCCTTGTATGCCATGACCGTAAGCAAACTTACAGTTTGTAGTTTCCCATAGACCGCAACTACAGTACTATCTACAACGCTACACAAGTTTAACTTCCGGCATTTTAAGTGAGTTATAATATAAAAAAAAACATATTAATTAAATTTTTTTAAAAAAAATTTTTATCAATGCAAACCTGATCACATAATTTAATCCAACTAGTGACATATCGTGGTTTATGACACCTAGTATTACTATTTAGCTTACTTAGAATAACCTGCCACCTAGCTTGAAGCTCATTATAATATGCTTCATCTGAAGTAAATAATTCGGTACCAGAATTAACAGGAAATACAAATTTATATGTATTCCCAAGTGGAGCAACAATATTCTCTGGAAAGATTTCACGTTGAAATGCGTTAAAGCCAAAAACAATATCATTCCTATCTGCAAAATTTCCTGATTCATCAAAACTTCTTATTATGAATGTCTGACCGTCTGCAAAAAGCGCTCCTAAAAATATCTGAAATTGTAAAATATCAAAATTATCAAAATCAGAAGCGTCTAACTCATAATACCAACTGTTTGCTGGCATAAAAGGATCTATAGGACCATCTTGGCTATAATAATATTGTAAGGATCCATATTTACTATGTGCAAAGCAAGCTTCAAATCCTTCAGTAGTTTTCACAACTTTGGATTCAAAACCGTAAATCCGTATCTTGCCATATTTTTCTGAAATATCTTTTAAGAAATCCTTAATAGCTATAATAGCATCAAAATTATTACTTAAAAAATTAACTGGAGTCGATGGTTTGTAGTTCTTAATTTATGTGGTTATTAACGTTACTTTGAACCATATTATAAGCTCGGATATTTTATAGCAAAATACCTACTTATATGGTTACAAGTAAATAGGAAAAATTAAAGGCAATAAAAAAACTTTTCCATAAAGAACATTAAACTTAAAAGGTTTAAACAAAGAGGGTGTAAAAGTTCATGATAATCCTCATATTTCTTTAGCAACACGAGAAAACTTCTTTAAACCTTTGTATAGAGCAAAAACGGAAATTCCTACAACTGCAATAACAATTATAAAAGATGCTATGAAAATATAATCAAGTAATGGAGCAGGTATTAAAAGATTAAATATAGAATCTTGAAATATAATTGTATTGTTCGCATAATCCCTCGCAGCAAACAAATAGGAATATTCACCAGGAATTAATTTTTTTGAGTTAATGACAAATACTTCTTTATTCTCTTCAATGCCATTATATGAGCCATAACATAACCAAGTAGTAAAATTGGATTTGGATAAAATTATGAATGTAGATTCTATCCCGGAATAATTATCATGTGTTTCCGCTGTAAATGTTATATTAACTGATGTTGAAGGATTTTCAGGATTATGAACTACTCCAATTAGCTGAGGTGAAATATCATCTGGAAGAGTAGTAAAATTAAAATGGGATTTAATCAAGTTATGACCTGTAATCGTAACATTATAAAACTCATTTTCTTGAGCGGGAAGCCGAAAACTTGCAAGACCATTCTCATCAGCATACGCAGTATGATATTTTCCATCAGATGCTTCTAAATGAACACGTGCATAAGGAATAATATTACTATCAATATCTTTTATATAAATTGACACTAACTGGCCTTCATAGATATTTTCAGTAAAGGGATTTAAAACTGGTTTTGGAATATCAGTATAAACATCAACTTCTGGATCTCCTAAAAGGCAATACGTTAGGAGTTGTTTGCGTTCGAAATCTAGATAAGTTGCTCCCTGAGTTAATAAATCTCCTATCATTATTCCTGTTGTATAATATTCGCTATTGATGTATGAAGTTTTAGAATCATATAATGCTCGTCCTTGCTGAAATTTTTTATTAATAAAAAATTCTTCCCAAAAATATTTAGCATTGCCTCTATTTACAGCACCAAGGCTAGTATCGTCTAAATAATACCACGTTACCCTTAAACCACCTATATACCCTATCGCTCCGGCATTTTGCCTTTTTATTAAATATTCTCCTATACTATTGTCATTAAAATCATAAGAAGCTGTACTACAGGCATCCGCATATATCAATGAAGGATTACCGGTATTTTCGATTTCCTTTGCATCTCCATTAGTATAAATTGTGCCAACTCTATCAGCATACACCCAGGGTGATCCATGGCCCGCAAAAATAACTGTCGAATAACTATTATTGATTTCTCTTTTAAAACTTGCCGCAGTTAATGGTTCTTTGGGATCTGGAGGAGTATAATAGGTTGATCTCCATAGGTGTGTAAAGTTCATCTCTGATGCTACATAATTCTGCCATATATAAGTAGTTAATCTTGATTCATCTTCTCCATCTGGAGGCGCTTGAAAAGTAGTATCGGAGATACCTCCAGCGAGGAGCATTCTGTTCATCCAATCACCAATTTCTGGATTAGTTTCATATTTTAGTGTTTTATTTACCATGATTCCAAGCTCATTCGCATTGCTTGCTGGAAATCTTCCTACATATACTTCAGGATCCCAAGATATTTCATCTAGACCATATGAGTTATCTTGTGGCGCTTCCCCCCAATATTCATCTCCATCACTGTTCCACGTACCATCTAGGTCTGCATAATAATAATCTGTAGGCTTAAGATACTCACCACCAACGGTTTCGGTTCTTCCTTGTCCATATCTTAAAGCATCGGGGTTATAAACTTTCCTGATTGGAATTATGTCATTCTGAGCGTCTCCCGCTAAAAGAACCCACCTTATATTTTCTCTCTCGTAGTACCATTTAATCATATTTCGAATTCTTTCTGCGTCATCAACTCCATAATATGAAGAAAAATTACTTAAAATTATTGTTTTAACACCTTTTTCATTCTTCCATTCCATCAAAGGTTTTACAGCATCAATAAAACTTTGATTATCTGGAGTGATAATTAACATTTCGATTTTAGGTCTGTACCAGGCATCATTAAGTGAAGTATAATCGATATCTGGTAAAATAGACAGATTTACATCCAAATATGCATTAGATATTCTTACATTATTAAAGAGATTATTCTCTTCTGCATTTATGAAATATAAGGAAAAGCTTATATTAATTAGTGGAGAGAAGATTAATAAAAAAATTGAAAAGTAGATAAATTTTTTAGAAAAAAGTCTAACCATTTATTATCAATGATAGCAATTTATTATCAATATATATATTATAGGATATAAAATTTTAAAAATAAGAATCTAATTGTTATAAAAATAAATTTGTGGGTAATCATGCCAATTCGATTTAATTTTTGTCCCCATTGTTCTGAAAAAATAATTTTTGAAATTGAGATGGATGATATTGATTCTAAACAATATCCTGCACCAGTGTATATAGTTTGTAAATCATGTAAAAAGTTGTCGACATTTTATGTAGATAGTTTCCTGAGAGTATCATATAAGGAGCTTGAAAAGAAATCAGGTGGAATTAGAACAATTCAAACAAAATAATTGATTTTTTAGTTAACTTTTTCTAAAATATGCTATTTATTGATTAATTTAATAAAAAATCTTTTCTTAATTTTTCTTAGGAATAATATAATCAGCTGTTAAAATACCTTAAAATTTAACTATCATGTCATATAATTTAACGGATGTTGGTGGCATTGGAAAAGCAACAGCAGAAAAAATAAAAGCAGCAGGAATAGATTCTGTAGAAAAATTAGCTGGATCCAATCCTGATGATTTAATTAAGTTAAAGATTAAAGGTGTAGGTGCTGCGACTGCAGAGAAATATATTACCAATGCAAAGAAATTACTTGAAGCAATTAATACTCAAGAAAAACCAAAGTCTCCATCAAAATCTACAGCTGAAATAGAACCAAAAACAAAAGCTAAACCAAAAATTAAATTAAAACCTTCCAATATTAAAGAATTGGTAAAGAGTCAAGCAGAATGTAATATTGGATTAGTTGGACATGTAGATCACGGTAAAACAACATTAGTAAAAGCACTTACTGGAGATTGGACAGATAGACATTCAGAAGAGCAAGAAAGAGGGATCTCAATAAAATTAGGATATTCTAATGCTACTATCTTATATTGTCCTAAGTGTGATAAGTATATAACATATTACTTATCAGAAAAATCAAGAAAAAAAGGTAAATCTCATTATTTATGTCCAGATTGTAAAGAACAATTAGATTTTAAAAGAAATGTCTCATTTGTTGATGCTCCTGGACATGAAATATTAATGGCAACAATGCTAAGTGGAGCATCATTAATGGATGGTGCTTGTCTTTTGATCGCAGCAGATGAGGAATGTCCTCAACCGCAAACTAGAGAACATTTAGAAGCATTGCACATTGCCGGTATACAAAATATTATCATCATACAAAATAAAATTGATGCTGTATCGCGAGAGCAAGCAAAGAAGAACTATCAACAAATAAAGGATTTTATTAAGGATACAATTGCCGAAAACGCTCCAATCATCCCAGTTTCAGCAGTATTTGAAGCAAATATGAATCTAATTTTAAGAGCATTTGAAGAAATTATCCCCTCACCAGAACTTAGAGAAGGAGACTTTCAGTTCTTAATCGCACGATCTTTTGATATTAATCGACCTGGAAAACAAATAAATGAGTTAAAAGGTGGTGTTATAGGCGGATCCGTCTTAAAAGGGAAAATTAATGTTGGCGATAAAATTGAAATTCGTCCTGGGTTAAGAATAAAAGATAAGTATATCCCGTTAAGATCTACTGTTGTTAGCATCAGTCAAGGTAACAATCTTTTGGATAATGCAAAGCCAGGAGGTCTTATAGGCTTAGGAACTAAATTGGATCCTGCTTTAACAAAGGGTGATCACTTAATAGGGCATTTAGTGGGAAAACCAGAGACTTTACCTGATGTACTCGATGAAATAGAAATAAAAGTAAATCTTTTGGATCGAGTAATTGGCACTGAACAAATGCTTAGAGTACATTCAGTTAAGCATAATGAGAAATTATTATTAGTCGTCGGAACAGAAAAAACAGGTGGAACAGTTACAAAAATTTTAAAAAATACTGTTATCGTAAAGCTAAATCCCCCTATTTGTCCTCCAGAAAATTTTATTTTTGCAATTTCGAGAATTATAAATAGACGTTATAGATTAATTGGTTATGGAGAAAGAGTAAATCATAATTAGAAATTTGTTTAAAAACTTACTTTCAACAAACCCTAAGATGAATATGAAAGAAATATTTCTCTTATCTTTCCTTTACAAAATTTTAAAGTAGGATTTACTTGATTAAAGATTTTTTGCAAAGCTTGAATTACTTCTTTTTCACTATTTCTGGATTTTACAAATCCTTGTTTTGTTTCATATAATATTAATGTACCAGAGACTTTAGCAAGAAAATGTAGGATGATTTCTGAATTAATTTTTGTCGCTATATCCACTTCATGCTTGATTTCTTTAATTTCATAAAAAATCTCATCCATTATTCTTTTTTCATCGCAAAAAGCGATGAAATCGTCAATATTATCACAAAAGATAACAATCAAAGTACTTAACGTATTTTTTTACTTTTTATATAAAAAATGACTCCAAAGATTAGAATAATACAATTTATCGTTCCAAAAAACACTATCCAAATAGGAAAATGAGGAAAATTGGTGTAAATGTAATTAATATTATTTGCAGTGTTTACTATTGACTCCTTTAAAAATATACCATTATAGTAGACTCTAATTGAATAATTTCCATGAGGAACAAAATTTAATACAATTTCTCCATTTTCATTAGTAGTACCAGGAGCTAGTGGTTGAACTGTATCTTTAGATATATAGGTTCCATATAGTTGATCAAAATAATATACTTCAACACTAGCACCTACTAAGGGCATTTTAATGTTATCTGTTATTACAATTGTTAAAGACTGGTCCGAAACATAATTTATCAAAAACGGACACGTTTCTCCAGTAATCATATAGGGTATTATTATTTCAATGCCCTCAATTCCTGTAACTGAAGCATTTAGATAAAATCTTTCTACAGTTCTTTCAAATACTGAAAACGCGTCAAAAGTTTGATAAAGATGAATAGTATATTCATAGATTGATACATCCCTAAGATATATATGTCTTGGTCCTGCTATTAAAGAGGGAAAATAGATTCTCTGACGTTTATTTCTCATAGCTATAAGTCTGTCTACACCCCAAGTCTTACCAACAGGATCTATGAATTTAAGAGTAAAATTAGATTTGAAATCTATTGAAACATAACTCCAATTTGGCGGAAAGAAATCTGACAATAATATATTAATTGAATTGTTAACATCCAAATGATCATTAATAGTAGCAGTAATATTATTTATTAAAAGGATATGATGGCTCAATAAATCTCTATCTGGTAAATTCACAGTTAAAGCGATATATATATTATCCACAACTTGATTTTGTTCTTGGATAGTTTCCCCGAATTTTCTTCCAATTAAACTAAAATAGTAATTAAATTTAACAAGAAAATTTTTTTGTGTTTCATTCATAATTAATTTAGGTTTAGTGTATTGAGTTAAACTCCAAGTTTCAACACGCATCTCACATTCCCAAATAATATACATTGTAAAGTTGTGACCAGAACCTTGGAAATAGTCTTCATAGTCAAATATAATAAAACCATTATTATCAATTGTATAATCAATTTCATTATCTAATTCATAAAGTGCAGTTCCATTTTTAACATAAAATTCTAATAATCTACTTGGATTTAAACGGGGATGATAAATTACATATCCCTTTGATAGATTACTATATTCAACGAATAAACTTTCATTTAATCTAACTTTAATAATATTATTATCTTCAATCCCTTCATTTAAATTATCGGTTATTGCGGGTTCAAGAGTTTCTACAAATTGCATATCAAGAGGTGTCATATTCAAAGCCCCTGAATTATAATCTTCTGTAATATCAGGAAAAAGAACACTATAGTTATTAAATCCCATCTCTAATTCACTAAAATCAATATCATATACAGATATATTTCCAAGACCTTGCTTTTCTTGAGTAAGTATAGGGTTATAATCATCCTTTGAAAAAACACTTATTTCAAGATTAGGATTGTAAATTGAAGAGTCTGAATTATTTATAATATCTCCTAAACTTAATGGAATTAATAATAGAATAATCATTAAAACGATTAAACAAATCCTTATATAAATAACCTTATAATTCCGATTTGTATTAGGCATATTATAATGATATTGTATTTAGAACAGAAAATTAAATTAAGTTAAATAATTTTACTATAGATTTTTGGTTTTAACTCATTTTCTTATTGCTTCGAAAAAGCTAAAAGAAATCGGAATATTTATAATTATAAAATTTTATTTGGAAAGTATTAGGTTTTAAAATAAGATAAGAATACTACCTCTTAAAAAATTGCGTTCTTTTCGAATTATCTACAAAATGATGATATAGATGACCATTAAACCAGATAAGACTAAATTTTTGGAACATCTCAACAGAGCTACAGATGAATTCATTGATAGATTCTTCGCACATACAATAACAATTTCACATAACGATGCTGATGGAATAAGTTGCCTACACATTATCCAGAATTTATTATATAAGATGCACTTTAATTATGATTATTTTATATATAATAGATCGGTTTCTTGGGAGAATTTTTTAAAAGGTATTTTCTCAAGTAGACAAACAGATAAAAATGCATTTATTTTTACCGATGTAGGTTCTAATTTAAAAGAATTAATACCTATTATTAAAAATAGGAAGGAAATATTCTTTATTCTTGATCACCATGAGGTCGAGGATGGAATTCATTTTGATGAATTACCTGAAAATTTATTTTTCGTAAATCCAACTATTTATGGTTATGATGGACTTGAACATATTGCTGGAGCTACCTTAACATATATGTTTGCAAAACAAGTAAATCCATCTATAATAAAACAAGGATGGTTAACAATAATTGGTATTGCTGGAGATTCATTAAAGCCAATGGATAAATTAGAATCATTTAACCGAGAAATCTATGAAGAATTAGTTGATGAAGAACTAATTGAAGATAAAGAAGGTTTGATTCTTTTTGGTAGTATGCACGAATCAATAAAGAATGGGTTAAAATATAGTATATTACCTTTTCTTAATCAATTTGGAGGAGAATCGGATCAGAAAATTAATTCTTTCTTAAATACATTGCATATAGATCCAAAAACGAAATTAGTTGATTTAACTGAGTCTGAAATCCAATTAATTCAAAAAAAATCAGATATTAACAGTTTAGGGCATTATGCTATAATACCTCAAAAAACAGGTTTAATGAAGTTTGCTTTTGAACACGCTCTCTTATTGAATATCTTATGCTTTAAGAATATAAGCGCAGCCATTTCTATTATACAGTTAAAATCAATTACTCGTTATGCCAAAAATATATATTCTGAGTATATTCAGAACCTATCTGCAAATTTAAGAACACTTACGAATGAAATACCTTATTTTGAAACCAAAAAAGCGATTTTTCTGGAAGTTAAAGGAAAAATACCCCCTAGTAATTGGTCAGATACAGCTAGTTTCAGTGCTGTGAATGAATTATTTGATCCAAATAAAATCTTGTTTCTTGGTGGCCTCGAAAAAAAATCCGGCACAATTAAATTAAGCGTTCGATGTTCAAGAAAATATCTTGAAAAAAATAAATCAAATGGAATAAATAAAATAATAAGTAATATAAAAAGAGAATTTGGAGGTGTCGGTGGAGGGCATAAATTAGCGGGAGGTATTAGATTATCGAAACCATCTTATAATCTTTTGAAAAAGAGAATAGATGAATTTGTCTAATTTATTAAATTAAATCGTTGAATAATATGAGTTCTTTTGAAAAACATGCAGATATTAATTATATTTTGAAGTTGAATGTTAAGACAAATTCTAAAAAACAAATAATTGTTAATAACGGTGATTTTTTAACAATTTTCCTAAAATCAAAGCCAATACATAATAAGGCAAATAAAGAACTAATAAATCTAATAAAAAGGAGATTAAATATTTCATCAGACCAAATTCAAATAATCTCTGGTTCAAAGAGTCATGACAAATTGATTAGACTTAATTTTTTAGAAAATATTGAAGAACAAGATATAATAAGAAGGCTAATTGATTAGCTTAACTACCAATTTTTTTCATTTTCCCACATCGCAGACAGATAATGAAGTGATTCATGACTTAAAATGATATATTTTAAATTGTCATTCCTTCATCAGCCCTACGTGTTTGTCTCGTCTCTAGGTGTGCTTTTGTATATCCACATCCTGGACATCTAAAATTTTTAATTGTACTTCTTAAATTCTCTTCCTTCCAATCCATAACTTCAGTCAAATTAGTTACTTCATTTCTTACTGGTTGTTCAATTTTAGTCGTTACTTTATACGCCTGAGATTCTTCTTCTTTAAATGGCTTGGTTGCCCCACACTTACATTTAAACACTTTCTTCCCATCTAAGTCTGAGGGCAACATCATACCTCCACATTCATTGCAGAATTCCATTTTCTAGTAAACCCATACTGAAATTGTTAACATAACTTTCTTAAAAATAATAAATTATTCCTACCAAATATTTTTTATGCATTCAAAATCGAATGTCAAAAAGGAGACCACAAAATATAACTCCAGACACAAGATCAGCGGTGGTTCCCGGATTTAGTTCTCCCTTCTTTTTTTGAAGTTCATTATCTAATTCTATTGCTAATCTTAAACCTTTATCAGATGCAATACCACCATTTTCTAATATATTTGATGCCATTTTTGATATGTATAAAGCAGAATCAAGTCCAGATTTTCTAATGACTAGAGTATCTTGATGTAAAGATAGAATTTTAAGATAAGTATTAACTGTAGCTATATTTATATCGTTAAATTGATTAAAATTTTTAACGAAAAATGGAAATCCTTCATTAAGAATTATATTAAATCCACTTGAGTATTCTAAACTTATCAAATCATATTCTTTTGAAAGTTCAAATACTTTTTTTAGCTTAATTTTGTCTTTAATTAATTGATTAAAAGAATCTTCATCGTTGATATCATATTTTTTAATCTTTCCTAAGCCTCCAGGATTAGCTATTCTAATTGCTTGATATAAATTTAAAGTATCATCAACAGAGGCGTTCCCAATTACTTTGTTAAGATGATATTTTAAGTCTTTAATATTATTTTGATTTTTTCTTATACAAATTAATGCTGCTGCTGCGAGAGGTGCTAGTATTAGTATATGTCCTAATATGACGTTACCTCCGCCTTGCCATCTTATCATTTCTTCTGCAGCTTTTTTAAAGAAATGCCCTAATTCAATTGTTTTGTAATCGTCTTCATTGTTAAAAGATTTTTGGAAATTGTATTCACAAAAAACTTTAAAATTTGGTTGAATTGCAGCAATTCCCGCTATGAAATGTTCAAATCTTGTCTTTTCAAAATCCTTGCGACGATGTATATTTCCAGGTTTTGGCCAACCAACTAATTCTAATAAACTAGCTAAGCATAGGCATCTTAATAAATCATCAATGGACTTAACAGAAATATAAAAATTAGTATCTTCTCTAGACACAACTAAATATATTTTTTAAACTATAAAATTATATTCTAATAAGAATAAGAGTTAGTAATAACTTAATTCCACAATTTTTTTCTCTTTCACAGTATATCCTTCAGTTTCAGCAGTTTTATATGAAATTGGTCTGAAATCATTATGTAACCCATTTTTATAAAGAAATTTCTTTATTCTTAGTTTTATTGCTCTTTTAGATAATTTATTTGGTATATCTACATTGATATCGTTTCCATTTCGTTCAAGTGTTATCTGGGGTAACGCTTCAGATAAGAATCTAATTAAATCAAGAACATGTTGCTCGCTTTTGAAGCTTAACTCTTTAACATTGATTATGAAAGATTTTAATTCACTCATAATATCATCACTCTGTATAGTAATTAAAAATATTATTAATTTTTTATGATTTTAATATTATAATCTATCAAATAAATGTGGTGAAATAAATTGGTTGACTACATAAATTTGGATTACAAACCAAGTAGTAACGATTTAATCGCGATGTATTACGTACAAATTTCTTCAGAGTGTAGAGATTTACAGCACGCATCTGAAGAAATCGCAAAAGAAAGTTCAATAGGCACATGGACCGAAATTTCAACTTTATCCCCCGAAATAGCCAAAAGGCTTAAACCTTCGACATTTTATATCGATCCAGAAAATAATATTATAAAGATCGCTTATCCGAAAGAGCTTTTTGAAGCAAATAATTTACCTCAGATTTTGAGTGCTATAGCGGGAAATATTTTTGGCATGAAAGTATTAAAGAATTTAAGATTATTAGATATAAGCTTTCCAAAAGATATTGTCAATGCATATAAAGGTCCTAAATTTGGAATTGAAGGCATCAGAGAATTAGTAAATGTGAAAGATAGACCACTTCTTGGTACTATTGTAAAACCTAAAGTAGGATTAACTGAGGTTGAACATTCCCTAGTGTGTGGAGAGGCTTGGAATGGCGGATTAGATATAGTTAAGGATGATGAGAATTTAACTAGTATGACATTTAACAAGTTTGAAAAAAGAATAACAGAAACATTAAAAATTCGGGATAAAAGTGAAAAAATAACAGAAGAACGGAAGTTCTATATGCCAAATATAACTGCACCTCTCAGTGTAATGAAAAAACGAGCTGACTTTGTTATAGCAAAAGGTGGGGAGTATGTAATGGTGGATATTGTAACAATCGGATTCTCTGCTTTACAAGAACTCCGAGATTATCTTGATGATAAAGATATCATAATTCATGCTCATAGAGCTATGCACGCGGCTTTTACTAGAAGTAAAAAGCATGGTATGACTATGTTAGCATTAGCTAAATTAATGAGACTTCTCGGTATGGATCAACTTCATACAGGAACAGTAGTAGGAAAGATGGAAGGTGGAAAGATCGAAGTTTTAGAAACCAATAAAGTTATTACACAACAAAAAATAATTGGCAATAATTTGACATTATTAAACCAAGATTGGGGAAATATTAAACCAGTATTGCCTGTTGCTTCAGGGGGTTTAAGTCCATTACATATTCCAGAATTAATTGAGATATTAGGGAAAGATATTGTTTTTCAGTTCGGTGGAGGCTGCCATGGTCATCCACAGGGAACTGAAGCGGGGGCAAGAGCTATTAGACAAGCAGTTGATGCTGTATTACAAGGTTTTGAATTAAAAGAATATGCTGAAAGGAATATCGAATTGGCAAATGCTATTACTAAATGGGGTAAAAAATAACTCTACTGCAATTATACCATTTCAGGATACATTTTTGCAAAATATTGTGATACATGACTTGAAGCAAAAATACCTGCTTCAGTGATCAATCCATCTATATATCTTCTACTTACTGTTTCGAAAGCGGGATTTAAAATTTCAATTCCTTCTGGAGGGTCTTCCCATATTTCCTGAGGGTCTCTCATTTCAATGGTTTCTAAAATACCAAGATTAGTTTCAGGATTATACTTTAATAAAGGAGATGCAACATAAAAAGGAACATGTTCTTCATGAGCTACTAATGCTAATAATCTCGACCCTATTTTATTGATAATTGTTCCTTCAGAAGTTATACTATCTGCTCCAATTATAATTAAATCAATCTGATAATGTCTCACAGCCCATCTCATAGCACTATCAACAACATGGATGACTTCAATGCCGGCTTTTAATAATTCTTGTGCTGTTTTTCTACCTTGTAATCTAGGTTGTGTTTCAGTATTAATTGCTTTAAAATTTTTACCTTGCTTTTTAGCTTCTAAAAGAATGCCAGTGACTAAGCTTGAATGGCAATGAGTCATCACATTAAATTTCTGACCTTGCGCAGGAAAACGTCTAGCACCTATCTCAGCAATTCTTTTTTTTGAATTTTGAAGCATATCATAATATAGATTCTTATATTTTTCAATAATATCAGAAATATATTTAGTTATTATCGATTCTTTTTCTTGTTCTAACTTATTCATGATAAACTTTAATCCATTCTTCATCGCGGGTTCTGTTGGTCTAGTTTCTATTAAAATGCCTTGTGCTTCGCATAATTTCTTAAAACACACTTCAATATTCTCACATTTTAATCTTTTGGCATAATTACTTAAAAAACTAATAGCATTAACTGCAACATTGCTAGCACCTTGTATCTCCAAAGATTTAATCTTTTGAGCATCTTTCAATAATTGTTCCATGTCAAATTACCATATTATTATTATTATCAAATTTAATATTGTTACGAATAAAACTATTCTTTTGAAAGCTCTTCTTCATCTAACTTATAATCTTCAGTATCAATTTCAACAAAGAAACGACCGATATAACCACAAGAGCACTCATACAAATCAGGGGCAAGCCAACCTGAAACGTTGACAGCGTTTCTTAAATTTGGTTCTTTGCATCTGGGGCAAATTCTAATTCTTACCATATTATATAACACAATTCAATCATTTTTTTAAAAAGTTTACATAATATTCTCATTTATTAAATTTTTTTATTGTGGAGACTGAAATAATTAAGTCTTATATTATATATAACAATAAAATATTAATCTCTATGAACATAAATTCATAATAGGCTTAATATCTCAATTAACACTGATAAAGCTTTAGTAGTCCTTTTAGAGATGTCCGATTTAGAATTACAGAGGAAAAGCTTACCAAACGAACCTGGAGTTTACTTGTTTCTTAATAATAAGAACACAGTAATTTATATAGGAAAAGCATTAAATCTCAGAAAAAGAGTTAATCAATATTTCTCAAAAACACATTATAATGATCCATATTACGAAGAAAAAATTATAGAGCTAGTCAAGAACATTCAATCTATTGATTTTTTTGTAACTGAAAATGAAAAGGAAGCTTTGATTCTAGAAAACATTCAAATCAAAAAGCACCTCCCTCGTTTTAATGTGATAATGAGGGATTCAAAGACGTATCCTTGGGTGGCAATTTTTTACTCTGAAGATTTTCCAAGAATTCGTGTACTTAGAAACCCAGAAAAACATACACAAGATAACTTATTTTTAGGCCCTTACACAGATAAAAAAGAAATAATACGCATATTAAGAGATTTAAGGAAAATCTTTCCCTATTGTTCATGTAAAAAACCCATCAAGAAGAAAAAAAGACCTTGTTTGTATTTCCAATTAAATCTCTGTCCTGGTCCATGTTTCTCTTCTATCACCAAGGAAGAATATCTTGAAAATATTAAAAAAATTGAATTATTTTTAAAGGGAGAAACTCTTGAATTAAAGAAACAAATTGAACAAAAAATGCAAAAGGCATCTGAAGATCAAAATTTTGAGTTAGCAGCACTATGGAGAGATAAACTGGAGGATATAGATCATGCTACTGACCGACAACATGTTTTAATGAATCACGAAGCAAATAAAGATATAGTAGGATTCTTTAGTGATGACAAATATGTGGCAATGATAATTATTCATATAAGAGAAAGTAGAATTTTAAACAGAAGTTCGTTTACTTTTGATTTACGAGAGAAATTAATTAAGAAAAATGAGATTCTAAGTTCGATTTTAGAACAATACTATCAGGATTTTAAATCACAATTGCCAGAGATTATTATCCTACCTAAATTGAATGAGAAACTTAAAATCCTTTTAGCTTTTCTAAAAGATCTCAAAAGGGATATACTTATAAGAACTCCTATCAATGAAAACGAAATAAGTTTATTGCGAATTGCAAATAAGAACGCAAAAATAATGGTAGATCAGCAAGTACAAATGGAAGAAATTAGGATGAATGATCAAGATTTTAGAGAAAAAATACTTGAGGAAACGAAAAATGTCTTGAATTTATCACAACTTCCAAGGATCATAGAAGGATTTGATATTTCTAACATCGAAGGGGTTGATCCAACAGGCTCTATGGTTTACTTTCTTAATGGTAAACCTTATAATAAATATTATAGACATTTTAAAATCCGGTCCAAATCTACACCTGATGATGTTGCGATGATGAAAGAACTATTGAGAAGACGATACAAGATGCTCCTTGAAAAAAACTTTGAATTACCAGATTTAATTTTGGTTGATGGAGGAAAAGGGCAACTAAATGCAGGCATCTCAGTCTTAAAAGAATTAAACCTTAATATCCCAATCATTGGGTTAGCTAAAAAATATGAAGAAATATTTCTACCCTCAAAAAAAGAACCGATTTTACTTCCAAAAAGCTCCTCTGTTTTAAAATTATTCCAAAGAGTCAGAGATGAGGCCCACCGTTTTGCTATCAAGCTTCAGAAGAAACAAAGAAAAAAGCGGATAACAGGGTCAATCTTGGATGATATCGAAGGAGTTGGCCCTATTACCAGAAATAAGTTATTAAATCACTTTGGAAGCATAGATAAGATGAAAAAGGCTTCTTTAATTGAATTATCAGAGATAGTGGGAAAAAAGTTAGCAGAAGCGATTTTAAAAAAAATAAAAAGATAATTTAATTTACAGTAGATTTGCTATATAATCAAAAAATTTTAGAATAAAAAAAAAATTATTATAAATAATCATTCTGTATTCTCGAAAGAAGAGCGAAGATGATTATGATTGCTCCTAATAGTATAAATGTAGCGCTTAAATTCCACATTACTAAATACCCAACAAGGGGATAAAGAATGGCCCTTATTAAGCTTGCAAACATATTTACTGTACTTATAACGGTTGCTCTATTCTCTGATTCAATTTGCAAATTTAATCCCTTAACAAATATTAAACTCCTTGAAAAACCGAATCCAATTACAATGAGAATTAAGGGAATACTAACTGGAATGAAGTGTATAACCGCCATTAGAATAAATGCGATCCCCGGAATTATTGTATATAATTTAAGAAACTTTCTCTTATTTTTAATTTTGTTTTCGAGAGCTGGAACTATATTGTTAAAGACAATTTGAACTAGCGTCATTGCTGTACTTACGAATCCAAAGAAAATTAATAGAAAATTTAGTCCTTCAAGGTAAACTTGATAAGTCCATATTAAGAAAAACACTAGAGACTCTGTGATTATCATTTCAAAGGCTAAAATCCTTAAAACTTTTTTTTTTGTGAGCTCAGTAAATCCAGATTTTACTACAGTGAAATATTTTTTAGTTTTCTTCCTCTCTACCTCATGATTAGGTTCTTTTAACGTTAATGATATCAATGTTGCTATAATGAAAGGGATAAATATAAGGCTCATTACAAGATTCAATGAAAGATATGCACCTATGATTGAACCAATCGGTGCTGAAATTGCAATACCAAGCAAGCTGAAACTTCTATTCCTAGCCATCACTTTTGAAACATCATCTACTCTTCCAAGCTTTCTCAATGTATCATATATAAAAGCTGTATCTGTACCTGATGTTAAAGCTGCTCCAAAAGCCCATAAAGTTTCACCAATAGCAAAAATGAATATGTTTGGATAGCTTCCATATACTAATGCCGCAAATGCAGTTGATAATGCACCTAAGATCAAAGAGAACTTCCTGCTTATGTAATCCGCTATTGCTCCACAAGGAATCTCAAATATTAAAATCATGACTGTAAAGTAGCTTTGTAAGAACATTACCTCAACAAAAGTTAATTTCCCCCAGGTTAAGAAAAATGGTAACAGTATTCCTGAAATTAAATGAAAACCTTCTATGAAGTGAATTAAATATGATTTCAATATATTAGATCTCCATTTATTCAAATTTATATCAGTCTCTTTGCCTTCTAACTCTAAAGAAGATTCAACTAACTCTTCCTGAGTATATTCCTTTAATTCTGACATATTTTCCACCTTTTTTTTTTACTTTTTTAATTCATTACTTTTTTTTAAAAAACATATTTAGAACTACAATTGAGAGAATTGTTTAGCTTGAATGTGATAGTTTAACCCTAGATTCACAGAATCTATAAAAGAAGAACGAGTGTTTTGAACGATAAAGAAAAGTAAGTATCAGCGTGTTGTTGATTTCAATGTTTTTATGAGGATAATGTTGCAGGGAAATATGATACAAACCCTAAAAACATCATTACCATGATAATTTTATAACAAGATGGATCATGAACTACCATATCTCCTTGGTTAATTCCAATCCAATTATTTTCTTTCATTACCATGATACAATCAACAAATATGTTTAATAAAACTATATGATTCTCAAGCTTATAAATTTTATGGGGAGTTTTCTCATTATTCAGAGAAGTGCAAAAAGGAAATGGGAAAAAGATGGGAAAGAATCATTATTTTTTTGAAATTATCAATCTCACAAGTTCAGCTGTTGCTTCACAATAAACTCTAGCTAGTGATTCCCTTTTTGCTTCACTTATAACTCTAATTATTGGTTCTGTATTTGAGGGATGAATAAGAACAAACCAATCATTTCCATGGCCAAATTTAAGATCATTTTGAATCTGTTCTACCTTTTCTCCTTCCTGCTCCAATTCAGATTTTAATTTTTTAATAAGTAATTCAATATCTATATTAATAACACTAATTTTTATTCTATGGGAATAATATTTAGGTAATTCTGCCACTAACTGAGAGATATTTTTTCCAGATTTTACAAGTATTTCAATAATTTTAGCTGCTGCGAAAATCCCATCCCTAGTATTATTGAAATATGGAAACATAATACCCCCACATGATCCTTCTCCTCCAAACACTAGCCGATTCTTTGACGATTGCGATAACAGATCATTCATTCTATCTGTTAAAAAACGTTCTCCTACTGGCGTTCTTATAACTTGGGCGTTGTACTTTTCTGCTATTGCCTCAAATCTTAATGAAGATGCTAAATTGGTTACAAAAATAACCTCTTTGTGCTCATCCTCTTTGTTTTTTAAGTAGTAATCAGCAATTAAGGCTAAACCAATATCTTCTGGATAACAATCCCCGTTGTCTCCAATGATTGCCAATCTATCAGCATCTGAATCATGAGCAAAACCAATATCATATTTCCCTTGCCAAACTTCCATTATTAAATCTTTGAGATTTTCTTTAATAGGTTCGATTTCTCTTGGAAAATCTTTATTTGCTAGTAGGTTATTATTAATTAATTTTAAATCACACCCCAATTCACCTAATACTTTAGGGGTAACAAGTTTTCCTGCTCCTGCTCCCGAATCAATAACTACTCTAAGATTATTTTTTTCTTTAATCTTTAAAATATCAACATAAGTCAATAAATCTTGAATATAATCTGTAATTGGATTCAAATATGTAACATTCTGATCTAACCTTGATTGAATTTTTTTATATGAATTTAAATCAATGTTTTCTAAATAGATTGAAATTATTTTCAAATCTTCATTATTTAGAAATGTTTTTGTAGACAATAACTTTAGACCATTCCATTGTTGATTGTTATGAGATCCTGTAATGATGATACCAAATGGGATATTTAATTTATTCTTTGTATGGATTATCACAGGTGTCGGACATATACCAAGATTTATTATTTCAAAACCAGATAAAATTAAACCTTCTATAATTGCTTGTTCTATGAGGGCTCCGCTTGGCCTAGTATCTCTACCTATTAACACTTTCTTATCTTTACCATCACTCCATAATCCAAAAGCAATTGCTATTTTCTTAACAGTATCAAATTTTAGATCTTTCTCAACACGACCTCTAATACCACTTAGAGTGAAGATTAAATTATTTTCTTCCATTTTTTTATTAAAATCTTTAGGAGATTATTTTATTTTTACCTACTTTGTACTTAACAAGAGCTAATGCTCCCCTTAATCCAATTTCATCTTGATATCTTGTTAATTTTAGTTTTGGTGGATGATTAATAGTAAATCGGATAGGATCTTTTTCAAATTGTTCAATTAATGGAGGAATAATCTGTTTATTATCTTTCATCATTGCACCTCCAAAGTAAATAGATGAACAATCATAATAACTATTGACTAAACCAATGCCTACTTTTGTATAAAAAACACAATCATCAATAATTTTTTTAGATAATTCATCTCCATTTCTAGCCGCCTGAAAAACTTTTTTTGCTGTGATTTTAGATTTATCATTATCAACTCCTTGCATTAATAGTGCAGCATTCAACTTTCCATCGTTTAAGGCATCTAAAGCTCTATTCTGTACTCCAGTTCCAGAACTATAAGCTTCCCAACACCCATATGCTCCGCAATTACATTTAGCGATACTTTTTGGCTCCACTAACGCATGTCCTATTTCTGCAGCATTCCCTTCTTTTCCTAGTAATAGATGACCATTGCAAATAACGCCACCTCCTATTCCGGTAGACATTGATATATAGACTAAATTATCTTTCTCATTATCTAACGCCTCAAAGAAATGTATACCTAAAACCCCTGCAATTCCGTCATTAATAAAATATAGTGGAATTTCAGGAAATCTCTCTTTAATTGGTTTTTTTAGAGGAATTACTCTAAATCCGAGATTAGCGTTATTAAACACCTCTCCTTTTTCCATGTTTAAAGGACCTGCTGTTGCTATCCCTATTCCTAAAATCTGATCTTGTTCAATATTGTTGTCAGATAGTAACTGCGAAAAAATTTGACATACTGAATTGCTTATAGAATATTTAGACTCCTTTAATGTCTTAATAATCCTTTTTTTAATATTTTTTTCATTTAAATCTGCTGTACAAATAGCAACTCGAACCCAAGTGCCTCCAATATCTACTCCAGCAATATAATTTTCATCCACTTTTATCTCACAAATAAATTATATGTGTTTTCCTTAACCTCTGAATAATATTAAGATTTCAAATATTTCAAAATATTGTTTTAGAAATAAAAGTTTTTCTATGATTTAATAGATATTGATTTCAATTTTGTCATTATCGATTATCTTTTTAAAGATAGCAGCGATTTCTCTTTTCTTCTCCTCATCTATTGCATAAACAAAATATTCTGATGGAATTCTAGCAGTTGAATAAATCTGTATTATGTTTGGTTGTATCATTTTTAATGCATGTGCTAAATCATGAATATTTGTAGAATTATTGTTTGGAGTAAAATCTTCTTTGTAAGAATTAAAAATTAAACATTGAATCGCTAATTTATTTTTTTTAGGCATTTCTTGTTTCAGTTTGATTAAGGACTCAATTATTATTTCAATATTAGGCGTATTATGATGAGGACGGTTAGTTCTCTTGAAATCAGCATCATTGGCTGCATCTAGTTTTGCTAAAACTAACTCGAATTGCTTGACTTTTTCTCTTATTTTATCAATATACAAGGTACTAGAATTTGTAAATAAGGTAATTAATGGTTTTTCACTAGTCCAATTTAAATTATTCCTTACGTTTGTTGCAATATTGAGGAAATCTAATAAGCTCTCATTCAGGGTTGGTTCACCATTGTAACCAAACGTAATTGAATTTAAATGCGGAACATACCTTAAAATCGAGAGTAATTCTTTCCGAAAATTAGGTGATGGTGGCAAATTTATTCTATAACTCGGAGAAACCAAATTATCTTTTATTGTTAATCCAATTTCACAATAAACACAATTATATGAGCATAATTTATAATCAGCTAATACATTTACACCTAAAGAAAGTCCTAGCCGTCTTGACTGAAAAGGACCATATGTGTACTTACGCATCTTATTTGCTTATAAATGATTATCAATAAATCTTTCTATAACTTTATTTACTTGATCCGGTTTTTCTAACATAACATCATGACCAGCTTCATCTATTATATTTAGTTCTGAATTTTTAATTTTATCATGAAAAAACTGTGAATATTTTATAGGAGTAAGTCGATCGTATTTCCCACATATAATCAAGCATGGAACATCAATCGAATTTGTCTTATCTAATGTATCAAAAGCATCACAGATTTTAAAATCACGATACGTCACCTCTGGATCCATTTGAGAAGCCTCCAAAACTGCATTTTCAATTATCTTTTTAGAAGTTTTCCTATAAAATGTTCCTTTTCCTAAATTATTCAAGTATACCTGGTAGTCAGGTTTTATAGAATCAAAGATAACTTGACTCACTCGCATTCTCCCACCTGTTGCACATAAAATTAGAGCTGAGACCTCTTTCGGATACCTGAAATAAAATTCCTGTGCAACAACACCTCCCATAGAATGTCCACCTAAAATTAATTTCTCAGGTCTGAGAAACTCAATACTTCTTTTAACAACATCGACATATAAATCTAAAGACAATTCTGGAAAAGAATTGGACTTATTATGAGAAGGTAAGTCAATAGCAATTATATTATAATCTATATTTAAGTAAAATTGACTCTCCCAAATATTTGAATTTCTTCCTGCCCCATGTATAAAAATAAGCGTATTTTGAGAATTATTATCTTTAATTTGGTAAAAAATCTGCTTTCTAGAATATTCAAAATATGGAATTATAGTACACCAATATTATATCTTTATGTTGAGTAAAAAACGATAGTAATTTAGTTTTATTAAAAATTAAATGTGTTTACTAACCATTCAATTAAGTAATAATGAAATTGCATTTAATCTCGAAGCTCAATGTCCCTATGTTGCATTTCTAAAAGCCGCTTATATTTCCCATTTAAAGCAATCAAACGGTCATGATTCCCTTGTTCTATTATTCCTTTCTTGTCAGCATTTAAAACGATTATGAAATCAGCATTTTTGACTGTCGATAGGCGATGAGCAATAATTATTGTAGTACGACCTTCACGTGCTTTATTCAAGGCGTCCTGAATTAGTGTTTCAGTATATGGATCAACTGAAGAGGTTGCTTCATCTAAAATTAAGATTTTTGGATCAGTTATCAATGCACGAGCAAAGGCAATCAGCTGTCTTTGTCCAATTGAAATATTACTACCATTTTCTTTCAATTTGGTGTCATATTTCTTATGCAAAGTATCGATAAAATTATGAAGTCCTAAAAATTTTGAGACTTGAATCATTTTTTCTTCAAGTTCAGTAGAATAATTATCAAAAGCATAAAGAAGATTTTCGCGAATAGTCCCTGTAAAAAGAAATGCATCTTGTGGGACAATCCCAATTAAATCTCTCAAATCTTTTTTACTGACTTTCCGTATATTAACTCCATCAATGAGAATCTTTCCTTCGTTTAGATCGTAGAATCGGGCAATTAATTTGGTTAAAGTAGTTTTTCCTGCTCCTGTTTCTCCTACAATTGCAAGAGTAGTACCTGGAGAAATTTTTAAAGATAGATCTTTTACTACAAAACCCTTAGATTTATTATGCTGCATAAGTACTTTTTGTTCATTAATGGCATCTTTAACCATTTTTGGAAGATTTTCATTTATCTCAGGAGGGATTGATGTATTTGCAAGCATCTGTAAAATAAACTGAGGTGATGACTGCTTGATATTACCACTAATCATACCTCCACCATCTCCTCCCATTCCACCGCTTTGCTGGAGGCCTGTTGGAGATTGAAGAGATCTTTCTAAAACTTTGACCCATTTTAGTATAGTTTCTGGAGCTACAGTATTTGGTAATTTAGTATGCTCACCTAATGAATTTTCTTTAACCCTATTTTTTGGATCAATATTATTAAAAGAATATCCAAAACTAATATTGTTGAATTCTATTGCACCATTTATTTCATTAAATATCTTGGGATTAGCTAAATCAGGGATCTCAACATCTTCTTCTAATAAAGAATAGATTCGATCACTAGCAGCCATTGCAGACTCAATAATCTGTTGAATCTGCATTAATGACATAAAAGGGCGAAAAAATTGACCCAGAATTGTGATAAATGCACTAAGAACTCCTACAGTTACTGTAAACCCAAAAATTGAGACGTTCCCCTTTACTACAAATCCCCCTGCCAATAAAATAGATGCTGTAAGAATAGTGCTAGTAAGAGTAATTAAAGGAAATATTGTTGCCATATATTTTCGTATTTTAACCATAACATTATAATTTGCGATATTAGCTTGATCAAATTCAGAAGACGCTCGTTTTTCTTGACCATATGCCTGAACTACTTTTGCACCCTCAATATTCTCTTGTATTGAAGAAGTTACTTTCCCTATCGTTTTTCTTGACTTTTTAAATAATTTAATGGCAACTTTTTTGAAAAAATGTGTTATAATAAAAAATATTGGGAAGATTATTAAGCTAATTAAAGCTAAAAATGGATTAAGCAAGAACATAAAAATTACAGTTAATCCAATCGATACTGCACTGGTTATTATCTGCACAAATTGACCTCCTACTAATTGATTAAGTAATGTAACATCATTAGTCATAATAGAGATTACTTCTCCAGAGGATTTTTGATCAAAGTAACTTAAGGACATATCCTGCAATTTATTAAAAAGATCGTTTCTTATTTGAAAAGTTATTTTTTGAGAAATCTTTCCCATCCCATATTGGGCCAAATAATTAGTTACCGCCATTATTATAATTAAAGAAAGATATAATGAACTCAATATAATAATAAAATAAGCATTTTTCATGACAATACCTCTATCGATGATATTAGCAGATAAAATAGGACTTAAAGCTGTAATTATCGTTCCTATCAAAAGAAAGATAAAATAGATGAAGAATTTCAATCGCATTGGCTTTAAATATTTTATTAACCAATTCCATAATGCTTTTCTTGGATGATCTAATGGTGATTTATCTCCTTCTAGCAAAAAACGATGACGTGTACTTGCGCTAGGTTTTATGATTTCTTTCTCTTCCTCTTGATAATTATCTTTATGGTCACTTTTACTAATCTATACCAACTCCTAATTATATTACTTCTCCTATTTTACCCCTTGATTTTTGTTTTTGATATAAAGTCTCATAGATTTGTTTATATAAAACATTTGAGCTAATTAATTCATCATGAGTTCCATAACCTACAACTCTACCCCTATCTAAAATTAAAATACAATCTGCTCCTCTAATTGTTGAAATTCTTTGAGTAATAATAATAGAAGTTATCCCCTCCATTATTCTCGCTAAGGCTTGTTGTATATTATACTCAGTCTCTACATCAACTGAACTAGTACTATCGTCAAGAATCAAGATTTTAGGTTTAATTAAAAGAGCTCTTGCGATAGATAAACGTTGTTTTTGTCCTCCTGATAAACGTGTTCCTCTTTCTCCTACGATTGTTTCATATCCTTTTGGTAATTGAATAATAAAGTCGTGCAAATCAGCTATTTTTGCTACTTCAATTATTTCATCTTTTGATGCATCTTCTTTTCCATACGCAATATTTTCAGCAATAGTTTTATTGAAAAGAAAGGTCTCTTGAGAAACAATACCAATATTTTTACGTAAATCTTTTACCAAATACTTTTTTATATCCTGTTGATCAATTCTAATTGTTCCTTCAATTGCGTCATAAAAACGTGGGATCAAATTAATAATTGTAGATTTTCCTGATCCTGTAGTACCTAAAATTGCCAATTTTCTTCCAGCAGGAATTTTAAATGATATACCCTTTAAAATTCTATGGTCAGAAGTGTAACCAAATGAAACATTCTCGAATTGAATATCTCCTTTAATAGTAGATATCTGAATAGCGTCAGGGAGATCTTTTATATCCGGACTAGATTCTAATACATCTCTCACACGAGTGAGGGCTGCATCTGCTTGGATATAAGATAACATTATTTGCCCCAAAGCCATTAAAGGAAATCCAAGAGCAGCAACATATGATATTAAAGTAATAACTGTGTCTAAATCCATTGTCCCATTAATAAACCTGATACCTCCTATAAATAAAGTAAAAATTGTCATAACGCCCATGATTACATAAATAGAAGGCATATAATACGAATTATACTTTACAGAATTGACACTGGCTTGATAAAATCTTTCATTATTTTTTTTAAACTTCTGAAGTTCTTTATTTTGTGTACTAAATATTCGTACAACTTGAGCACCAACTATGTTTTCCCTAATTGAAGTAGTTAAATCACCAAAACTCTCTCTTGTTTCCAAGAAGATTGGTTTTAATTTCTTGGCAATAAAATACGATAATGTTAGTGAAATTAGAATAACTGTTACCAAAATGAGTGATAAATCAAGATTAAAGGCAAAAAAACCTGAGATAACACCACTAATCTGAAGAATTGATTGTAAACCTAAAGTTAAGCCCATACCGAAAATTTGTTGAGTTTCTTCGATATCGCTAGTAGCTCGAGCTATAAGTTGACCTGTTTCAATCTTATCGAAATATGAAAATGATTGACGATAAATAGCATTACTTATATCATCACGTAAATAGTATATTGCTCTGGATGAAACTTCAGCACCTTGAAGGCGAGCTGCTCTATTGAAAAGATAAGTTAAAGTAGCAAAAATTAGCACCATAAAAAAGTAAAAAAAGAATAAAATCGTGTTAAAATTTGTTAGAAGATTCGGATCTAATACCCCTACCATTCTTCCTATAAAAATGGGAGTAAAAGTATAAAAGATTGTTGAAAATGTTAAAAATGTGAACTCTAAGATAAAAGATCTTTTCGATTTTAACCAATACTTAAATATCATATGAGCGGAATTCATTTAACAACCAGCTCTTATTATTTTTAATTCAAGTTTTATTATAATCTATTTAAATAAAATCAATATAAAAAAATTTAATTATTGGCTTATTTCCATTTTATTAAATGATCGAGCTCCAATTACTATCAATAATGCTCCAAAAACACCTGTAATTAATAGATCAAGCCAAAATGGAAAATAGGAAACGCCTAATAAAACGAATCGAAATAGATCTACACTATAAGTGAAGGGGTTAAACATAGTTACCTGTATAGGAAATGGAAATAATGCACCCGAAAGCCACATCATTGGCATTACAATAAAAGTTTGAATTAATCCAAAAGATTGCATATCGCGTAGACGTGTACTAATTGTTAAACCTATCCCTACTATTCCTAGACTTGCTAAAAATGCTACTGGTATTATCAGTATTACACGCCAAATTAGATTAAGGTCATAACCAAAATAACCTATTGCAATACTTATTCCTATGATTATCATGACTTGTAACATTGTTTGTAATGCAATACCTACCGTCCTTCCGAGCATGAGCGTTCTACGACTCACAGGAGCCACTAATAACTCCTTCATAAACCCAAACATTTTATCTCTAAAAATTGACATCCCCCCAAATATACCTGTAAATAAAATGATCATTGCTGCGATTCCTGAAGCTGCAAATGCTCTAGGGTCAACGCTTACTCCTTGAATAATGGTACTGGAGCCTAGCCCTGATAAACCTACACCGAATACAAATAAGAAAAGTAAACCTTGCACTAGTGATGATATAACTCTTGATTTATTTCTCCAAAAGCTCAGTAACTCTCTTTTTGCTAATATCCATATTACGCTATAATTTATTTTTGTTTTTTCAATATTTAAATCAGACATTTATAATCACTTCCTTAATTGCCTCATTTGAATCATTTTTTTTATATCCTTAGTATGATTTGAAGTTTCATCTCGAATTGTCGTCCCAACATAATGTAAGAACACATCTTCTAAGGTAGGTTGATGCATATTTACAGTTTTTATCTTAAGACTGTTTTCACCAAATTTTTGAATAATTAATGGTAGTTGTTTTCCTCCATTCTCACATGAGATCGAGATAGTAGGTTCTAATTCCTCTTCCTCAAATTCTCCTTTCTTGATTTTAATTATTTCTTGTTTTATAGTGTCTGGAACTTCTTCTAAGAGTTTATCATCAAACATTTCTGCGATTTGCTTTTTCATTGCTATAGGAGCATTTAAGAACATTCCTGTAGTCATTGGCATTTTTTTCCAAGCCATTATTAATTTTTTAGGGTCTGATAATGTTTCTCTTATTCTTGCTTGAATCATTTCAGGGGTAATATTAGGCATCCCTTTGGGGATTTGGATGTTTGGCATCATAGATTGATCTCCTTCAGCTGTTCCCAATGACACATTTTTAACTCCTGAGATTTGCTTTATTTGATTTATAATTATGGGAATCTTAAACCTTTCATTTATTTCTTCTAATTGAATATCAATTACATCTCCAGATAATTGTTTTTTAAGGTTTTCCGAAGTATCCATAGCAATGATCTTACCATGGTCCATGATGCATATTCTATCAGCTAGTTCATCTGCCTCATCCATATAATGGGTGGTGATTAAGATTGTTATTTTTGAGTTGCTTTTATTCAACTCCTTAATCTTATCCCATATTTTTCTACGGGTCTGAGGATCTAATCCCAAGGTAGGTTCATCCAAAAAAAGAACTTTAGGTTCATGGAGTAGACCTCTGGCAATTTCTAACCTTCTTTTCATCCCACCAGAATAATTCTTTACAAATGTGTCAGATCTATCCTCAAGATCTACTAACTTCAGAACGTCTTTGATTTTCTCTTGTCTCTCCTTTTTTGGCATCCCATATAGAACTGCATGTAATTCTAAATTTTCCCATGCTTTCATCTCACCATCTACGGAAGGTTCTTGAAAAACTATTCCAATACTTTTTCTTACTTTATCAGGATCTTTGTTTACATCGTAACTATTAACAAAAGCTTCCCCTTCTGTATTGGATAATAATGTTGCTAATACATTAATTGTAGTCGTTTTCCCCGCACCATTAGGACCTAGTAAAGCAAAAATCTCTCCTTTTTTTATATTGAAACTAATGTCATCTACAGCTAAAACATCACCTTCATCATAGATTTTAGTGAGATTTTTTACTTCAATTATATTTTGAATCATATATTATTTACCTCTCATACTTACTTTCAAATTATTTATTTTTTCCTCAATCCTTTGAGATTGATCTTTCATTTTCTCCATATCTTGATGAATTCTCAATTTTTGGAGCTCTAAAAATTCTAATTGTTCCTCATCTGATTTCTCATCTAATCTAATTAGCATTAGTCTTAAAGGACCGATTTTGTGAAAAGCCTTAGGTAAAACTCCTTTTTCATCACCTAACATTGCTGTTTTCAATGTTTCAAATGAATCTTCAATAACTTTATGCTTCTCTAGCATTAATTTCAATGTTGCCTGACCTTTTGGTGTAATTTCATAAATTTTCCGATTTCTGCCTTCCACTTGCTGTTCTTTAAATGCAATCAACTGTTTTTTTGTCATGTCTTTTAACACTGTATACATGGTCGAGGATGGTGGATTCCATATCCCTAAAGTACGCTTTTCAAGCTCTTTACCTATTTTATAGCCGTAAGAAGGATTCTTTTCCAGAACAATCAATATAAGGGAACTTATAAATCCTGTTTTCATAGAATTCTCAAACTTTTTAGCAATTTTTTCTGACATTATTCTTTCCCTTATTTTTTAGAATATCTCATATCTTGATATATATCAAGATTTATTAACTTTTTTCTTATAAATAATAGCTAAAAAGAATGTAAATTTTTCATGTAAAAAATTGTTATAATAAAAAAAAAATTAGATTTAGTTATTCCTATTCCTTATTCTATTAATTTTACGTTTTCTGAATATTAAGTAAACACTTAATCCTCCAATACAACTTACCAATACAATGATTATCAGAAAAAAGATCCATTCTGAATTTCTTCTTATAATCTGGTATATTGTATTATCACCAATATCTTTTACTATGAATGATGAAAATGTTCCTTCAGAGCCATAAGCAATTTCTACTTTATAGTTTGTTTCACCAGTACGATTTATTATAAGGTTGTTATTGATAACAGTAGCGTTTTCACAACTGAGTGTATTAATCAGATTTTCTAAGTATGAACCAGAGGGTGTGCCT
This sequence comes from Promethearchaeota archaeon, assembly GCA_016839915.1. Classification (GTDB taxonomy): domain Archaea; phylum Asgardarchaeota; class Lokiarchaeia; order Sigyniarchaeales; family SOKP01; genus Loki-b32. The sequence goes on from JAEOTH010000190.1 coordinate 30,859, forward strand.
AAAGCAAGTCCATTAAAGATAAATAGCCACAAAAATTCATCTGAATCTAAGATCGGAAAATTGTATCCTGAAAATTGAATTGCGGGATTGCTATTAAGCTCGGCTGATAAGTTATTATAATCATTCAGAATATCATCTATATTTGTAGGATCTTGGAATACTATAAGTAAATCATTAGCATTGCTAGGATCTTCTTCAAAATCTCCAACCGTAAAATTCCATACAGCACTTAGACCAACCCATAGATTGTAATTATTTGTGTAATTTTTATTTATAGTCGTTTCATTATACCCTTGAGTACCCATTAACCATAATAATGGAGTAATCTCTTCAGATTCGAACAGAGATTGTAAAAAAATCGAGACAAAAATATCATACGTTTCCCATGTAACAGAATTCCATCCTTTAACGGTAATTTTACTTTGAGCTCCCACTATGTCAGCTTCACCTTCAAACCAAGTATTAGGTGAGGATGAGGCATTCACTGTATTTTCCCAAGCGGTATCATTATATTGATTCACGATTAGAACGTCAGTCCCTTTTGTTAACCCAATTTCATAATTCGTAGCAAATACCGAAGAACTAATGCTTAATAACGTAATTCCAAGAATAAAAATCCAAACAATATAAGATTTTATAATTTTCTTATTTCTTAACATAATTTTTCACCTATTTTTATAATTGCCTCCGTTTGAATAGTATTGAAGCTAACACGAAATAAGACACAATAAATACAAGTAGTAATGTTATTCCCATTTCGACACTAGGGGTTATCCATTGGAAAAATTTGAAATCTCCCATACCTCCACCCATACCCCCCATCGGTATCTCAGCGTATCTCGGGTTTGGAAATGGATTTTGAAGAATTCCTGTTATTAGACCACCCAAATATGTGATTGAATATAGTGGTTCAACATCTCCAGCAAATATCATTGTAACAATCTGATCTGCTATATTAAATCCGATGAGGAGAAGTAATATAGTAGTTATGATTGTTAAATTTACACTTCTCATAAATGAACTGAAGAATGTAACAAAACTGCTTAATGCAATTACATATAATATCGCAATACCATATGAATAAAAAAATCGGATATTAATTGGTCCCCCATAGTAATATAATCCTAGAATTCCAAGGAAAAAGTAATACACAGTAATAATACCAACTACTAGAGCTAAATTTCCAATGTATTTCCCTAGTATCAATTTATATTTGTTTATTTTGGGGAATACTATATAACCAGTTTTCTTGTCAAATTCAGAACAAATAATTGATGAGAAAAATAAACATGCTGCTAATAAGGCTAAGAATTCTATAAATGTTAAACCACTAATGAAGAACTCTGCTTGTGTATCCGATAGAAGGAAAGTTGGTAATAAAGCTTGAAGCAAAAAGCTTTGAAGGAAGACTACAAGAATAGCAATACCGAGGAAATAATAAAATTTCTTCCTCTGTTTTTTCATTTCGAAAACAATAGTAAAAAGAACCGGTTTAATTCCAATATTACCTTCATTTCTATTTCTCATTTTTCTCTAACACTCCATTTTGATTAATTTTAATTTTTAGTGCATCATCTGCTATCATTTCTAAATAAACTCTTTCCAATTGAGATGATCTTGGTTGAATATATGAGATTACTGTAAAATCAGATTCAAATTCCTTTATCAAAATTTTCAATATTTCTCCTTTTGATTTATTCCTTCCATCGTAATAAATCTTCAAACCTTGGCGTTCAGGATTATATTTAATTGGAATCTTTGAAATATTTGGATCTAAATTTTGTTCTAAATAGGGATTAAGCTTCTCAGTCAACCGAGTTAATATTGGGTCTAATTCGTTTAAAGCAATAGGATCAAGCAATGTACAATTTAGTTCATTAGTCCTTAGAGCTCTTGCTAGATTTTCTACGGTATCAAATCCAATAATAGAACCATGATTGATTAAAGCTATTTTATCGCATACTTCAGAAATCTCATATAACATATGTGACGCTACGAAAATTGTTTTTCCTAGTGATTGAAGCTCTCTAATATAGCTCCGTATTTCAATACGTGCTGCTGGGTCTAATCCTGTCTGAGGTTCATCTAATATGATGATATCAGGGTCATGTAAAATAGATTGAATTATTCCCAATTTCTGAGTCATACCTTTAGAGAAAGTCTTAACTTTCTCCCATTTCCAGTCTTCAAGTTTAAATAAATCTAATAACTCGTCAATACGGGCATCAATCTTATCCTTTGGATAATTCTGAAGATTAGCAAAGTATCTTAGCAATTGGTAGGCGGTCATATCATAAAAATTAGGAATATCAATTAAAAAACCCATATTACTAATTGTTCTAGATACTTTTTGTAAGTCTTCTAATTTATGATGATTAGTATTAATTAATATTCTACCTGATGTTGGCCTTAATATTTTCGCTATCATTTTAATTGTTGTCGTTTTACCTGCTCCATTAGGTCCCACGAGCCCTATAGTTTCCCCTTTACAAACTTCGAGGTTTACATTATCTACAGCTTTCAAATTACCAAAATTCCTTGTTAAATTTTCTAATTTGATAACAACTTCAGACTTGTCAATTACTTTTTCTTCCATTATATCACCTATTTAATTATTTTTTTCGTCAATTTTCTCTGCTTTTTCATGGCTTTCATATTCCTCTCTTTTTTTAATTAAATCTCCAACCATTTCTATTATTTTATCCGTATTTAAAGTGTTCATTTTCTCAACTTTTTCTATTAATCTATCTAAGTCAACTTTACATTCTCTAAAGTTTTTAATTCTACTCTCTATCTGTTGAACCATACCTTTCATCCAGGATCTTAATCCTCTAAAAAAATCAATAGCGTCATCATTTGACTTAAAATCTTTTACTTTTTCTAATAAAATCAATTTTAATCCCTTAGAGGGGCTTATTTCTGACATCATGCTGAAGAAATTAGCCCATTTCAATTTTAACTCTTCTATAAATGTCCTTCCTAATTCCGTTATTATAAAGAACTTGTTTGCTCTACCATCTATTATTTCCTCTTTAGATTTTATATATTTTTTATCCTCTAATTCCTGTAGAGTTCTTATCAAGGTTCCTCGTGGAAAATTATATTTATCTTGTAACTGATAACCAGTAATTCCGTCAGGATACTCAGAAATTATCAATAAAACGATGAAATCTCTTATTTCTTGAAAAGATTCTCTACCTATCGGTAAAAGAGGTTTGAATTGTCCTTTTGGAAATGGTGGAAATAATCCAAAGTGAGGAAAACTACTGAATGGAGGTTGATGTGGAGGTCCATTATGATCAGGTGGTCCTTGTCCCATAAATCTATCTTCTTCATAGTTAGACCTAAATTGATCTATATCTCTTTTAAACACTGTTATATCACTTAAGAATCAGTAAAATTGGTTAAAATGTATTTAATAATACAAAAGAAATAGTATTATTTAAACTTTTGGACATATGACTTGATTGGACATATGATCAAAAAATGATCAAAAAATGATATAAAGTAACAACTTTAAGATATTATAATTAGAAAAATTGAAGAATAATGACAGAAGTATACATTGAGGATACAAATCAAGGGATTAGATCCGCTGTAAACCGGGTTTTCAATCAGATTGAGAAGGTTGGAGGAACTATCCTTAAAAAATCAAAAGAAGTTTATATCAAAGTAAATGGAATTAGTTTTAAGAAGCATTCTTACACGTCTCTTGTAGTTTTAGAAGCAGTAATAGGCTATCTTAAAGAAAAGGGTGCAAATGTATATGTAATGGAAAATTCAACCCAAGCAAATTTAACGAGAGTAGTGTTTTGTATTACTGGTTACAAGAAAATCTGTGAAAAATTAGGGGCAAAAATAATTTATCTAGATGAGGAAGATACCTTTACCTATGAATTTAAGTATAAAACCTCAGCAGAAGAAATTTCAGGAGGATATAATTTAAGAACTTATAGATTACCACTAACAATTAAAAAAATTATAGAGAACAGAGACTCTATAACATATATAAATTTACCTAAATTGAAGACTCATAGTATGGCTGTTGTTACATTGGGAATCAAGAATCAATGGGGCTTTCCTATTCATGCAGATCGTGGGAAAGACCATAATTATAATTTACATTCAAAATTAGTAGAAGTATTTGATGTTATAAAACCAGATATCACTATAATAGATGGAATTGAAGGTACAATTCATGGACATTATCCACCCACAGCATGGGAAGATAAACACGTAATCCCTTTCAATATCCTTATTGGAGGGGTAGATACACTAGCAGTCGATGTAGTCGGAGCAAGAATTTTCGGCTTAACAATTGATGAAGTTCCTCATTTAAAATTAGCTTATGAACGTGGCTTGGGTGAGGGGGATTTAAGCAAAATAAAAATAATTGGAAAAGATCTAGAAACATATAAAGAAAAATACGAATGGGATCTCTTTCAAAAATTTCCAGAAAATGTTAAAATAGTAAAAGGAAAAGATTTATTATGCAGAGAGGGTTGTCAAAATAATCCATTATCATTACTCCAATGGTTAGCTTTTGATTATCCAGAGAAATTTAAAGGTGGTTGGTTTATTGTTATGGGTAAGGGGCATGATGATGATCTAATCCACCATTTAAAAGCAGAAGGATATACAAGAGGATTGGTAGCAGGATATTGTGCTATCGAAGAAGTTGGTCAAAAATTAAGGAAAGAATTTGGTAGAAGGAAAGTATATTTTTCAGGCACCTGTAATAATCTTGCTGAAACTACAACTGCCGAACTAAAATTATCTGGTATGAGCGCTCTCGATTTAGTTCCCTTATCATCGGAAGAATTAATGGAATTAATTCAGGAAGCTCAAAAACACGGTACTACAGCACTTATAACAACAGCATTTTAGTTTTTTTTTTAGAGTCTCATTCTAAAATAAAAGAAATTTTTATAATGATTGAAAACAAAATAAAATTATTGTGAATTTAAATTCCCTATATTCTGAAATAAAGCAACTCTTATCAATTTCTGAGAATAATTCTGATTTGGAACAAAATATTAATCGTTGCTATTCTAGGGAACCGGATGAGAATAAACTTGAAATTTTAGGGGATATTTTAAGTTTTATAGACAAATTTTCAATGTTCAGAGATATTAAACCATTTATGAACTCATTATACTCTTGTATAAATAATTCTCTTGAAATTAAACTGGAATCTGTCCTTGATTTTGAAGAATTATTGGTAAAAAATTCAATTATGCATTTTGTCCAACAATATATTAACTATTCAAAGATAACGCAAAAAGATCAAGTTTTAGAATTCTTAACTGATTCATTAGAGAAACTACAAAAAAAACCATTAGTTATGAATCTTGGATTATTACTTAAACCAATGTATCAAGATCAGAAATATCTCATCAATCTAGAGAAACTTAAGGAAGTCGAGGTAAATTATAATTTGGCTACTGATGTAGATCTTCAAATTAAACAAGAGATAGATGCGTGGCTTAACACTCAAGATATCAATTTAGATAAACAAGATGAGTTAAAAGAATGGTTAAAATTAAAATTTGAAAATTTGGTAACTGAATATAATTTAACAATGGATTCTGAAAAATCAAAGAAATTAGAGATGGAAGTACTAGAAATGCTCACAATGAAATTAACAATGCTAACTCTCATGGAATTTGTTCCAGAAGATTCTTTTGGGCCAATATCTATAAAATAACTATTTGAAATGTTAATATTTTTTATTAAATGATATTAATCCTCCTTTAACTTAAAATTTTTTAATATTAGAAACATAAAAATTATTAAATAGGAATTTTGATATTATATTTAAAAAAATTTCAATATTTTTTCTAAAGTGAGAAATTTGGGTGAAAATGAAAAACCTCTATCAAAGGAAGAAATAGAACAACAAAAGAAACTTGTCGGTGACCTTTATAAAAAAGAAAAGGAAGAGAGAGATGCTTATCTTAAAAGCACTGAAGAAGAAAGAAAAAAGGTTTTTGAAGAGGTAAAAGAACAAATTTCAGATTTGATAGACGAAAAAGCTTTCAGAATTGATCGTCAAAAAGAAACTTCAGCACAATTAAAAGAACTTAAACCAGATATCATTGGAACAGGAGAAAAAATAGAAAGTTCTGTGGGAGAGAAAGCCTTTATGATAGATCGTCAAAAAGAAACTTCAGCACAATTAAAAGAACTTAAACCAGATATCATTGGAATTGGTGAAAAAATTGATAAATCACTAGGAGAAAAGGCATTTCGAGTTGAAAAACTACGTGAAATAGATGAGCAACGCATTAGTATACACCCTGACCTTAAAAGCGTTAGTGAGGAGATTGAGAAATCAGTAGGAGAAAAAGCATTTCGCATTGAGAAGCAAAGAGAAATAGATGAACAACGTAAGGAAATTGAAACAGATATTGAGGGAATTGGAGAAAAAATCGAAAAATCTATTGGAGAAAAAGCATTTCGCATTGAGAAGCAAAGAGATATAGATGAACAACGTAAGGAAATTGAAACAGATATTGAGGGAATTGGAGAAAAAATCGAAAAATCTATTGGAGAGAAAGCATTTCGCATTGAGAAGCAAAGAGATATAGATGAACAACGTAAGGAGATCCATACAGATATCGATGCAATTGGAGAAAAAATCGAAAAATCTATCGGAGAGAAAGCATTTCGAGTTAGAAAGCTTCGAGAAATAGATGAACAACGTAAAGAGATCCATACAGATATCGAGGGAATTGGAGAGAAAATCGAAAAATCTATCGGAGAGAAAGCATTTAGAGTTAGAAAGCTTCGAGAAATAGATGAACAACGTAAGGAGATCCATACAGATGTCGATAAAATTGGAGAGAAAATCGAAAACTCTATCGGAGAGAAAGCATTTCGAGTTGAAAAGCTTCGGGAAATAGATGAACAGCGTAAAGAAATACATCCTGATTTAGAGACACCAGCTGAAGCTATCAGTAAATCTATAAGCGAGAAAGCATTCATGATAGAAAAACGGAGAGAACAAGACGAAAAACGTAAGGAAATACATCCCGATTTAGATAAATCGAGTCAACAAATCTTAAGTACAATAGAAAAACAAGCAAAAAAAATTGAGGAACAAAAAGAAATTGATGAAAAACGAATTGGAATTAAAACTGATGCAAAAACTATTGTTGAAAAATTCGAATCTGAAGTTGAAAAATTTAAAAAAGATAATGATGAGCAGAATACTTCTTAATTAACTAAATGTGAATATTAAATTTGAATAATGAGTTTAAATTCATACTCTTTAATCTTTTTTTATAATCAAGTATAGCAGGATATACTTCTCCATTAAAATTATTAATTTGTTGTTTAAATCGGATATAAAAATCTTCCACAATTTCCCTTAGAATTCCTCTCTCCATTTGTAGATTCGTCTTTTTAGTAATTGCTATAGCTAAAAGCCTTCCCTCTCTTTCATATAAAATTCTTGTGCCTTTAAAGTTAATTTCTTGAAGTTCTTCATTGGCACCTTCATTAATTTCATTTATAAATAAATTAATTGCATTTAAAAAACTACAAATTAAGTCATCCTTTAAAAAATTTAAACTATCCGTATATCGATTGCTTACCAGTAAAGCTCCAGTTTCATAATCAATAAAGTATACAGCATGAAACCTACACTCTTGAGAGCTAAACTTTTCAAGTTTAAATCCGAATCTATTTCCACTTTTATTAAAATTATTTTGAAAATCCATCAGTAAAGCTATTATCACTTATTATTTATTGGAGATATTAAGTAATGAAAATTAGATTTCAATATAAAATACAAATAATATCTTAGTAATACCAGAGTTTTAAATAAAGAAAACTGCTGAATTTTAAGGTATTTTTTTTATATATATACAAAATTAACTTATTTAAAACGTGTAAAAAAATAAAAATAAAAAAACTTTATATATGCTTACGCAAATATAACTTTTAATTATCTTTGGTTTTTGATTATTATGGAAACAGACAATAGTGCTCAAAAAAATAAAATTTCCATTGGTCTTATTATTACTAATAGTGAACTTAACAACAATCCTATTTTTCCTACTGAAATTAAGGAAGAAATCCTAGATTCACCATATTATTTATTAATTTTCATTTCTCGTGAAGATGTTGTTAAAATAAGCTGTTTTCCTACAAAAAATAAAAATATTAAAAAAATTCTTGTAAAACTCAAAGAATTTTCTCCAGATCTCGTTAAGGGAATATCAAATGTATTGAATGATCTGAATTTAAGTAAAGAAATCCTACATACAACTGGTTTATGTTACGAAATGGAGAAATGTTTTTATGAAACATACCTAATTGGAGATATGCTTGATACAGGGGAATTAACTGTTGATAATATTAAAGATAAGTTTATGTCTGTTGCTAATGTTATCAGTGTTATGATTGAAGATATTCCTACAATTTTGTAAAAAAACTTAACATTTTACCAAATAAATCCATTTTTTTAATACATTAATAAATCTTAATTAATTTTATTTAAGAAAAGAATATTAGATAGGATTTAATGAGTGATAAAAAGACACCACCTCCACCAGTGCTCCCTCCTATGGTTTCCTTAAAAGAAAGCTTTTGTCTTTTCCATAAAGGTGATATTAAAGGTGAGATCTATACCTGTCCTTCCTGTAAATCAAATTATTGCCTGAAATGTGCTGAGAAAGCAAAAAAAGAAGGAAGGCTTTGTGTAAAATGTAAATATCTGGTATTAATCTAATTAAATTTTAGACCTGTTTTATTGAAGAAAGAGATCTCCAAGCTTTCCAAAAAATTAACCATAGTATCATGAATATAAATACAGATGTTGCAAATGTATACCCCCCTATAAAAAGATCCATAACAAATAAGAAAGGAATTCCTGCTATAGCAAAACCCATTATGTAACCATAACTCCAATATCGATTTTTTAAACCTATTATCACGGCAGGTATTATCACTGTAAATATGATTGTAAGATAAGACCAAATTTCCATTGAATTTAAAATAATTAGCATATTTACCCAAGATACAATAAAACCAATAATTATCCATATTACAGTTACAAAATTAATCTTAAATTCTGGCTCTGGTCTTCCTACTGTCTGATGCTCCATATTATCAGGCATAGTAATGCTGAGTTTTTTTCTAACGTTAATTAAATTGACTTTCTTTTTGATCTTTTTTTTAATTTAAACTTAAATTATTATCTATAAAAACCTTGTCTGTATAATGATTTAATTTATAAACTCTTAATGATATAATAAATTTAGGATAAAAATTTAAATTCAATCTATTAATATAAAAATACAATTTAGTTAAATTCTAAAATTCTAACATGACTCCTGCCTACACCCTGGATTTTTGTCTTTTGGTAGTGTAAATTTTTACACTCTGATTTCGCCCTCCTCCCCCTATTTTGTTTAGGATGCATTATGCATCTCGTAGGGCAGGAGTCACCTTTTCATTATGGATGATTTCCTTTAACTTTTTATGACTTGGGTAATTTTCCCCGACGTTCGCAAATTCCTAATTTCGAAATCTATCATCAGATTTTGGT
>JAEOTH010000191.1 GCA_016839915.1 Promethearchaeota archaeon
GCCACTTAGGAGAGCTTCCCCCCACCATCCTGACTTGAAATAACGCATTCCCATTACCAAATCCTGACACGTGTCCTCGATCATCGGTATCTACCAAACTATCCTGTCGCATCCAAAGTTCTATAGTTCCAGAATTTATTTGACTAACCTCATTATAAATTCTTGTTGACCGTCCACTCAAATGAATTGTATCCCATAATCTAAGTATTTTACTATGTCCATCCAATTCTGAAATAACTTCTATTTCCCCACAATTATCCTCAATTACCCATCCATCAGGTGAAGAGCCATCATCATCACCTTCAAATCCATAAGTGGCTGAATAATATCCTTCCATCGAATCGGAATAAATCATTCCTTCTCTTGGAAAATTGAAATTTAATGGATCACTAGCTTGGGGGTCAAATTCTGGCTTTGATGGGATATAAGAAATTTCGGCATACATTACATCTAATTGTACCTTTTGAAATTCATCATAAGGTATTCTTACTGTGAGCCTTATTTGGAGAGAATCAAGTAGTTCTTTTGGTAGAGTGAGGTCTTCCCATGAAACTGAATGCCATTCAAATTCTGTTGAGGGAAATATTGATTTTATATCAACCCAAGGTTCATCGCCAACTTTAAAACTACATTCAATTTTTGCATATTCTTGAGTATATAATTTTTTACAATAGAGATGAATTTTAATAGAAATAGCGAAATCTACATCAATATTATTCATACCGAAGATATCTGTGACACCAGTAGTTATGCCTAGCTGAGAATTCATTCCATTACCTATATCAATTATGTTTTCCCAGCTTGATTGATCCCACTCGTTTTGTATATTATATTCTGGGTAAGAATTGGCGATTTCTGTTGTTATGTTATGATCTCCATAACATATTGGTTGGAAGATCATCATAACTGAAAGAAATGTAGAAATCAAAAATAGAGATTTTAACTTTTTCATAATTTTACCTATTTAATTATTTATAATTTGATTTCGTCCATTTTTTACTATCTAAACGTAAAAATAGGATTTGCATACCTTTTTTATTTATAATTATATTTAAATTTAATTACTGTTCTGGTTTTATAAATAAAAAACTTGACAATTAGGTTCTACTTCAAAAGTGGTTTAGTAGTTTCAAAAAAATTAGAATTTTTTTTAGGATTTTTCTAATGAGAAGAAATAACCAATTGGGATGAATTTTATGGGTAAGTTGGCTCTATTTTTATAGTTAACGTATGATTTAGAGTTATGTTGCTCAAAGTAATTATATGATTCCATTTGATCTTCTTTATCATAAAAGCGGGGTTCGTAATCCAATCTTTCATTAAACCAATCCCAATGAGTAAATAAGATTTTTTCGGGAATGGGATTGGGATCATCATTGTGACAGAAATTCAAAACCGATTCTTTATAATATTCCTCTCTAGTAAGAGGGGAGAGAGGAACTGCTGAAAATCCGGTGATGGCCAGAAAAAGATAGAAGGGAGCTTCAGATAAGTTTTCATGTCTTTTATCAACAATTGAGTCGAACGCTCCGGGATCGAAATTGGCACTACCTTGGTTTAAGATCACTCCTTTGGAATGTTCGATTAGGATTGAGCACATCCTTCCTTGCTTATATTCATCCACCCTAGCAGGAGGGGTTAATGGGTCTTCTATATCACCAGCAATTAATGCTTGTAATATCGGTGCTTGGACATGCCTTCCGCGTAAGAATGTGATTGTAAAAGCACCGATTTGAAATGGTGCATCGGTTCTTACCTCCAGAAAATCAGTAGCGTGTATTCCAGAAGATAACTCACCTAAGCAAATATTTATAATCGATCTGTCGCCATAAATCTTGGGGCGAGGTTTAGATTTATTTTTAGCAAGTTCTTTAAATACCCTTACGACATCTAAAGCATGATCCCAGTGGGCGTGAGTAAATAAGATTCCATTAACACTATCAATGTTGACTAACTCAAGAGTTCTCTGAATTGTTGGATCATCGGGAGATATACGAGAACAATGAAATAATGGGGCTGATCCTGAATAAGGAACGGGTAAACGAGAAAAGTATGGATCAATCAAAATATTAGTTTCTCCATCTGTAATAAAGAGACAGTTTGTTCCTAGAAATTGAAAACCGAAATGATTAATAGGTCTTACGTAGGGATACACTCCATATTTCTCTAAATCACTAGGTCTTGGTCTTTGCCTTTCAGTAAATTCTAAAAACTTAAGCCTATAAGTGTAGTAAAAAGACCTAGCTTCATCAGTAAATAATGTTTGGTATGAGTCAATATCATCCCAATGTGGAACATCGATTACTCTATTATCTGGACAAACAACAATCTCTATAAAATCAGTTATTATTATACAAAGAATCATCTCTAGAATGGTTAAAATTAGGAAAATCACCAGTAAAAGAAAAGCTATGATAGTCCAAATCAACATACAGAGACAATTATCACACTTTTCTTCTAACTTATTTATAATAGTGTTAAGAAGATCCATACGAGCTTCCCAACGTTCTAGGTAATATATCATACAATCATGCAATTTGATTTCACACTCTCTGAAATAATGAGAACAGTATGATCAAAATATGATCACGTTATATATAACCTTACTTAGACGAAACAAAAATAAAAATCTAGTTTTTCAACAAGATTTCAAGGATTTTTTCATCATACTTCAAAATAAACTCTCTATTCCAAAAGTGAGTTAGGAGTACAAGAATCTTTAGAATTCCCAAATTTGAAGTAGACTATGAACCTCCTTATCTTTCCCTAAGAATTATAAAAATCGAATTAAAACGCTTTATTCAGTGATTTCAATTAAAAGATTTGATGCGAGTGAGATATTTCAAGGAATTGATAACAGGAATTTTTATATTTCGTTTTACAGATTAATGTAAGGAGGGTAGGAGCTGATATTTTTAATCTCACTCTAAGTTCAATTGGGGTTTTAGTTCATAATGCACATCATAACTATGGTTGAACTTTGGTTATAAAAACTATAAATATAGTTACTCCTATATATTAATTAAAGGCCTTTGAAGTGAATTTTATGAGTAGAACTCAAGAAATTAATTATCCATCTGAAGAAATTTACAAGCAAGTCCTAGGTGAAAAGCAAAATACTGAACACGTTATCTTGTGGATGCTTAAGAACAATGAATCAGTCGAATGGTCAAATTTTAAAGAAGAACCTATTAGTATTCCTCAATCTACATTATCCAATTATATGACAACGCTCCTAAGCAAAGGATTTGTTAAGAAAGCAAGAAGAGGGGTTTATGAGCTCACTGAAATTGGGGAAACAAGATACAATGAATTATCAAGGGAGACAGAAGCAAAAAGAAAGTTAAGTCATCCACCCGATATAATTTTTGAGACTCGTAATTATGAGGATATTATTCTTTGGATGGCATACAACAATAACTATTTGAAATGGGCAGACTTTACTGATAGTGATGGTCAAGTTTTCATTAATCAATCCTCCTTATCGAAAAATATTAAATTATTATTAAGTAAGGGATTTTTGAGAAAAGATGATCAAGCTAAAGAATATCGGATAAGTCAGTTAGGTAAAGTTGAATATTCTCGGATGTTAAAATTATATGATCTAGATCGACAATCTATCCTGAATGAAGAAAGTAAGAGAATAGAAGAGATTACTAAAAAAACCATTACTTTTTTTGAAAAATATAAAATTGAGAATAGTGACATCAAGTTTCGATTTTTGAATAATGTTTTGAAATTACCGTTTGCAAATTTAAGAGGTTCTTTAGATTCTGAAGAGGATTTTAATAAGATTTTATTATTTCTTTCAATAAATCATCCAGATCAGTATCCAGAGTATATATCACCAGAGGAGTTCGCAAAGGAATATAATATTGAGAAGATAATTTTAGATTTTCATCTTCATCAGATTGTCGAGAAAGAGAAATTTCAGATAAATTTTTTCAAATTAGAAGTAGAACCAGGAATGATTTATTATTTTTTAGAACATGAAAAGCTAGAGAAAATCTTGAGTGCGATAACAGAAGATTATGTTACTAAATTTACCTATTTGAATAAATTATATGAGAATTCTCCAAAAGGATCTTCACCAATGAGTTTAAACTCAACAATTAATGCGATTTTGGATGATATATGTCATAATTTGTTTCATAACGATCTAAAAGAAGCATTACGAAGATTTTTACCAGAATATATAAAAAACTTAGCTTATAAGATAGAAGCTGAGAGTCGATTAGTAGATACTCTTGATAAATTAGAGGGGGTTGCTTGGAGAGACATTCCCGATGTATTTCAATCGTATAGCACTCGGTATGAATTAGCAGAACAAGCTCAATTTAAGTATTCTATAGATTATACAACATTAAGAGTATTAGATCTCTTTTCTAACACCGAGTTTGAACAAAAATTTGAAGATCTTAAGCATGGAATGAAAAAGAAAGGTTTTGATGGTACTACAGAAAAAGTGGATTCTATTATTAAATCAGATCCAAGCAATTTGGATTTTATATTTTTAAAAGCAATTATATTAAGTATTTCAAATCGGCATCAAGAGGCTATTCGTTTTCTCGAGAAAGAGTTTAAAAGCCATCCGAATAAAAAAGATGAGGATATATTTATCCCGTACAATTATATATTGGTTTATGATTATTTAACAATAGCCGAATTCGATAAAGCTGTTGAAATTAGTGATCATATAATGGATATTTATCCTGATCATCCAATCTCCTTCATAGCGAGAGCTTTAATTTTTGGCTATAAGATTATTTATCAGGTAGATATCGAAAATGTGAGAATTGATCAAGTACTTCTGGACATCGATAAGGCATTTTCATTAGAAGAGAATGATAAGAAAAAAGCGAAATATTATTATTTCAAGAGTTTTATTTTAAAGCAATTAAAGAAATTTGATGACGCCCTTGAAGCAATTAATATCTCTCTTGACATAGATCCTAAAGATCTTACTTTACACTTTATGAAATATAATATTTTATATGATTATGAGAAAATTGATGAAGCTTTAGCTTTTGTGGATGAAGGAATACGACTTTTTCCAGAAAAGACAAGTAAACTTTTGACACATAAAGCATATCTTTACAAAAAGAAGAAGAATTATGATAAAGGACTAGAAATCGTTGATGACTTATGGGAAAAAAATCCTAAAGATCTTGATATTTTAAATAATAAAGTATACTGGCATTTATATAAGGGAGAGAAAGAAGAAGCTTTAAAGGCAGGAAAACTGCTAATAGAGCTTGATCCAAAAGATGGCAATTTTCATGACTCTTATTCAGAAGTACTCACGGAATTTGGGCATTATGAAGAAGCCTTAGAAATGGCTCAGAGAGCATTAGAGTTGGATCCTTTGGGGTGGTTTACATATAATACTTATTTTCAGATGGCAAAATCCTATAAATCATTAGGTAAATATGATTTAGCTCGAGAAAGTATAGATAACGGCGTGCGTGCAACACAAACCTGTTCTTGCGGGATAGATATGAGGTTAGAGTGGAAAGAGAAGAAAAAAAAGTTTTTGGCTGAAATTGATGAACTTGAAAGAAAATCTTAAGGATTTACTTCATTCTAAAATTTAAACTTAAAATCATTAACTTATTCTATTTATAGAATTGATATAAAGGAAAAATAATGTGATATAATATGAAGACAATAATCAGTACTTATAATAAAAATGCAAAATTGAGCTATAAACTTCGCAATGTAATTACTCCATTATTAAATGGCCTTGAAAAATTCTTAAAAAGAGTAAAAGCTAAGATGCCAGATTCTTTTCATACCATAATAGATGATTTGAATACAACATATGAAATTATTGAGGGCTATAATGTCTCAGTTAGTTCAGATCATGAAATTCTTAATCAATATCCAAAAGTATTAAAAGGAAGTATTAATCATATCTTATTTCTGGTAAATTACAGCAAATATAATCCTGCTTCTATTGATGAAGAAATTGACATTGATGCTTTAGATCTTGTACGTACATTTACCCATTTTGAATATATTATTCTAAGCTCATTATTAAAAGTAATGTCTCATAAAAACACTATTGAGTATATCAAAACATTATCAAATGAAACTGCTCAATCAATAAATGACCCGGATAATTATGTTGAATCATTTGAGGCTCTTTTGGATCGTTTCAAAGGAAATTTAGATAAATGGCAAATGCAAGAATCTGTTGCTGAGATCATAGGAGCGGAAAAAATGCTTTATAAGGTCAATAAATGTGAATGGGGAGAGATGTTAAAAGATTTTGATCTGGACCTTTGCGATGCGATGAATTGTTACCAGGATTTTGAAAATACAAAGAATTTTAATCCGAATTTTGTTCTCACAAGAACCAAAACTATACTAATGGGGGATGAATATTGTGACTTCTGTTATCACGATTCTCGAAAAGATAAAGAAATAACTCATCCTTCTGAAAAAGACTTCCAAGAGTTAGGTTAGATATAAATTAAAGAGATGAAATAAACTATGAAAGAAATATTATGTTTCCTTTATGATGGATTTGCTGATTTTGAAACCGTGCTTACGTGTTCGGTATTAAATGAAGAGCAAAATTACATTGTAACTTATATCGCATATGAAAAAACACCTATTTATAGTTCTGGAGGATTAAAAATTACTCCAGATAAAAAAGTTTCGGAAATTAATGGTTTAAAAGATATTGAAGGCTTAATAATTCCTGGAGGAGGTACAAGAATAATAAAACCAGAACTTGAGAGCCTAATTAAACAAGTAAATGAAGAAGAAAAATTATTAGCAGCAATTTGCGCAGGACCTGAATTTTTAGCAAAAAGTGGTGTATTAAACGGTAAAAAATATACAACAACTAAAGATCCTCAATCATATGAAGAGTTAAACGAGAAAGATCCTTTTCCAAGAGACACTTATGTAGAAACGAGAGTCGTTCAAGATGGAAATATAATCACTGCCAAGGGTTACGCATTCACAGATTTTGCTCTTAAAATTTGGGATTGGTATGATTTATTTGATAATGAAGAGGATAAAGACCAATTAAGAAAGCAATTTACTCCAGATTAAGGGAAAAATATAAAAAATTCTTTAAAATTTAATTACTACTTCTTATAACCTATTTTTATTATCATTGAGATAGACTCGTCAAAAGTCATTCCTTCGACGGAACATTTAAAAGCTAAATCTTCAGACAAAAATAATGTTGTGAAATAACCTAACCAATATTCTGAATACCTTCGATTTTGTCTATGTTTGAAAAGAACATGAAATTCATCTTCTTCTTTATGCACATCAATTGCATAAAAATAGTTGGCGACTACCCACATTTTTGCGATAGTATTAATTATCTCTTCAACTGTTAGACTTTTAAGTGGTTTTCCAGTATACCACAAGATTAGGTCAAATGCTACATTTTTTTGGTAGGCTCTTTCTCTGGCATCTTCTGGCATCTCAGCTGCATGGATAAGCTGATTAAAAGTTGTTTTTCCTATAAGGCACATTTTCATTTCATCTCTAGCACGTACCCATAAATCCCTATTAAGTTCTTTCTGATCTCCATAATATTTAATTGCTCGTTCAATAAATGAAATATTGGGTTCATCTACTTCTTTAAATTTTTCGATAATAGCATGCATTTCTGGTGAAATTGAATTAAAATCATCATAACATTTTACAGCATTTTTTACTAAATCTGAGATCGTGGTTCCATTTTCTTTGTATTTATCAATTAAACTCCTAGTTTCATCACTAACTTTTACATATATTGGTTTATCTTTATGTTCAGGTTCCTTAATCTCATCAATTTGAGGATCATTTGTTTCGTCGTTATTTTTAACCATCAGAATTGACTCCTTTATTCACAACTAATTTTTATTATCGTCTCAATTTGAATATATATCTTTATATTAATAAAGTTTCATTTTATTTATTAAAGGATAAATTAGCTTTATAAAATAATTTTTTGAATATATAATCTTATATATAAAAAGATTACTTAATTCTTCGCATTATTCTATTTATAAATATATACTAATATATATTCTCAATATTTATATTTAAAGGTTTCCAGCCTTTCCTATAAAATTCTTATTATATCACAACATTTAAATATATCGGTATATACAGATATATCGTAAAATAAAAAAAATACAAGAAAATATAAAAAAATATAAAGAAATATAAAAAGGTGTAATAGCGAAAATTGGCTTGGGTTCCATTTATAGTTGCAAATAGACGAAATCGTTATTATAGGAATAGAGCTAGTGGTGTGATAATAGGTTTAGTTATATTTTTTGTATTGGGGATATTTTTTTTCATATTCTTCAATCGATATAGTGGATTTTCAATGATACCACTGTGGACCATCATTAGCGGAGTAGCTGGGTTTTTAATCTTTATTGCAATCATAGGGGTAATCGCATCCTCGATGAGTGCACCTTCTAAGAAAGCTAAAGAAGAACCCATAAAATCATCTCAGTATCAACCTCAAGAATCATCTCAACAATATAATCCTTATAAAATACAAAACTCAATTCAAATAAACCCTGAAGAACCTATTTATAAAGAGGTTAAACAAGATATCCCAATCACTTCAGAGATAAATTATTGTAGATATTGTGGTGAAAAAATCGATAGAGATGCAAAATTTTGTCACCAATGTGGTATTAAATTATAATAATAGGAGCTAAGATAAAAAATGATATTTGAACAACCTAATCCTGAAATAGAAATTGAGTTAACCCAAAAAATACGTCGAAAACCACAAAATAAAGAGATTAGGAGAAGAAAATCGGTTATTCCTGATATTAATTACTTTACATATTATTATAGATTTTAATTAGGTTAATGTTTGTGGAGAGATCTCCAATTACAATAGAAAGAAGGATAAGATCCAAATTAACTACAATCCGTTGGAAGAAAAAGGATAATGTAGCCATTTTCTTAATTATTTCTTTTGGTTTAATTTTTACATTTATTGGTTTCTCTTATAATAAATTTTATGATATACTATTTAGTATTTGTTTAGGTTTATTTATTGGTGGAATCTTATTATCGTTAATTTCGACATTCTTGGCTCAAATGGAATCAAATATTACCGGAGCTGGAGAGTTAGATGCTGAAGTAGACGTAGACATAGATGCTGAAGTAGACGTAGACATAGATGCTGAAGTAGACGTAGACATAGATGCTGAAGTAGACGTAGACATAGATGCTGAAGTAGACGTAGACATAGATGCTGAAGTAGACGTAGACA
>JAEOTH010000192.1 GCA_016839915.1 Promethearchaeota archaeon
GAATATTACACATAGATAAATCTATGAATACCGTCTTTCCAGCTGTCCAATCTTGGTACCATTTAGGTATTTGAAAGTTTTGAGTTAACTCTAAAGTCTTATCTAAAATAGAATTAGATAAAAGTGTTAGTACACGATTTTGGATGGCTCTAAGTATATTCGTTTGGAATTTATTATGATAACGATACTTTCTAAACCATTTTTTTAAGCCTGTGAATAAAGTCTTCAATGATTTTGGGACACTTCCATCCATTCTAATAAATGCTTTTAACACTAAGTACAGTATTTTATCACAGGGACTTCTCAATCCTAATCCTGCGATTAAATATGAGGCAGTTTCTTGAAGTGCTTTATCTAAAAATTCTCCCTCAAAGTAATACGGTACTCGTAATTCAGGATCCCCAAATTTTAAGATAGAATCTGTTTTATAAAATCCCTCTTGCTTACCTTTTCCGAGATTTAAGATAAGAACCCCAATTTTGGGGGCATTATAATAAATTTCTTTGCAAAGAAATGCTAATATAGAGGTTTTTCCTGTATAAGGTTGACCACCTATAAATACACTATGAGCAAAATGGTTGATTGGGAGATACTTAATATTATTGGTTAAAACTCCTTTATTAAGAATCGTACCTAGCCTTATTTGTGGCTCATTTTCTTTGGAAAGGGGATGGTAATTTACATTTTCATGGGGTAATTGATACACCTTTGCTAGAGGTAAATCAGTTGCAAATATGAAATCCAGTTGATCTGGTCTGAAGAATGGAGTTCTCTCCTTGGTATAACAATGATTTACTCCTGACTCATGATTTTCCTGGAAAACATTGGTATTTAAAATATCCTTCCATGTATTATGATTAACTTCTTTAAATTTAGCATAGTCACCTTTAATATTTTTGATGTCCATAGTCAAGTACTCTAATTGTCCGCTTAATTTTGAACTCTCTAACTCTTGGTCAATATGAGACTCTCCATTTTCAAAAAGTATTAAATATATTTTTAGTCTATATTTTTCAGCTAAAGGTGACTCTCCTCTCTTCATCCGCTCAAAAGAATCATACTTTTGCCATAATATAAAGAACTGAATAAAGTGATCAGATTTCTTTTGAAAAAGGTTAATGATTTTTTTAATAATGTAAAATCTATCCTGTTCATAATATGGACTCTCATAGGGACCACTAGGAAGTACCAGTTCATATAGAGGAAGCTTTTGTTTTAAAATAAAAGGAGTAATAGGTAAAGCGCTAACTTCTCCAGTAAGTCCAGGAAAGCTTTCTTCAAGAAACATAAGGAAGGAATGCCCTTTTTTTATAGCACTAGATTTAGAGCCGACTTCCATGAAAAATACCCACGAAAATTCTCTATTCAGAGTTATCTCTAACCCATAAACAGTTTGATCTAAAAAAGGATCAAAAAGCCATGATTTTTCCATATCGACAATCTCTTTTGTTTTGGGGTGTAGAAATTTCAGAGTCCCGATTGTCGAGGGAATCTGAGTTACTTTTATTCTTGTTTGCCAATATTTTGTTTCCATTTCAAATTTCACCATTTATCTATTTAAGAAATTCCCTATATGACATGTAATGATGTTTAATATAACTACGAGTAAGTCTATTTAAATAAAAAACCAGAAAAGCTGTTCATTTTTTTTCCTTTAAAAGGATTTTAAGATTTACAGAAAAGTAAAATTTAAAAAAGTCTAATAACATTAAAAATTACTATTAAAAGAAATCCAAAAAAAAGTGAGGTGAGTGAGTAATGGATACTATTGGAATCATATGGGTCAATAATAATAATTTCACAAACTATCACATTCCGACGAAAGTTCCATGGAACTATCGGAAGCTCAACTATAAAGGGAATTATATCGTAAAATTTCACAATAAAAGTTTGTCCTAAATAATCCTGTTTTTAACTTATTAAACTAACACCTTGCCTAAAGGAGAAATTCTTTCAAGGTGATAAATAAAATAATTAGGTAAAAATAATGAACAAATTGAAATTAAAAATAATAATCTGTGGAATCATCTTGTTATTTTCAAACACTTTGGTTGTCACGTCGATTAACGCTACTACCATAGATACTAGCTTAAAATCTATGTATTCGATTTCCCAGTCAAGTGTTCCTTCTAGTTGGACAATAATTGCTGAGGATATTGCTGTAGAATGGGATGATACTACTGTAGATGACACTCTTAAAGAGTCAATCTATAGCAAAAGCGTTGGGGACTGGGTGTGGACCAATCCTATTACGCTTGAAGAGATAACATTGGATGAGATTGAAGTTAGAAGACTTGTTAGAACCGATATAAGTGAATATCATGACGCCATATTGATACTTCCAATGATGTATACTGGTGCTAATTCGAAGTTTCATTGGAGAGATATTTATTATGGTGACCAGCTCAATAACCCAGAGGATATGTTTGTTTATCAATACGTAGAAGCAGGATTTGATGTGTATTGTCTTAGCACCAGAGATCATAACATTCCTACTGAAATGTATTGGTTAGATGTATATTCAATAAATGAAGGAATAATCAATTGGGGAGCAAGACAATACCTTGATGACATTGATAGAGCAGTTGATTTAGTAAAATATGTTAGTGGGTTTGACAAGATCTATCTTAATACACAAGAAATCGGAACTGCTTTAGGTATGATGTATGCAGTTGAACATGAAGAAAACTTGAAAGGTATCATAGCAATTTCGGGAGGTACGGGTGGGAGGCTAGATAAAGATCCTTTTATCCCTGATCAATTAGAAGCAAGTGGTGTGGATATTAAATGTTTAACTGAAACTTATGAGTTTATTTATGAAGAAGGGGCTTGGCTTGCAGTCGGATCAGCATTAATCCCCTTCATACATGATTATTATTATGATGCTTTTTTTAATCCTGAATCAGAAGATATTGTGAATACTCCATTTGGTGATATAAGCTGGTTTGAATTTTTCGGTATCTTTACCAACTATTTTGGAACTGGTGATGAGACATGGTATTATGAATTTCTTGATTATCTTGGGGTTCCCCATCCCGCTAGTTCAAAAGTAGAAGCAATGAGCTATTACTTAACTATATTTTTACAATTGACAATATTAGATCCAGGATTCAGCTTAGAAGTACACGACTGGTTGGGTCTTATTAATACTTTTCATGTCGTCTATCCTTGGAAAGTGTTAATTGACATACAACACATGAATCAAGTTGAGGAATCATCAGAACTTATTGCGCTGTACGGGATAGACTGGGATGAGCATTTTGATGAGATTGATATCCCAATATTAACATTTGTAGATACTCTTGCTGTTAATTGGTGGGATCAAGCAGATTATAGCGATGATACAAGAACTCCCGACAATATAGTTTACATAATGGAGAATATGGGCGCTCTTGACTTGATCTTATCGCCAGTACGCGATGATCTTATAGTAGATCTTTCTATCCAATGGATATTTGATAGGGAATCTGCTCAACATGTTTCCGTGGGAGAGATTTACATTGACGGTGAAACCATTAAAGCGGTTATGTTTCTTCATGAAGACTATATAAATGTTTACATGATATATGAAAGAGAATACATAAACTTAGAAGTGAATTACTATAACGATGATGCTCCTAATGAGATAATTTGGGAAGCAACAAATGATTATTATGGTGATATATATGGCGGAATTTACGCTGATGGTCAGGTTGAATTTAGTGGAGAGGAGTTCGTATTTTCTGGAATTAAAGTTAAAAGCTTTAATGATGTCACCAAACCAGTCATTGATATTATTTCCCCTGGCGATGGATTGATTACTAATCAGGATGTAGTTTTAACGTACACAGTAAGTGATGATGTTTCGGCACCAGAGGATGTTGTTATTACCGGTCCTGCTAGCGGCACAACCTATACTTCTGAAGGCTACTATCATGAAATTATAACTGCAACGGATGAAGCGGGTAATACGGCAACTGCATCAGTTTCATTTATAATTGACAAGACGGCTCCTATTGGTTCCATTAATATTAACGATGGCGATATATGGACCACCTCTACCAGTGTCACTCTAACATTAACATATAGTGATGCCCTTTCTGGTATTGAACGAGTACGTTATAGTAATGACGGTATCTTCTGGACTATTTGGGAAACTCCTAGTACCTCCCGACCGTGGGCACTTACTTCCGGTGATGGTGTTAAGATCGTATATTTTCAAGTGAGGGATCATGCAGGTTCAACATTTCAAGATAGCGATACTATTGGGCTTGATACGACACCTCTGGAATCTTCAATAAGATTCGATCCTCCATATTTTGAAATCAATGATAAAATACATTTAACTTTAACGACTCCAATCGAGCTAATATCGGAAGAAATCCAAGGTGGTTCGGGGTTATATAAGACACACTTTAAGATTTTTAATGATACATATGATAGTGGTTTGATACTTTATACAGATATATTTACTTTAGATTACCTTGGTTTATATGATGGATGCTATGATCTAGAGTATTATAGTATCGACAAAGCAGGCAATAGCGAAGATGCAAAATCTATACAAATTGTTCTAGATAATTCAGCTCCAGAATTAAGTTGGGAATATGAAGGGTACGCTCTTCAGGATGGTTTTACATTTAATATAGAAGCAATAGACGCTACAGAAGTCATAAGTGTGATGTTATCAATTCGTGAACTTGATGGACCGATTGTAGCTCAAATTCCTTTATTTTATATAGGAGAAAATCGATGGGAGGCAGATGAATCTTTTGATACAACTGCCCTTCCAGATGGATATTATGAGCTTCTTATATCTGCAAGCGATAAATTCGGATTTACAACAGAGGAAGTATTTGATTTTAGTATAAGAAATTGGGCAGTATTTGTCTTACTACCTTCTACAGAGTCAAATAAAGCTGGGAGAACCATTCCAGTCAAATTTGCGCTTAGAGTAATAGAAGCCGTTGATCCCACTATGCCGTTTGTAGTAAATCAAGAACTAGATATATACATTACTGATACAACCACAGGTGAAATATTGCAACATTCTACTTACGGAGATGGTTCGACTGATTATCGGATTAACGAACTTTCTGAACAATATATTACAAATTTCAAAACTCATAAAACACCTACAGCTTATTTAGTTTCTATTTACAGGAGAGATTTTTATATAGGCGATTTCACATTTTCCACGGTCAAATAATCTTCAATTTTTTTTATTTTTTTTAATGTTCTTCAGGAAGAAGTTTAAGAACTAGCTCTTTTTTCAATCATTTATATAGGAAAAATCCAATGGAATAAAGATGCATTTTTCTTTAAATATAGCAGGAAAATTTAGATGATAAAATAATTCAGTTGAGGTGAAATAAACTTGGCAAAAGTAAGGTATGATATTCCTGGTCAAAGAAAAAGATCAGGGACAATAATATATGTATATTTCGGAATTCTCGTTTTTATTTTGTTGTTTTTCCCGTTTTATGGCATGAATTTGCGATATCAGTTA
The DNA here is from genome assembly GCA_016839915.1 of Promethearchaeota archaeon. Taxonomy (GTDB): domain Archaea; phylum Asgardarchaeota; class Lokiarchaeia; order Sigyniarchaeales; family SOKP01; genus Loki-b32. The sequence goes on from JAEOTH010000192.1 coordinate 5,489, forward strand.
GGAACAGTATTTTCGGAATTAATTGATAAATTTGGTACGGTTTGCTTAATACTTGGGGGAATAATGGTCGCGTTTAGCGTTGTTAGCATTTTTACAAGTCGATTTGTTAACACTAAATATCTTATTATTGGAATCGTACTTCTCTGGGCGGGATGTTGGTGTACCGGGGCTGTTTTGAATCTTTTCGGGACTATCATTGGAGAAGGGACCTCTTCAGGTGGAAGTGGATGGCATTAAGAAATTTGAAATTTTAACGTTCTATTCGAAAAAATTTCAATAATTGACCTAACATAAAGGTGGGAGAGCCTTCAAAATCGATAATTGCTACTCTTACATCTTTCGGAAGGGTATACAGATTTTTCTGTGGAACGGTATATGATATAAATTTAATATGTGGTTCCGACACAAGCGAACTTATCACAAGTTTTCAGAAATCGTATGAATGTTTTTGATGAGGAAAAAGTTCAAAATGTTTTGGAATATTTTTTTTCTTCAAGATAATCTTGAGAAACTCATATATAAATTTTTGAAGTATTTTTAATTACTGATTTGAAAAGTAAAACTCTATGAAGTATTAAGTGGCAACTATTTACTTAGATTCAAGTACTTTTGTTTTTATTAATTCATATAATTCTTTTATAAAGGTCTTTAAATCCATTTGTTTAAAATTAAGTCCTTGTCTTGATTTTAATAAAGGGGGAATATCTTCAGGATTTTCATATATAGTTATTATTGGGATTTTAATTTTTTCCATTTACACTATGCTTAGCATCTTTTGAATCAATAGCCGGGGGCGCATTTTTCTTTTTCAATATCAGGAAATATTGTTCATAGTTGCTGATTTATATCGAAAGATCTCAATGTTTTCAATTAAAAAAAGAACTTTAAATAATATAAAGAGAATCATTAATGCTCCTACCGGGATTCGAACCCGGGTCACCAGGGTGAAAGCCTAGCAGTCAAGTATGTATTCAAATAATAAATATTGCTTGGCCGGACTACACTATAGGAGCAGAATTTATTTTATCAAAATATTATTATTAGAATGTTGTAATTAATTTTGGGTTAAAAGTTTTATGAATAATGCGGGAAGGGAGATTTGAACTCCCGAACTCCTATGAGAATGGATTCTAAGTCCACCGCCTATAATCGGCCTTTGATTGAGCTCTTTAAAGCCATTGACCAGACTTGGCAATTCCCGCAAATTAATGCTACTATTTTGTTTTAATATTTAAATAAATAATTTGAAAATATTAAAATTTTTTATGATTAAATTCAAAATTAAATACGATTGAATTAAAAGATAAAAATTTATTATTATACTTAATACAATATATTGAACAGACCTGTTATAAAAAAAAATTGGTTTTTCTAATGAGTGTAAGAGAATCCTTAATTAAACACTTGACATCTATCTTACGTGCATCAGAAGGTACAGTTTTAGTGGTTTTATGTGATCAGAATGGACTTTCAATAGCAAAAATAGGCAGAAAGAGTGATATCGATTTAAACACAAACCAAATAACTAGTCTAGCATCAACAGCTTTTTCTGCAAGTGAAGAGAATTGGGAAGATTTAAATATTAAAGACCAAGTTATCTCTTTTTCTTATTTTGATAAGGTTTGTTTAGTAACAATTAGAATTAATGAAACACTCTTAACTATAGTGCATGATTACCATAAAGAATGGCCTATAGACGCAGATAATTTAGCCACCGCGATGTATTATTTGAAACAGAAATTAGGTGAATTTTTTGGGAGTGGTGATGAATCTGAAAGAGATGTAGAAATTTTTTGTGATAAAGTTCGTAGTGCTATTTATCTCTTTGGAATGGGAACTGAAGTTCCATTCGTATCTTATAAACCTGAATCTATTGAACCTTCAAATCTCCTCCCTTCCATAAGTAAAGTTTTAGATTCTATTCAAAATCCAATTTTTATAAGATATAGTTTAGTTAACCCTTCTGGTTTAACATTAGATGCAAGAGAAATAAGTGGACAAAAGTTACCAATATCTATTGAAGCTTTTTCAGCAAATGCTAATGTAGCTTTTCAAAAAATGAAAGAAGAATCCATTGGAAGTTCAATCGGAGATTTGTTGTGTTTTATTGCTATTTCAGGCCAAAATTCTGAAAATTTTTATGGTTTAATTACTTGTCCTTCGGGTAAAATAAAATTCTCTGAAATAGAACAATCATCAAATGCTGAAGATATTTCTTTTATTGGTTTGTTCACATTAACCTATGGAGGGATTCCAGTTATTTGTGAGTCAAGAAATATTATAAATTCAATATTACAAATAATAGGTGAGGAACAAACTACGGAAAACTTTATTAAAACTGTTAATACTCTTACAAGTTTTAAGTATGATTGAAATATATAAATTTGATTTTCAAAATTTATAGATTATTGTCAAAAATTAATAATGAATAATTCTAATCCGATTGCAGATGACCCTAACTTATATTGTCTTAATTTTCGAGAATGTGATCCAAAAAAATGTACTGGATTTAAACTAAAAAGACTAAATCTTCTAGTTTTCATAACAAAAATTACTGGTCCATTAAAGAATTCTATTATTTTAAATCCATTTGGTCGAAAAGAAATATCATATCGAGATAGAGATGCAATTCGTAGGCATGGATTAATTGTTATTGATTGTTCATGGAAAAATATTATGAGTTTGAAAGATTTAACAATTGGAAACTCTCGTAAATTACCCCCTTTAATTGCTGCTAATCCAACTAATTATGGCAAATGGGAAAAGTTAAGTTCAGTAGAAGCATTAGCAGCAGCGCTTTACATTACAAAATTTTTCGCTTTAGCTAATTTGATTTTATCTAAATTTTCTTGGGGTATCCAATTTAAGGAATTAAATAAATTTTAAAAAAAATATAAATAAAATAAAAAATAATAAATTAAATCATTCTTCAGGACCCTTTGATAAGCCAGAAGCGGCTATAACATCATCAATTTTTAGGATCATAGAAGAGACTTCCGTTGCAGACTGGATAGCTTGAGTTAAAACTGATAAGGGTTCTATAACACCTAATTTTGTCATATCATCTGGTTTTCCAGAGTCAATATTAATTCCATAGGATTTCCCTTCTTCAATTTCATGTTTTGATCTAAGCTCAACTATTAAATCTACTGGATTATATCCTGCGTTTTCTACTAGAGTTTTTGGAATTATCTCTAAAGCATTAGCATAAACCTCAATTGCTAATTGTTCTCTTCCTCCAATTGATCTAGCATATGCTCTTAACTGTTTTGCGAGTTCTATTTCAGAAGCGCCACCACCTGGTAATATGTATGGTAACTCAATAGCAGCTTTGACAACTGATAATGCGTCATTTAGCATTCTCTCTGCTTCATCTACAACATGTTCAATTCCTGCTCTTATTAATATACTTACTGCTTTTGGATCTGCACACTCTGAGATCAAAATCATGTTATCATCTCCTATTTTCTTTTCTTCTACTTTTCCAGCCGCCCCTAAGTCACTTTCACCGATTTCGAAAATATTATTTATTATTTTTGCATTTGTAGCCCTAGCTAATTTCTCCATATCCGATTTTTTGACTCTTCTAACAGTTAATATTTCTTCTTTTGCAAGAAAGTTTTGTGCTTTATCGTCAATTCCTTTTTGACAAAATACAACATTTGCTCCTATCTCTTTTAATTTATCTACACGGTTTTTAAGCATATGTGCTTCTTCTTCAAGAAATTTATTTATTTGGTCAGGTGTTTGAATTCTTATTTCGGCGTCGAACTCTGTCTTTTCAACTTCTAGTGATGAGCTGATTAAGGCGATTTTAGCATTTTTAACTGATTTTGGCATCATAGGATGAACTACTTCTTTATCGACAATAATTCCATCAAGAATATTAGTATCAAAAAGGCTTTTTCCTTCTTTTTTTATTATTTGAATTTGGTCTAAATCAATCATCATTTTATTACCTCGCTCTTCTTTGACTTGAATTACTGCCTTAACAGCGATGTTAGCAAAATGATTTTTAACAACTTCTATTAATTTACTGTTCATTGAAGTTTCTGCTACTTTCATTAAGATCTCTGTATCATTAGTGTCTATTTTTGTTGCCAAATTCTGTAGAATATCTTTACTTTTGAGTAGGGCTTTTCTATATCCTCTAAAAATAATTGTAGGATGAACAGATTGTTCCATTAGCTCTTCTGCAAGATTTAATAATTCTCCTGATATGATTACACTTGTCGTAGTTCCATCTCCAACTTTATCATCTTGAGTTTTAGCTACCTCTACTATCATTTTAGCTGCAGGATGCTCAACATCTATAGTATCTAAAATCGTTGCCCCATCATTTGTAATTGTTACATCTCCTAACGAATCAACAAGCATCTTATCCATTCCCTTTGGGCCTAAAGTAGTTCTAACAGCTTCAGCGACTGCTTTTGCTGCGGAAATGTTGTTTTTCTGGGCATCTTTTCCTCGCTTTCTCTCAGTTCCCTCTTTTAATATAAGGATTGGAACTCCGGATAATTGTGCCATCTATTAATCACTTTTCAAATTGTTATAAAATTTTTATTTATATAGATCTCTAAGTCATAAAATTAAAAAAGTTTACGAAAAATAATTGAATGCCTAAATTTTGGGTTTTTTTAAAATTTATCGATGTTTTTAAAACTGAAAAGTAACAAAAAGATAAATTCTTCATTTATGATCTCTTTTTTGATTTTTTTCGTCCTATCGGCGATAACCCTTTGTATTAACATAGTATTCTATATTTATAAAAAGAGAAAATATTACTTAAACCGAATAAAACTACTAATTTTTGGAATTTTATTATTTACTGCAATTTTTCTGATAATTAATTTACCTTTTTTTATCAATAATGGTTCCGATTCATTTATTGATAAAAAACAGGGATTTTTTGTTCCAACAGTTTTATTTAATCTCGGAAATATTATTTATACCACGTCAATTATTCTTTTTTTACTAAGTTTTTTGGAAGTTGATGGGAGCAGTATAGATCTTGAAATTCCTGCACATGTAAGTAATAAAAAGGGTTGCATTCCTATTGGGAGGATTTTAAGAGGAAAGGCACAAAAAAAAAAGTTCTACCTTGCTTTAAAGGACCTTGAGAAGCATATGTTTATATGTGGGGCAACAGGGACGGGAAAAAGTAACTTTCTTCAAAATTTTCTAATTAACTTCAATAAAATCTATAAAGTTCCGTTCTTTTTGGTTGAATTTAAAGGAGAATATCATTTTCTTCAAAAAAAAATTGATAATGTTCTCATCCTATGGCCTGGCGAGAATTTTTCCATTAACATTTTTAATCCTGGAGATGTAAATCCAATAATTCATGCTGAAAGAATTTTTAATATTTTAAAAAGTGGGAAATTTTTGGACGAGAATGCTGAGTTTTCTCCACAGATGGAAAAAGTATTAGTCGAAATATTGGTAAAAGTTTGTGAAAGTAAAGATTTTCAGAATTGGAGGGGCTTTAAATATTTTTGCAAAGAATATCTTAAGGAAAATAAAAACCAAGTTCCAATGTTAAGTCAAACACTAATAAGTATTAAAAATCGAATTAGAAGATTTTCAATAGGTCCATTAAGACACTTATTTGAAAACGAGAATAAAATAGAAATGAATGATTTATTTGAAAAAAATGTGCTAGTCGATTTAAGCTCTATTATACGTTTAGGAGGCGAGAAAGAGGATGCTTTTTTCTTTCTTAATCTAATTTTAAAATATTTGTGGGATAAAAACTTGACTAAAGGTGCGTATAATTACAAGGGAATCCAACATATCACTATTATTGAAGATGCTCAGTATTTTGCTCCACAAAATACTATGAAAAAAAACAAGTTAACAACTTATTTAGAAGATATAGCTTTATTACAAAGAGGAACTGGGGAATGTTTAATAACTTTAGCAACACGTCCAGATATAAGTAAAGAAATCTTGGCTAATAATGGTGTAGTTTTAACGTTTAAAAATCATATTGAAAAAGATATTATGTGTGAATTGTTAAATATTGATACGGAAAACAAGAATTTTTTATCCATTTTGGAGGAAGGCCAATGTATAGTAAGAGTAAACTCTGTAAAAGAACCTTTTTTATTAAATGTTCCTTTCATTAAACACAATTCAATACCAATTCAAGAAATTAAAAAAAACAATAAAAAAATCTTAAACAAAACTAACGAATTTATTCCCTCAATTTCTACATCTAAAATTAATAGTATTCAAGAATTCTTTCAAAAAGTAGTGAAAAGAATTATAAAGCCATTTTCTAATAACCAAGTAAATACAACTAATAAATTAATTGAAAATGAACAAGATCAAATTGAAGATTATTCTATAAATAATAGTAATAATGATGCCATATCTCATTCAGGTACAAAACGAGATTCATATTATAAACTAGAGAAATATATCAAAAATCTCTATAAAATGCAGAAGAAAAAGGAATAATTTTAAGACATCAAAATTCAATATGCATATGGTATTAACAATAGGAATTATTGGAAAACCAAGTAGTGGAAAAACCACTTTCTTGAACGCAGCTTGCTTAACGCATGCTAAGGTAAGTGAAATACCTTTTACTACAATAGACCCAAATATAGGAGTAGGATATGTAAAAACTAAATGCGTATGCAAAGAATTAAGTGTAACAGATAATCCAAAAAATTCTATATGCATTGATGGTGTGCGTTTTATACCTATTAATTTAATAGACGTTGCTGGGTTAGTTCCAGATGCTCATAAGGGAAAAGGTTTAGGCAATAAATTCCTAAATGACTTAATTAGAGCTGATGTTCTTCTACATATTGTTGATATAACTGGATCTCTTGATAAATCTGGAAAATTAGTTTCAATAGGAGAAAACGATCCAAATGAAGATATTTTGTTTTTAGAAAACGAGATAGATATGTGGTTTAAAGAAATTCTTGAAAGAAAAGATTGGCGAAAATTTACAAAAACGCTGATAACAGAAAGGAGAAAAATTGTTGATTCACTGTATGAAAGACTCTCAGGATTAAAGATTAATAAACAACAAATAATCCAATCATTAAGAAATTCAAACTTGGAAGGACAAAATCCTTCTAACTGGACAGATGGTCAGCTTTTGGATTTTTCTAAAACTATAAGGGGGATTGCTAAACCCATTCTAATAATAGCAAATAAAATTGACAAAGAAATCAGTGAAAGTAATTTAAAAGAATTAAAAAAAAAGTATAAAGGTCCAATTATCCCTTGTAGCGCATTGGCAGAATATTTTTTGAGGAAATTTCATAAAGATCAAGTGATTAAATATATTCCAGGGTCTAATAATTTTGAAATTATTAAAGAAAATAAGTTGAATTCAAACGAAGTTGATCTGCTTAAAAAGATAAAAATGAAAATCCTAAGCGAATATGGGAGTACAGGGGTTTTAGATGCTTTAAATTATGCGTCATTTACTATGGGAAATCAAATTTGTGTTTATCCTGTGTCAGACATTAATACCTATTCAGATAACAAAGGAAACATCTTACCTGATGCAATTCTAGTAGAAAAAGGCACTCTTTTAAGAGACTTTGTACGAGAAAAGATTCATACCGAGTTAGCAGAGAATTTTATATTTGGTATTGATGCCATAACTAAAAAAAGATTAGGAGAAAATTATGAATTAAAAGATGGAGATATAATAAAAATAGTAACAACAAGAAGTAAATGATATAAACTAATCTTGTTTAGAAGTTAGGAGAATATATGCAAGAATTATTATTAACAGTATGACTCCGAAAAAAACTACGACGAAATTAAATGTATCGGCTATTTCATTTTGAAATATAAGGAGGAACATCAAAATAATTACATAAAACTTCATACTTATAATGAATATTTAATTAATAATTAAAAAATTTCTTATTTTTAACCAAGAATAGTTAATATTTATATAAAACAATATATGAAATATTTTTTAAAAAATATGGACCTGACGGGAATTGAACCCGTGACCTCTTGAATGCAAGTCAAGCGTTGAAGGTTAGTACGAAACTGAACCAAACAATCTTCCACTGATCTACAGGCCCATTTTAATATATTTATTTATTAGAAACTTCAATAATTAAAAATTTTTACTACTATTGCAACTAATTATTATTTTTTGATAATATTCATTTAGTAAGAGATAAAAGTTTATTAAGAACTTGCCAAAGAAAAATCGTATAATAATTTAAAAATAGGAGGTGATCCAGCCGCAGGTTCCCCTACGGCTACCTTGTTACGACTTCTCCCTCCTCGCATACTAGAAACTCGATATGACCATTCTGACCAAACCTCATTTTTAGCACACTCGGATGGA
>JAEOTH010000193.1 GCA_016839915.1 Promethearchaeota archaeon
GAATTGAATTTAATTAGAGTATATTTAAAACCTCCAAGACAAGAAGCGGATTTGGATGAACCTATTATTCTTCATCATGGTGATACTATTGAAACACTCTGTCGTAAAATTCACAAACGATTCATAAACGATTATCGTTACTCGTTAATATGGGGTAAATCTGCCAAACACCCCGGTCAAAAATTTGATAACCTAGATCACGTAATCGAGGATGGTGACATAATTTCAATATATCTGAAGCGATAGTAGGAATTTTGGCCTTTAAACTAGGTATTTCTGAAGAAGAGCAAATTTCTTAGTGAAAATATGAAATAAAATCCCACTATTTATTTCTGAATATAAAATTTAACGTTTCACAATATTTCAGAATATACCCTAATATTTTCCCATAACTCTGGGAAAAGGTAAAATTTTTTATATAATTTAGATGTTTAAAATAAGATTGAAATATTTTTGAAATCGTTCTGAGTCATAAATACAGAGAAATTACTTATTTAAATGAATGTATGTATGAAAGGAGGATAATTGTATGACATGGCTTAATATTGGTGAAATAATTAATGTTAATGCAAAAAAATATCCAGACAAACTTGCTTTAAAAGATGTAAAACGACAATTAACATTTGAAGAATTAAATGAAAGAACTAATAAACTTGCTAATGGAATTCTTAAGAATGGGATAAAAAAAGGTGATAAATTAGCTGTTTTATCTAATAATTGCATTGAATTTATGGAAATTTATGTAGCTGCTGCTAAAGGGGGTTTCGTTATTGTCCCATTAAATTTTCGGTTGCACCCAGATGATATTTCATTTATAATCAATAATTCAGATGCAAAATGGTTATTTGTGGAATCTCGATTCCGCGAAGCTACTGAAAAAATATGGGAAAGAGCTAAAGAATTAGGATTTGAGGATGTAGAACGTATACTGATGGCTGATGAGCCTAAAAAAGGTTGGAAGCTTTATAAGGATCTTGTGGAAAAGGGAGAAAGTATATATCCTCTAAGCAAAATTAAACCAGAAGACACATGGATTATTCTATATACATCAGGCACAACTGGAAAACCTAAAGGTGTAATTCGTTCCCATCGTTCTTATATCGCTTTTTTCTTAATTAATGAAGTTGAATTTTCCTTTACTCCCCAAGATTATGGGATGATCCTGATGCCACTATCCCATGTAAATTCTACATTTTATTCATTTGTATTTACTTACTTAGGAGCTCCAGTTTATATTCATATTGAATATAACTTTGATCCTGAAGAAGTTTTACAGATAATTGCTCAAGAAAAAATAACTTTTACATCAATGATACCTACTCATTATAATCTAATATTGAGTCTTCCAGAGGAAGTAAAGCAAAAATATGATCTCAGCTGTGTAACTGCATTATTAACTTCTTCAGCTCCAGCAACTAAACAAATGAAATTAGATGTAATGAATCTCTTTAATAAGACAAAACTCTTTGAAGCTTATGGTTCTACAGAAGCAGGGCTTGTAACTCTCCTTAGACCTGAAGATCAAATGAATAAATTAGGTTCCATTGGAAAAGAGTGTATTGGAACTGATTGTATAAAGCTTTTAGATGAAGATAGAAATCCAGTTCCTATAGGAGAAATTGGTGAATTATATTCACGTGGACCTCAAATGTTTGATGAGTATTACAAATTACCAGAAAAGACTAAAGCATCTTTTAAAGGAGAATTTTTCAGTGCTGGTGATATGGGTAAAAAAGATGAAGAAGGATTCTATACACTCGTAGATAGAAAAGCAAACATGATTATCTCTGGAGGAGAACATGTTTATCCCTCTGAAGTTGAAAAAGTTCTTATTTCACATCCGGCGGTAATTGAATGTGCTGTTATTGGGTTACAAGATTACAAATGGGGAGAAAGAGTTACTGCAATTTGTATATTGAATAAAGAAGTACAGCCTCCAAAATTAATAACCGAAGAGCTTCGTCAATATTGTGAAGACAAGTTAGCAAAATTTAAGATCCCAAAAGAGATACTATTAATTAATTCAGATGAGATGCCTAGAACAGGTTCAGGAAAAGTTATTCACCGTTTATTAAGAGAACGATTTAACAAACAAATTAATAATGAATAAGAAATTATCAAAATAACAATTAAGGAATAAATTAGGTTGTTAAAAAAATGTCTTTTAAAAAAGCTTATATACCTTATGGACAATACTGGAGTACTCCTTTTTCAAGATGGCAAATGAGTTTTCAAAATCTTCATGCTATAAAGTTTTCAGCAGAAATAACTAAACGATTTTTAAATGAAAGGGGAATTTCTCCTAATGACTTTGATGAACTCATATTTGGTATAACAATCCCCCAGCTTTATTGTTTCTATGGAGGTCCTTGGTTAGCGAGTATGATTGGAGCTGAGCATGTAACAGGTCCAATGATTAGTCAAGCATGTGCTACCGGAACCAATACAATTTCAATTGCAGCACAAAATATTGAAACTGGAACAAATAAAAATGTTCTTGTAATAAATGCTGATAGATGTTCAAATGGACCTCATCTTGTGTATCCGAATCCACAAGCACCAGGGAGCACGTTGGATGCAGAAAATTGGGTGTGGGATAATTTTGGAAGAGATCCGTTTGCTAAGAATCCAATGATACAAACAGCAGAAAATGTTGCAAAAGAAGTAGGTATTACAAAAAAGGAACAAGATGAAGTCACTATGTTACGCTATAATCAATATCAAGATTCTTTAAAAAATGACAGAGCATTCCAAAAGAAATATATGATAACACCAATTGATATTAAAGATCGCTCAGGTCGAAAAGTACTCGCAACTGTAGACGGAGATGAAGGAATATATCCAACAACAATGGAAGGTTTATCGAAGCTTAGACCTGTACTTCCAGAAGGTACAGTTACTTATGGAACTCAAACACATCCAGGAGATGCTAATTGTGGTGTTATTGTTACAACAAAAGAGAAAGCCAATCAATTAAGGAAAAGAGAGGATGTTGAGATTAGAATTGTATCTTATGGTGACTATAAAACAAAAACAGGATACATGGCAATGGCTATAGTTCCCGCCGCAAACAAAGCTCTAGAAAATGCAGATATATCTATAGAAGACGTATCCGTAATTAAAACACATAATCCTTTCGCAGTTAATGATGTCTATTTCTGTAAGGAGATGGATATTGATTGGAAGGATATGAATAATTACGGAAGTTCACTTATATATGGTCATCCCCAAGCACCTACAATGATGAGAATTATAATTGAATTGATCGAAGAACTTGTGGAGAAAGGCGGA
>JAEOTH010000194.1 GCA_016839915.1 Promethearchaeota archaeon
AAGATAAATAAGAGATCAACTCCATTATTAGAATGTAGTGAATGTGGCAAAAAACAATATGCCAAATCTTATCGAGTTAAAAGGCTTGAATTACAAGAAATGTAAAAGAAGTGAAAAATATGGTTCACAAAAGAAAAGAGAAAGAACTTATTCCACAGCCAAAAAGCAGATTTTTACGTGTAAAATGTTTAAATTGCGGAAACCAGCAAATAATTTTTGGGTGTTCTGCAACAGATGTAGAATGTTTAGTATGTGGAAAACTTTTGCTCCAATCAACTGGAGGTAAAGCACGAATTCTTACTAAAATATTAGAAGTACTTTCTTAATATTTAAAAAAAATATTCATTTTAAGTAGTTATTTTACCGAGTTTTTAAATTTATTTTATAAAATTAAGAATTTCATAAAACACTTCTTCAGGCTCTTCAACAATTAATGCTTGAGCACTATTTTCAAAAATTTTCAACTTTGACCCTTGGATTAACTCAGCTAAAATTAAAGCATTTCTTTATTTTTCCTTTTCTTTCATTTCCATATTTTCTAAGGCTTTATTAATTCTTTTCAATTTATTCTCCAATTCTTCCTTCTGCTTCTCTTTTTCTTCCTTATTAGTTAGTTTTAATTCTTCTAGGATTGGATTTTTAAAGGTTGTTTTCAATTCTCCTAAAATTTTACGTCTTGCTTTTGGATCTCGTCCACTATGAATTTTAGGGTATTCTTCTATTTGTATACGATAAAAAGTACGTATGATATCCACAATTGCATCAGAGTAATCAATCCAAATTCCTAACATTATATCCTCATTAAGGTGTTCTAACCAAAAATTAGGAATAGAAAGTACAATTTTAGTAGTATTTAATAACTTATTTCTACTAGTCATAATAGTAGTAGGTCTTCCTGCTTTATTCCATTGTTTCGCAGAGCTTATTGTCCCATATGAGCAAGCCTCAGCAACTACAATAGATTTTTGAGACTCTCCCTTCTCTAATCGATCCAAAATGCGCTCATACTTTTCTTTATCAATTTTTCTAGTTATTTCTTTCTCACCTACTATTATATTAAATAATCTCATATTTAAGTCTATCGTAGTGACTTATTAAAATAGTAGTATTATAGTAGGATATTTTTTTTTTTAAAGAAATTTCAAAACAAAATTGGAATTTTTAAAATAATCGTGAAACTGTTCTTTCACGTAAAAATCCTAATATCTAAGTAATACATTTGTTTAATTTGAATTAAGAAATTTTTCACACTAAATATCCCTAGACTTATTCATAATCCTTTTAGTCGCTTCAGAAGCTAATCTTCCGATTTGTATCTTTAAAGACAATTTGGGCCCCCATTTACTATAGGAAAATCTCAAAAAAAGTCCATAGATTATAACTGTGATGAGAATGAAAATCCAAATATTATATAAATTCAAAGATTGATAAAAGAAGAAATAGTTAATATTTTGTATTAGAAAAACAGTAAGGGAATAATAGGAAAAATAATATAAAAACCTATAACTCTTTTCTAGTTTAAACAATTCATATACATCAATAGTTATGAAAACAGAAATTAGAATTACTTCAATACCTAAAGAATACATTAACCACCATATATTTGATTTTACAGACAGCATTTCTTCCGTGAATAAAAGAGGTAATAAAAAATAAAATCCGATAATAATTAAAATAGTCCCTATTAACAACGAGGGACGTAATAATTTCTTTTTTACTGCTTTCCTCTTTTCTAAATCATTATAAATAAGAGAGAAGTCATAGATTATGTCACCTATGACTGTTCCTATTAGAAATAAAGTAAAAAACGATAATATAATATTTTGGTCAATCGTATTATATAAAATATGATATAAAACCCCGTATAAGTTAAATTGTCCTTCAAATGGTGTTAATAGAACTAGAAGTATTTGATTAACTATCCAAATTAGCGCTCCAAAAAATAATCTGAATTTTTTTGACATCTTTAATAACGGCCATGACATTAAAAGACATATTCCTAAAGTTAACAGTATGAACCATGTCCAAATTTGTGAGATATCCATGAACATTATCGCAACAAATATATTATAAATTAAACCCAGAATTACAATAAACACCGCTCTAAATAGATATTCATATTTCACTTGAGACATACTGTAATTTTCAATTTTATCTATTTTTATTAGCCGATTTCTATAAGATATCATAGTACTTATTCCGGATATAAAAGTAAATCCAACGGCACCTAATGTAGATAGAACAGATATATAACTAACCATCAAAATCAATTTCTCTTCAGGAACAGGCCACCATGTAATCATGTGTCCTACAATCATATATAACATTGCTAATCCTCGAAACATGTCGAGGCTTTTCAATCTTTTCATACAATTCAGGAAATATTAGAGTAAACGGATAAATCCGATATTACTTACTAGAATTAATTTGATTTTTTATCTTTTTCTAAAATAAAATTTAAAAAAATTTAATGAAGATTTTACCCAATTCTAATGAGATGTTATTCACGCCATGTATATTTACATTTAACACATTTAAAAAAGTGTGTGCTTGGCTCATCAGAGCTCCGTATTTGTACTTGCCAAGTTTCAGCTACTTTATTATGACATTTGGGACATTCTTTTTTAGTGATAGGATTAACTGAAATTTTATCTTCTTCAGAAATAATAACTAGATTTTTTTCTAAATCTTTCTTTTTCTTTTGAACACTTTTTTGAATTTTAAGATTATTATCTAATATCTCATGTTGATAACCACATTTACACACTAAAAAAGATCTTTCATTTGCTTTTCTTTTACGTAAAAGATTTGAACATTCAGGGCAAAATTCAACCATATTGATTACAATGCCATAAATTAGTAAATAATAACATTAAAAAATGTTAAAATTTAATAAATTTTATCCTTCTAATAAATGTATAAAAATTTTTTATATAAATGTAAAAAAAATTGAAAATTTAAATTATATCACTTAATAAATTATCAAAGAATGATTTTTATGATCTTTAAGGAATTTATCACGTTTTTCGGGACTAAAAATCTCAAAAAAACGTCTGATTTTTACCAAAACACCATAGGATTAACGTTATATAAAGATCAAGGAGTTTGTTTAATATTTGATGTTAATAATCAAAGTAAAATAGGTTTTTGTGAGCATATGGCAGTGATTTATAAAGAAAAAAGTCCAATTATAACGTTCATAGCTGATAATGTAGATGAAATTTATAACAAGTTAATTAATTCGGGGCTAGACATTAAAGAAAAACCAAAAATTAATCAGAAATTCAACATATATCATTTTTTCTTAAAAGATCCTAATGGGTACACAATTGAAATACAGAAATTTTTAGATGATTAGATATCTCTTGAAGAAATTAATCAATTATTTAAGATCTTTTTTAAGTTGATATAGTTTTTGATAATATTCAAAATTTAATTTCTTCATATCTTGAATAATTTCAGCGTTAAGTATTTTTTCACCAGAAGAATGGAATTCAAGATCTCCGATTACGTTAATTAAATCATTCTCTTTAAAACTAAAATCGTTTAGGCTCACGAGATTTACGTTAATTTCACCTGTTTTATCATCTATAATTATCTGGTTGTTATTAATTCTACTTTTTATATAACCAGTCACTTGGATTCGTTCATCATCAATAGAAATATCCTTTATTATTCTTTGCTTAGCGTATTGAAAAGACATTTTTTTTTTAAATAAGAATCATTTTATTATTTATTTATTACAAAATTGAAAATTTAAGAGAGTATAAATAATTAATTTAATACTTTAAATTGGTATTATTAAAAGACTAATATCAAACATTATTAATAATGTGAATTAAACTAATTTATCTTAAATAAAATTCAATAAATGTACTGAAAGGTTATGAGTTTTACATTAAAATTAGAAAATAGTCGGATATTGAAAGGAATAGTTGAAACTCTCGCGAGTATTATTGATGAAACAGAGTTTCGTGTCAATCCTAAAAAGTTTACCATTTCAGCAATGGATCCAAGTAGAATTTGTTTATTAAAACTATCAATTAACCAGGAAAATTTTGATGATTATCAATGTGATAAAGAATCAAAAGTTGGTCTAAACTTAGACGATTTAGATAAAATTTTAAAAAGAAGTGGTGCAAACGATTCTGTTGAAATAAACTTCAACGAGACAGAGCAAAAAATAAAAATAAAAATGCAACGAGAGGGGACATCCCGGACGAGAACATTTAGTTTAGCTTTATTAGACATTGAAATTGAAGAAATCCCTATGGATAATCTTTTAAAAATAGAATATCCTTCAAAATGGGTTATTGAGCCAGAGTTTCTAGTTGAAGCAATTAAGGATGCTGAAATATATTCCGAAATTCTGAATATAAATGCAACTGAGGGTCAAGGATTAGTCTTTAGTTCTACAGGACAGATTGGTGAAATGGAATATGATCTTAATGAAGATGATTTGTTAGAGACAAATATTAGTGGAACCAGTAGTGGAGCATATTCCTTAACCTTCTTGAAGGCAATTCTGAAAATAGCCTCAATCACGGAGAAGCTAGAAATCTCTCTTAAAACTGATCATCCCTTAAAAATGATCTTTAATCTCCTTGAAGGCGGAGAATTAAGTTACTTCTTAGCACCAAGAGTAGAAGAAGCAGAATTCGAAGATGACGATGATATGGACGAATTTTAATCAATTCAATTCTGCTATATTATTTATTATTTTATTAATAGATGTATTAAAATCATCAGTAAATTAATTTACTCTTAATTTATTAAAGTTTAATCATCCCCAGTTTTTTAGTTAAATTATAAATATATTATAGACTAGAGTATTTTTGGACAATGAGAAATAATTATGACCTAGTAAAACGATATCCTTGGCTTCCATCTCTAAAAACGTATTATTCTGAGATCGCTTCAAAAGATCCCTTAAACTTTCTTGATGAAATCTTCACATCTGATAAGATTAAAGACCTCAAAATTAAAATTTTAAACTTATTCAATGATGCGATGAATAATGTTGAACAAATGGAGGAATACTATTTTGATGAAACCAATATTTATATCTATTTACTATTAAGAATTCTGCTTTATACTTTGAATAATAAAGTTTTATCTAACCGAATTGCAAATTTATACTCTAAAACCACTTATAATGAATTAAATAAAGAAAATGAATATAACTTATATTATATTTACAAAGATTTAGATTTAGATGTAATTTATGAAGAAAATCAAACCACATTCAAAAAAATAGTCTTAAAAGACCAACAACAAATTTATAAGACAAATTTTAAGATTTCTTATATAGATTATTTAAAACTTGCCTCTAATTTAAAAGATGAATTTCGAAAATTAGTAAATAATGCTCTTCTGCATGGTTATGTATATATTAAACCCGAAAGTCTTAACAGATTATTACAAGAGCATTTAAGGATGAAATTACTTGCTCAAAACACTGTAGACTCTGATCAATTAAAGAAATTTAAAGATGCCTTATTCAATGTTAAAGAATTTAAAGATTTATATGATACTATAACAGAAATTTGGGAATTAAAGAAAGATGAATTTGAGTACTCATTAGATATCACCTATAAAGAAGGTAAAAATTTACTGGAATCTTTCCCTTCCTGTATAAAAGAAATACTTACTAAAGCACAAGAAGGACAGAATTTAATACATACTGAGAGATTGTTTATATTATGGGTTCTAAATGCACTTGAATATCCTGAAGAGAAAATTATTGAGGTATTTTCAACCTTACCTGATTTTGATAGAGAAAAAACAGCTTATCAAGTCAAATATGCTATTAAAAAAGGGTATACGCCTTACTCATGTAAATCTTTAAAATCCTACAACCTGTGCATGATGGATAAATATAAAGATAAATTATGTCTAGAGGGGTATTTTTCTAAAAAATTAAATGAACAGCGGCAGATCTCCCATCCTTTGTTTTATATTCAATATAAGCAATTTATCACTTCAGTTAAAGAAAAACCAGAAAAAAATATTTCGACAGATCAAGATGGTGGATAACAAATATTTGAAAAGGATTTTTCAAGCTTACTATAAAGAGAAGCAATCAGAAATTCCTATAGTTAATCTTTTTGATCAGAGAGAATTTGGATTCATTCCTTGGGACAAACAAATAATGAATAGACACATTGGGTTTACCTCCAAAATCAATTTAAAAAAATATTTTATAAGCAATACTCCAAAACATGCATATATGAGTGGTTCACTTTATAGTTCGCCAGAAAGTCAAAATATGCAAGGGAAGGGTTATCAAGGTTGTGATTTAATTTTTGATATAGATGTTGATCACTTTTATACACCCTGTAAGGAAGATCATGATCTTTGGCATTGTAAAGAATGTGGAGAAAATGGAAAGGGAATGGTAGAAAAGTGCCCAAAATGCGGTAAATTAAAGTTAAAGAAATTGAATTGGATTTGTAATGAATGTTTAGATGTAGCTAAAAATGAGATTATAAAATTGATATATAACTTCCTAATTCCTGACTTCAATATCAATATCGATAAAATGAAAATCACATTTTCTGGTCACCGAGGATATCATCTAAAAATTGAAGATGAACAAATAAGATCCTTCTCTAGTGATGAAAGAAGGGAGATCATTGATTATATTACAGGAGAAAATATTTCATTTGAGATTTGGGGACTACAAGAAAAAGGGGGAAATATTTTTGGTTTTTCAAGAGAAACGATCGGATGGCCTCAAAAAATAATAGGCTTAATTGAAAATATATTAAGTAAAACTAATGTCGAAATCGAAACTATACTTTCAAATAAAAAAAGATTTAATTTAAACAAAGATCTTATAGAGAATTTTATAAATTTTAAAGAAAATTTCCATAATATAATTAAGAATAATCATAATAATAATTGGACCTTAGTTGGATTTAGTTTAAATGCTTGGAATAAATTTTTAAAAAGAATTGTAGCAGAAATTGGAATTGAGGTAGATATACCTGTTTCAATTGATATTCATAGACTCATTAGGTATCCAGGATCATTACATGGTAAAACAGGATTCAGAGTTCAAAAATTATTACCTGATGAAATTGAGGTTTTTAATCCTCTAGACGAGCCAAATGAAAAATTAGATCCAATTGTTTTTATGAGTGAAAAAGCAATAACTCAAAAAATCGAAATACTTGAGTCTGAAGTGCCTCTTACGAAAATAAAAGGTGAAACATTTGGACCTTACAAACAAGGAGAGAAGGTTGAAATTCCTCACCATATAGCTGTTTTTTTATTATGTAAAGGAGTAGCTAAAACCATTTAAGTTAAAAAATTTAAACTCACAACACTTTTTTATTATATAAATCTTAAAAATTCGATATTTATGGAACTACAAAAAGAATACGAAAAATTATATCAACATTGGCTTAGAGAGTTCCAAAATACAGCTTTAACGGAATTTAGACAGGAGATTTTCACTGAATATAAAAAAATCGTTGATTATATCAATGATTATCAGGAAATGGATAAGGATGAACTAAAGCAGCGCGTGTTTGAATCTTACAAAGAAAATTTGAATTATTTATTTAATGATTTCTTAAAGATTAGAGAACTTAAGATAATAAATTCTGCATTAATTCTTAATGAGATTAATTTAGATAATGTTATTGAAGCAGAGAAATTGCTATATGAAAATTTAGTAAGCTCAATAAAAGGATACAAAAAAGTAAAAGCGTTCTCTTTATATGAAAAAGATCAAGCTCTCCCTGATAAACCAATTGAAATAAAAACTGAAAAAAGCTCTAGTGTCAATGAACCTTCCTTAACAATAGAAGAAAAAACTTCTAAATTACCTGATTCTACAATTAAAGCTGATCAAGAAAAAATTATTTATACCCTTGTGAGATTTTTAAGGAACACACCTCCTTTAGTAGGTGTTGATCTTATAAATTATGGACCATTTGAAAAAGAAGATATCGTAAATCTGCCCCAAAAAAACGCAAAAATCTTAATAGTTGAAAAATTTGCTGAAAAAATAGAAGTGCCTTGAAATTATTTAAATTTTTTATCAAATTCTTCTTTAAAATATTGTAACCGATATTTAGCATATTTATCTGTTAACGAGAATTTAGGAGGTCTAGGATTTATTAATTGGCCTCCACAAACTCGGCATTTTGACTCAGGATTCAATAATCCATATCGATTACATTCCTTACACTTCATTAGGTATTTAGGCATTGTTAAACTACTCTAATTTAAATCCTAGTCTCTTATGAATTCATATGTTCCATTATAAAGATCTGCCTTTTGCTCAATAATTTCTAAAGCATCAGAAAGAATATTTTCTGCATCCAAATAATCTTTTGAGATAACTTCTAACCGATAAAATGGAGCTGCGATATAATTAATATTGAGATTTCTTGTTTTTTTCGATTCTATAACTTTTAAAGCTTCAGTTAAAGATTCTATTATTTGATCAATTCCATTTTCTGAGGTAAATGAAAGTTTTACTTTACCTGAGATGCTTACTGTTGAGATACTTACGTTTTCATCAATAATTTTTAATAATGCGTTTTTAATATCATCTGTAATATTAAAATCATCTGTAATACTATTTAATTCCGTTAAAATTTCATCTCCATTTTCTTTTAGATTTTCAATAGCTTCTTGATATGTCTCATAGAGGCCTAAAACAGGAAATCCTATTAATTCATAAGCTTCCTTAAGAGTTAAATTAATTCCTTCTGCCTCTGTCAGAAATTGTAATAAATTTTCATATTTTAAAGCATATTTCCACTCCTTTATTCTATTTTCTCTCTGAGCAGAATTAACTCTTCGCAACGATAAATCTACATGGCCTTTATCTGCATCTACTCTCAAAACACGTAACACTACTCGTTGACCAATTCGAACATAATTACGTATATTTTTGATCCATCTAGAGCTTATTTCTGATATATGTATCATCCCTCGAGCAAAATTTTCAGAATCCAAGCCCTCAAAATCAATTAAATCAACATAAACATATTGATGTTGCACTTCTTTAACTTTTGCAACCACAAACTCTCCTTCCCTAGGGAACTTTGTCCTACTTTTTACCATTTTTAATTGAGTATATTGTAAATTTTTTAAATTCTTAATTTTATTAAAGAATTATAATTTTTTATTTTTTTTATCTTTTACATTTAAAAAACAAATAAAAGGTGATGTAAAAATACCAAATTGGTTTATTCATAATAAATGGGCCAAAAAAGCGGGAATTAAATGGAATGTAGCAGATTTGGTTAATAGAGCACTAGATTATGGTTTTAATTGGGCACTCTATAAACTAGATGATGTAGGATTTGAAAACAATAATGAAAGTATTATTTTCCAACAACTAAGATATTTCTGTGAAAAACATAAAGATAAGAAAGGTTACGTTAAAGCTCTTTATTTACATCATCTTTTAGATTATTTTAAAGAAACTCATCTTAATATCTATGATATTGATTTAGTCTTTGAGAAATTTATACAAAATAAAGTAATAATAGAAATTACAGATTCAGAGGGTAAAATTATAAACTTCCAAGAAGATTTAGAAGAAATTTTCAAATTGGTAAAAGAAAATAAAAAAGAATTTTATGAGGATATAACAGGTCATTTAGAATAAAGAGATTGAGAAACCCAACCAATATCTAGTTCTTCTAACTTTATTTTAGTGGGTATTCCATCGTTATCCCACCCCATCATTGTATAATAGATATTTATTGCTCTCTCTAGTTCTTCTGAATTAATTACTGTGTTTGCTAGTGCTCCTGAAGTATGTGGTTGGAAAAACCTCTGAGGTAACCAATCATCTTTTTTTGTAAATCCTTCCCTAATATTAAAAGTCCTTGCCATTGTTGTGATTCTTTCACCCAATTTCATCAATTCCCATGTACTTGTATACCAACCAGTCACAGCATTAACGATCTCCGGTATATCAACATAATCCCAAGGTAAAAAGTAGCATACCAACAATGCATTAGACACATTCCGCCAATTACTATAATATGTTAAAATTCGAATCTTTTTGGCACTTAAATCATTCAGCTGAAGAGGCTCTAAAATTCCTATCGCACTATGTTGTTGTATTGCTCTTTCATTTGCAAAAGAGGTGTCATGGATATTTGCCATATGTTCTGCACCAGTAGGTGAAATTGCATATCCAACTCCCATTCCTTGCTTAAAACGAGGTTCATGCATTGGAATTTCTTGACCTTTGACATGCATAGCTAGCTTGTCTGCTCCCTTTTTTATCTTTTCAGCAGCCTTTTTTACACCTTCTGCTAAAATATCTCCCAAACCTTCACGTTTAGCAATCATTTCAACCATCTGAATCATAGCTTTGGCATTACCAAAGTTTAGTTTTATTCCATTGGTATCTTTGTCAATTAAAATACCATTTTCATAACATTCCATCGCAAAACCAATAGAAACTCCAGTTGAAATAGTATCTAGTGAATATTTATTACAAAGTTCATTTGCTTTACAAACTGCTTTTAAATCATCTACACCACAATTAGATCCAAAAGCACCTATTGATTCATATTCAGGACCTCCATAGATGGGATCTACGTTCCAAGGTTCTTTAATATTCACAACTTTTTTACACCGAAGTGAACATGCATAACAGGCATCCATTGTAAGATTAATTTCTTCTTTCATAATACTAGGATCTAAGACTTTTGCTCCTGAAAAATTACCGTCTCTGAAGTTTCTAGTTGGGAGATTTCCTGATTCTGCAAAACTTTCCATTATTCCTCCTCCTGTCCCATATTCAAAATAACCTGCATATGTTTTATACGCTACATCATGATACTCCTGGATTTTAGCTTTTAACTTTTCTTTATTACTGACTTCAAGTTTTTTATGCCCTCTAACAGCTATAGCTTTCAAATTTTTAGAACCCATTACAGCGCCCAATCCACCACGACCAGCAGCATTTCTTAAATCATTTATAATACAAGCATAACGTACTAATTTTTCTCCTCCCGGCCCAATTTGAGCTACCCGGATCAATTTATCACCCAGTTCTTTTTTAATAATTGCCTCTGCTTCACCAGTAACTTTACCCCAAAGATGGCTCGCTTCTTTTATTTCCACCTCTCCATCTTTAATCCATAAATAAACAGGTTTTTTCGCTTTTCCTTCAATTATTATTGCGTCAAATCCAGCATGCTTCAATTCAGCGCCCCAATAACCCCCAACCTCTGCTTCACCAAAACCACCTGTTAAGGGAGACTTCGCTCCAACACTGTTTCTTCCAGTACCGGGAATAGCATATCCAGTTAAAGGACCAGCAGCAAAAATTAGTTTATTTTCAGGGCTTAAGGGGTCAATACCTACTTTTAATTCCTTTAAAAGGTAATAGGCTACAAAACCCTCTCCTCCCATATATCGACGGTAGAAAATATCATCAGGATTTTCTATTGATATATCCTCTTTTGTTAAATCTACTCTAAGAATATTTCCAGTATATCCAGTTACCATACAAATCCCTTCCATTTTAAATAACTATAATAATTATATAGTAAAATTTCATCTCACTTAAATTACTTATTTTAATAATATTTCGGTTTTCTAAATATCCCCCTTAAGTTTACGTTTTTCCACAAAATCACTCCTATTTAGAAAGTATGTTTTTGATTATTAGATCAGTAATAGTATTGAATTAGTTTATTAGGTTGACCTTTTCATTAACAATATTAAAATTAATGAGTTTCACTAATTTATAGTTTAAAATGTTGAACTTCACTCGAAGTTTATATATATAGCGAACTAATGCAAATTCTTATTTCGACAGTTACCATAATTGGTGCTGCAATCATTCCTACAACAATTTATTCTAGAAGAAAAAGGGATTAATGTAGTGAGATTCTTCAATTTTGTTCTGAAATTGTATAATTTAAAATTAATCCATAATGATCATTGATAAATTCTAAACATCAGTTATTAATACTCGATAATTACGCTGAAATATAGTAAAAAATATAAACTCAACAACATTTACAATTAACATCTAATAAAAATAATTTTTTATTAAATTAACAAAACTATAAACAAGATATTAAATAAAATAAAGGAAATTGATGAAAATGGTTGATAAAGAGCATTTAAACCTCGTAATCATAGGCCACATAGACCACGGTAAGTCTACCATGATGGGAGCATTACTCATTGAAACAGGAGCAGTAAGCGACAGAGAAAGACGTGAATTGGAAAAGCTCGCTAAGGAGTATGATCGAGATTCTTGGTCTTATGCTTTTGTTTTTGACCGATTAAAGGAAGAAAGACAAAGGGGCATCACGATTGACCTTGCTTTTCGAAAATTTGAAACTAAAACAAAATACTTCACAATAATCGACGCACCAGGCCATGCAGATTTTGTCAAGAACATGATAACTGGCGCAAGCCAAGCTGACGCTGCTATCCTCGTCGTTTCTGGTAAGAAAGGAGAAATGGAAGTTGGAATCGCAGCGAATGGACAGACTCGTGAACATGCTTATTTAGCACAAACTTTAGGAGTTAAACAACTTGTTGTTGCTATAAACAAAGCGGACGTTTATGAGTATTCTGAGTCACGATTTAATGAATGCAAGGATGCTGTTGGTGATCTTCTTAAAAGTATTGGTTTTAAAAACGTATTATATATTCCAACTAGCGGAATGGCTATGGATAATTTATCAAAGAAGAGTGATAAATTGTCATGGTATGATGGTCCAACCCTGATTGATGCTATAGATCAATTTGTCCTTCCAGATAAACCAACTGGTAAACCATTAAGACTCCCTATCCAAGATTCCTATAGAATTAAGGGAACTGGTGTAGTTCCCGTTGGTAGAGTAGAAACTGGAATTTTAAAAAGAGGGGATAAAATAATTATTATGCCAAGTGGCTTTAAAGGAGAAATTCGAAGCATTGAAATGCATCATGAAGAGATTCCACAAGCCATACCAGGAGACAACGTAGGATTTAGTATTCGAGGTATTACAATGGAAGACGCGAGCCGGGGTGATTGTTTAGGCCATCCAAGTGATCCGCCTACTGTTATCACACCAAAAGGAAAATGGACTGGACAAATTATCGTAATCTGGCACCCTACAGCACTTGCGCAAGGCTATACACCAGTAATCCATGCACACACAGCGCAAGTAGCAGCTAAGTTTTCGGCTTTACTTAAAAAATTAGACCAAAAGACAGGTGCCGTGATAGAGGATAATCCTAAGTTTCTGAAAAAAAATGAATCGGCAATTGTTGAACTCACTCCAATCAAAAAAATGTGTCTTGAAAAATATGAGGCATTCCCTGAAATGGGCCGATTTGCTGTTCGGGATATGGGTAGAACCGTGGCGGTTGGTATTGTAAAAGAGATTGACACAGGCGCCTAAAAGGATAATTAGATAGAATTTTTTTATTTAATTATTAATTTAATTAAATTTTTATTCTTAAATTTATATTAGCGAATCGTATAAATTCTCTACGATTAATTTGAATAAAATAGAAAATATATTTATAAAAGAAAAATACCTTTTTTCTAAAAATTCGAACCTACTCTTGGCAATATTGAACAAAACTTTCTGGATAATATGCAAATCCACCAACATTTAACCCACCTAACTTCTCCAAAAGCTCAGAGTTGATTAAATTGTCTCCTAGTTCTAGTTTCTGAAGGTTAACAAGAGTTTCTAATCCAGTAACATCCTTAATTTTATTTTTACTAAGGAATAACTCGTCTAGACTAACCAAGTTCTCTAATCCTTCAATAAACTTAATATGATTGTCTTCAAGATGTAGTCTTCTTAAATTTGTTAGTAATTCTAGCCCTTCTATTCTTTCAATCTTGTTATGACTAAGATATAAAGTGTTAAGATTAACTAGACTCTCTAATCCACTAATCTTCTTAATCTGATTACCATCAAGAAATAAAAATTTAAGACTTGATAGATGATCCAACCCCTGGATTTCACTAATACGATTACTATCTAAGAATAATGACTCTAAATTTACAAGGTTTTCCAAGCCTGTTATCTCTTCTATTCTATTACTTGAAATTTTTAACTTCCTTAAGCTGGAAAGCGTATCTAACCCCTTAATCTCGACAATTGCATTCTTACTGAGGAACAAAGTCTCTAAATTGGAAAGATTTTTCAAACCCATAAGATCGACTATCTTATTCTCTGTGAGCACCAATGATCTTATACTCGTGAGGTGATCTATATATCGTATCTCAGTGATCTCATTAGAAGAAAGATTCAATACCTCTAAATCACTAATTCTTTCTAACCCCTTAATTTGTCCTATAGATGAAATTTTCCGATAGTTAATATATAGCTCTCTATTCTCAACAATAAACTTATTTTCTTTACAAACTACAAACGATATGTGTATGAGCACCCCTTTTATCTTTGATTAAAAATAAGCTGGAGCCTAAAAATATAAAAATCTCGAATTTTTTTATTAACTTATTATTTTAAATGAACAATTTTTAATTCAACACAATTTTTTATTCTTAACTTTATAAGTACCTTACTGGTCGTTAAAATAGAATTCATGTTTTAAAATTGTCATGTCATGTCAATATCATTTTAATTTTTGAACAATTTTCTGCCTTTTCTAATTAACATAATGTTGCATTAGAAAGGGTTGACATAAAGTTTATTCAACAAAACAAAAAATTTGCCTTGTTGGGCATTCTGGAGTAGGCAAATCAACACTAGTATCCTTGCTTCAGGGGCGCAAACTATCAAAAGAACCAAACCCAACAGTGGGATTAGAAATTGAAGATTCAAATCTTAATGGAAAAAAAGTCAATATCTGGGATTTTGGGGGTCAGGAACGGTTTAGATTCATGTGGCAAGACTTTTTAAGAGGCACAGGGTTAACAGTCATAGTTTGTGATTCTACAGAAGACAATATAAAAAAAACAAAAGAAATTTACAATAAATTTTCACGGTATATGAATACTAAAATAATTGCTATAGCTAATAAGCAAGATCTTCCTGACGCGTTAAGTGCTAAGAAAGTTCAGAAGAAGTTAGGGATTCGAACATATGGGATGTCGGCTATTCGATTTGATTTACGAGAAAGAATACGTGAAATTCTAGAGTATGAAATTGAAACAGATTAAATAAACATAATATTAATTTAGAATAACTTTCCAATTAGATGGGCTAATCTCACAGATTCTGGTAACTTAGAATCAATACAAACTTTTTTTAAGAGATCTTCTACATCTCTAATTTCAATGCCTTTACAGTGGAAATATACTTTTGAGAAACCTCCTGCAGTAGTTACTTCGGTTTCATATAAATTTCCTGCATCAACAATACATCTCATTTTTTTGGTATATGTTTTAGGAAATTTATGTACAAGAGCTTTCTTAACAGAATCAAAATCAACTTCCTTCTCTGTTATAGCAATTATTGGCTTTTGTATTTCAGAATAAATTTGTCTTAAATTTACAAGATTAAATCCACCAAAAGTTATACTATGAGTGAGAACATATTGTATATGTTTTCTATTTTTTTTTACTAAGTTAATTAATTTTTCAGTAGCGTCATAGCCATCTATATTAATTTCATCTCGTATAACACTTACCATTCTCGTTCCTTGGCAAACTACTCCGATTAGTTGAGTAAATTTACTTTCTGAATGTAATTCAAAGGATGCATCATCAAATCCAATTGATATGGGATTGTCTTTCATCTTTTATTTTTCGGGTAAAAACTGTTTAATATAAATTAAAAGATCTGTAAATGCAATAGTCGCATTCTTAATTTCTTCGTTTCTATCATTGAGGTCACCAGAGAGATTCTCTACTAGAAAATTTATGATTTCTTTTAAAGTCATTTTATCACTAAACCACACATAAGCTATTAATGCTTCAACAGTATCAGCAAGATCATGAGCATCGGCTCGATTTTTTGCGAAATTTTTCATATTCGCATTTTTTAAAGCTATTTCTAAAATCTTTTTACTAACTTTTTTACCAGTTCTTATAATGTTCTCGTTTAAGTTGTTTTTTGTTAAAAAAATAGATTTTGCTACTGAATAAGCTAAATTTACTATTCCATCTCCGATTTTAGCTAAACCCTTATCGGTACCTATAGCTTTTCGTGTTTTACAATGATTTAAATCTGAAATTAAAAACTCGTAATCCATTAAGATAAGTTGAATTTAGGCATCTTATAAAGTTTTCATAAATAAGAGAATAATAACTTAGGTTAGTTTTTTAAATAGCTTCTGAACTTCAACAACTTCAGATCTTAACGATTCGATCCCCTTGTGCAAAATATCTTTAATTTTATAGGTTTTTGAATTTTCGAGACGTATGAATATTTTTGAGGGTTCTATATTCGTAGATTTATAAGCTGCGATATTAACACCTTCAATTTTTAATAAATGTTTTACAAGAATATTACAAAATCCATGTGACTGCCCTTCAACGATTAATTCAAAATCATTATCACTCTGACCTCTAATTAGATCTAAATCAAGGAATTTATAATCAAGAAATCTAGGTTCTTCCTCTTCCTCAAATTCTTCTTCTTCTTCTTCAATAAAATCTTCATCTGAAGAAGAGATTGACTCCACTTTCTCTTTTTCTTCTAACTTGGGATAAACACTTTCAATTTCTTCATCATCCAATAATTCATCTACTAATTCATCAAGTTCATCTTCGTCTTTTTCTTCTGTTTTGCCAGCTTTTTTTTTTGCCATTATTTTAACTCCTAAAGATTAGGATTTAATCATCTTAATAAAAAATATACAAAATAAAATAAATTTTTTATGGTTTTATGTTGAACTTATAAATAACGATTTGCTAATTCTTTTAATCTTTCAGTTGCTAAATATTGAAGATCTCTTGAACCAAAAAGTGTGATTTTTATACTTTTCCCTTCAACAGAAACATTTAGATTAAGATAATTCACTTTTTTATGAACATTTTCAAGAAATTTGATTACATTATCCAATGAACCACTATTATTATAGAAATGAATTACTTTTTTCCCGAGCTTTCTCACTGAATTACACGTATATTATTTAAATAGTAGTGAAAATTAGAATCTTAAATTATTTGATACATTTCCATAATCATTGGAGAGTTTTCTGCTCTCTACATTTCCACATCGATCACATTTCAGTTTATTATGTCCAATTTTTATGAGTGATTTTCCACAGATTACACAATCCGCATAAATAACTCCAAGATTATTACTCGCAGTGCTTAATTTGTACTCATTGTAATCTTGTTCTATAACTCGAGCGCGAACTATATCTGTTATTTGAAAGGCATCATTAATTTTTTCAACATATCTATCTGAAATCTGCGAGACGTGAATATTACCAAAATAACTTGAATTGAAATGAATCTTATTATTTATTGTATAAAAACTAATTCCAACTGAATATTGACGTAAAAAAAGAATTACACCAATGACAATATCTCCAATTTTTACAACTTTTCTATCTTTATCTTGATGCGTACTTATTACAATTTTCCTTTCTTTGTTATTAATACTAATCATGCCAGTTTTACTGGCAAATATTTTTCCATCTTTAGTAAATGTAGATTGTTTGTCGGGGAGGAACTCCTCAACTACACCTAGCTTTTCTCCCGTTAAAACGATATCCCCATCTTTTAGAGATTTCTTGCTCATTATCATCAACAATAGTTTTTTAATTACTCAATCTCTTTCTAATTTAAGTAAATATTATTAAATAAGATAAATAAATTTAATGTATTAATTTTAAAAGAGTAGACATTTTTTTGGATGAAACTTAGCAAAAAAGAACTAGTTTCTATAATACAGAGCACCGAATCATTCAATAATCCTAAAATTGAATTAGAACAATATTGTATCGATGCAAATTGTGCAGTTGATATAATATATTATGCAGGATTTGAATATAATGATATTTGTGAAGCCCTAATCATTGATTTAGGGGCAGGAACAGGAAGGCTTTCCTTAATATGTGCACTTTTTAAGGCTAATTATGTTCTAAGTGTTGACATCGATATGAATGCTCTTAAAATTTTAGAAAGAAACATTCTCTCGCTAAATTTGGGCCATACTGTCTTTCCTATATGTGCTGATATTGAGTATTTTGAAATTTCAAAAAAATTATTACCTAAAAATATGAAAATTACAACTATTATGAATCCCCCATTTGGAGTTCAAATAAAATTTGCTGATAGACCTTTTTTAAGTAAAGCTTTTTATTTTTCAGATGTTGTGTACTCTATTCATCTATCTAACCCAAAGATCCATAAATTTATTTCAAATTATATTAAAAAATTTAATTGGAAAATTGATAATGTACTTCCTTTTACTATGGTCCTGGAGAGAACATTTCCATTTCACACTCAAAAAACTAGAAAACTTAATGTTCATGTATATCGATTCATAAAAAAAAAATGAAGAATTTGAAAAGTTTGAAATATGGATCTGAAATTTGTTTATTGTTTCTAAAATTAAATTTGAAAATAAAAAATAGTAGTTATTAATGAAAATCTTTCCAAGAGTTCAATTTTAGGGGATATTTTGCATTTTCACCTAATATTTCTTCTATTCTTAGTAATTGATTGAACTTGCCAGTTCTTTCGGATCTGCAAGTGGCTCCTGTTTTTAATTGACCTGTACAAAGACCAACGGCCAGATCTGCTATAAAAGTATCTTCTGTTTCACCAGAACGGTGAGAAACCATCACATTAAATCCATTATCAAAAGCCATTCTTGCTGCTTTTATTGCCTCAGTCAAAGAGCCTATTTGGTTTACTTTAAGCAATAAGGCATTTCCTGCTTTTTCTTTTATTGCTTTCTCTAAAATATTAATATTTGTAACAGTTATATCATCATCAACAATTTGAATAGATTCATCAACCTTAGCGGTTAAATTTGAGAAATTCCTGAAATCTTTTTCATTAAATGGATCCTCAATAGATTTGAATGGATACTCATGAATTAAATCCATATAGTATTCCAATAATTCTTCTTCAGATAGCTTCCTACCATCAATATTGTAAAAATCTTCTTCAAAGAATTCACTAGCAGCAGCATCCATCCCTAGGACAAAATCAGTACCTAGAAGAAATCCAGCTGTTTCAATTGCTTTGATTATTATTTCCACGGCTTCAGAAGTTAAATTTAAATTTGGAGCAAATCCTCCTTCGTCACCGACATTAATTGCGGATGGGCCATACTTCTTTAATAATAATTTTTTTAATGTTTGATATACTTCAGCAACATTTTGTATTGCCTGAGAAAATGTTTTAGCACCTACAGGTAAAACCATAAATTCTTGTATTGATAAATTATTACCTGCATGTTCTCCTCCATTTATGATATTACAACAAGGGAGAGGAAGTAAATAATCATCTCGAGACTTTTTATATGCTAAATTATAAATGTAATTAAATAAGGGAATTTCAGATAATTGAGATGCTAACCTAGCTATTGCTAAGGAAACCGATAAAATCGCATTAGCTCCTAGGTTACTTTTATTTTCAGTACCATCTATAGAGATCATCTCTGCATCTATAATCTCTTGTTCTCTAACATCGAAACCTACTAATTTTTTACCTAAAATATTATTTACGTTAGCAATAGCTTTTAATACATGTTTTCCCATGAATGCTTTACCCCCATCTCGCAATTCTAAAGCTTCTAATACTCCTGTTGAAGCACCTGAGGGAACAGCGGCTCTCGAATAAGCTTTTCCAGCAAAAACATCAGACTCAATTGTTGGAATTCCACGCGAATCTAAAATCCATCTAGACTTAATTTTACTAATTTTAAAATCGGTCATACATATCTTCTTGTTTTTTTTATGGATATGAATATTAATAAAGAATTGAGCAAATTTAATTCTTAATATAATAATATAAAATTTGAAGCTCACTAAAATGTCTTTTGAGAACAGACCTTGGGTTGAGAAATATCGACCAAGAGTACTTGATGATGTTGTTAATCAAAAGGGTATAATTAGACGCCTAAAGCAATTTATAATGGGCAAATCAATGCCTCATCTCATTTTTGCTGGTCCTGCAGGAACAGGGAAAACAACTTCAGCGTTAGCAATGGTGAGAGAATTATATGGAAGAAAAATGGCTGTTAATAGGACTTATTTAGAATTAAATGCCAGTGATGCTCGTGGTATTGACGTCGTTAGAACTTATATCAAAGATTTTGCAAAAGCACGTCCCCCTGCTGACATAGTCTTTAAAATATTAATTCTCGATGAAGCTGATAATATGACAGCTCCAGCTCAACAAGCTTTAAGAAGAACAATGGAAAAATATACGAAAAATTGTCGAATGGTTTTGATATGCAATTATTCTAATAAAATAATCCCTCCCATTCAATCAAGATGTGTAGTGTTTAGATTCGCTTATTTAAGTCATGAAGATATAAAAAATCGAGTAAAATTTGTAGCAAAACAAGAAAGTATTAGTTTAACACCTGGAGGTTTAAATGCAATAGTAGATGTTTCTCGGGGTGATTGCCGGCGAGCGATTAATTATTTGCAATCATGTGGTACAATTTCTGAAAAGATTGATCAAGAAATTGTTTTTCGCGTTGCTGGAGAAGTTCCTCCTGAAAAAATAAAAGAAATATTAAATACAGCATTAGAAGGACAATTACAATTGTCTATAAAACTCTTAAACGATTTAATCAAAGAGTATGGGCTCTCTGGACAAAATATTATTAAGAATTTGTATAGAGAAATTTATGAGTTGAACATTCAAGAGGATATAAAACTAGAATTATCGAAATTATTAGCTGAATTTGAATATAGATTAAGTCAAGGCGGGACTGAGGAAATTCAGCTTCAAGCATTACTGGCTAAAATCGTCTTGTTGCAAGGTTTTGAATAAGTGATATTTATGATTATAGACTATCTCCTTTTTTAAGAAATAATTTTTCATTCTTTCCTCTGACTTTGGATCTTCTTTAAAATTAACTGTTTCATCAAATTTTATATCCCATAAAATTAATCCTTTTGGATCTGCTGGTTGGTAAGAAATATCTGCTGAAGCATCAAATAAATTTAAAAAATCATCATAGCTAATCTCATTTTTTCCCAGTTCTAGGACCTTCTTTACTATTCTTCTGATTTGCTGTCTTAAAAACGCTCTACTTTTGAATTCAAAAATTAAATGATTATTTTTAATTAATAATTTTACTGATTCCATATCTCTTATGGTAATAATCCCATTGGATTCTTTTTTCGAGAAATTAGCAAAATTATGGCGCCCTTCTAATTCTTTACATGCCTGCTTCATAATATCTATATTTATTTTAGATCTTTCTCCTAGATGCGAAATTGGTGTAGGTACAAAATATACATAATGACGTAAAATAGCGTTACGTCTAGATGAGAACTCCATTGGTACTTCTGTATGTGCCCAAACGCCAATTTCTTTTGGTAAAACGCTATTAATTTCCATTAATATTGGCTTTTTCTCTATTATACATGTAAAACAAGCTCCTCGAGCAGATACATATCGATCAGTTCTACTTGCAAATTCAAATTCTGAATCCCTAACTTTATGAATATAACCTTTTTCTTTTAATACATTAAGAAGACATTGCTCAATTGTTATGAAATTGAGTTGCCGTTGAGAACCATAATATTTTTTTCTGCCAATATAATATATTTTAAAGAGAAATTTAGAAGGTGACATTCCAATCTAAGTTTATTAATCTATTTTCATATCACTTTAAATTGTGTAAAGTGTTGGATTAAAGAAAAACATTTTAATCTTAAGGATTTTTTTTATATTCAATTTTTAATTATGGTTATTAAATTAATTTGCTATAATCAAATATAGGAAAAATTATGGTTAAGATCCTCGCGTCTCTAAGGAATTTCCGTGATCGCATTAGAACATCAATATCTCTTAAATTTAGTAATGCTTTATTTTTCTTGGCAATACTATTCCTCGTGATTCTAGCTATTGTAATTAGATTAAGCCCACTTGTAAGGGGAATAACATTGATTAAAGCATTTGACCCTTGGATCCAATGGTATAACGCAGAATATTTGGATACTCATACACTATATGAATATTTTAATTGGGTAGATTATAAAAGTTGGTATCCTGACGGATATTTTCGAGGAGGTTTACGACCTGGGTTAACTTTTACGGTAGTAATTATTCATCAAATTTTTTCCTTTTTTGGATTACCAATATCATTATATGATGTTTGTTTCTATTTCCCTGCATTTATGGGGGGTATAACAGTATTAGTTATGTATTTTTTAGGAAAAGAGGTACTCAATAAGGCAACTGGTTTGTTTGCAGCATTCTTCTTAGCTTTCAATCCAGGTTACCTACAACGAACAACTGCAGGATTTTTTGATAATGAAACAATTGGTGTTTTTGCTACATTAATGATATTTTTATTCTTTCTAAAAGCTCTAAGAACAGGAAGGTTTTCACATTCGGTCATTGGAGGGATTTTCTTAGGGTATTTATCACTAAGCTGGGGGGGTTATCAATTTGTATATTTATTAATCCCTATTATTTGTATTATATTAATTTTAACAAATAAGTATAATGAGAATATTTTAATCTCTTATGCTGGAGTGCAAGGAACTGGGCTACTAATTTTTGCTTTGTATTCAAAATTTAATTTTGAAACCCTATTTACTAGTTTAAATGTTGGAGGTATATTTTTATTTACAATTATCTTAATTATTTTTCATCTTATTAATATAAAAAAGAGAGAATACCCCAATTTCTACGATCGGTTGATAAGCCTAATAAAGTGGGCGGTTATTCCTATTATATTAATATTTGCTGTATTAATATGGATTGCTCCTGAATTAATACCATTTGGTTTTGGCTCACGGTTCCAAACACTTCTTAGCCCTCTCTTCCGTGAAGATGTCTCTCTTGTTGCATCAGTAGCAGAACAAATGCCAAGTGCTTGGAGTGTTTTTTATTACAATACTCTAATCCCCTTAATGCTTATACCATTAGGAATATATTTCTGTTTTAAAAGGTTAAATCCAGCAGATATTTTATTAATAGTCTTTGTAATTCTAATGTATTATTTTACAGGCAGTATGATTCGTATAATATTAATTTTTGCCCCAGCGGCAGCATTAGCAGGAGCCTATGGATTAGCTAGCATTCTAAAAATTTTTGGCAGTTTTGTTGGTGAAAGAAAAACCGGTATAAGTAGAAAAAGAAGAAGACAGTTAAAAGGAACATTAGGAAGTTCGGAAGCTCTTGCTGTATATCTTATTGTTGGGATTTTAATGTATGCTCAAGTTGCTCATACAACTGATATTGCAGTAAATCAAATGTCTTTTGCACAAATGATGCCAGGCGGTATTGCTCATGATTGGGAAGAATCTTTAACATGGATGAGAAATAATTTAAAAGGAACAGATGTAGTTGTCTCTTGGTGGGATTACGGTTATTGGTTAACTCCAGTAGGGAATGTAACCACTGTCAACGATAATGCCACTAAAAACCAAACTAGAATAGGATTAACAGGTATGGCATTCATGCAACCTAATGAGATGTATAGTGCTAAAGCATTAAGAAGATTACGAGCAGATTATATATTAGTCTATTGGGGATATCTCCTCACAAATTTAGGTGGTGATGAGGGTAAATGGACTTGGATGCTTCAAATCTGCAATGATAACTATGAGATTTATAAAAATCTTGGTTGGGAAGAAGATAACTGGGCTGATAACACCGTTTTTGACTTTAGCAAATATTACAATGTAACTTCTGGAATGGTGGAACCTGGATGGTTTCAAAGTCAATTATGTAAACTTATGTTTGCTGCTGAACCTACAACAGTCGAACAAGCAGGTGAAAATCCAAATCCTCTTCAAAGACAACTTCAAGAAAATTATGCTAGAGAAATAAATAGGAGATACGATGACAATGGCAACTTATGGAAAAGTCATATCCCTGATAATGGATATTATAATACTATGGTATTTTATCCAGAATATGTTTCATTAAATGGCTTAGTAAAGTTATATAAGGTTGATTATACGGTATTAGATTCAAGGTTTTTGATTAAGAATCCAGAGGTTTTTGATAGTGGATATACCACATTTAAATTAAAAAATACAGGAACAAAAGAATTATTGATCACTGACGTTGAAGTCAATGGAGTTAATTACAATTTTGCCATGGGAAGTGGTACTAAAACAATTGAGGGAGGTTCTGAAGATATAGTGTGGGTTGATACCGCAGCAGCTAATTTCAAAAAAGATGATGTTGCAGCAATAAATGTAACTGCTCAATCAGAAGCTTTATATGATCAAACTTATGTTTTTAAAAATGATACCAGTAATTTTTTCGTTAAAAAGGCATTAGAGGGAGGTGTGAGAATTAATAAAGAAAATAGCATTATAATACAAAAGAATCCATCCGCAGTTGATTTATACCTTGAAGTAGAAAACATTGGTGATTCAATTGTCGTTTTAGATAGGTTTTATGCAAATAATGACACAACTGAAAATCAATTTAATCAAGAGACAATTGAATATTTAAGTGGTTCCCCTATCCTTGAACCAACGGATAAGTCATTTATTCTAATACAAGGTGCAACAACAAGCTTCTATCCAATTAGAAAATATAATAAGATTGGGGTGGCTACTGTAAATGATATTGTTGATGAATTATTATTCACATCAAATGTAGAAAATTATTCTCTTTCCATACTAGATGACTTTCGTATTTTATCTCCTGAAGCCTTAGCCACTATTAAGGGGAATTTTAGAAAACACATTCCAATCGATTTTAATAAATCTCATGCATATACTTATGATAATGGAAGTACTATCTTGAAAATCAATATAAAAAATACAGGAGAAGTTATCTTTGGATTAGATTCGGTTTATTTGAATGGTGTGGATGCTGAGCATGAAGTTGATTTCGAAGATTATTATATGAAAAGTGGAGACTTAAGCCTTAGAAGTAATGAGGAAGATTTCATTATTATAGATGCTACTAATTATGTTAGTGGGGATGTTAATGAAGAAATATTAATTTGTATTACAGGAGGCTTTGGAACAACTGTTGCTTCAGATATTGGATATATTCACACAATAAGAGATCAAGAAGATATTCAAATTATTGAAAATGTTGATAGTACGCTAGTATCGTATATTAGTGCAAATGAAACTGGTAGATTATTAGTCAAAAACACTGGAAATGAACTAATTACTTTAGACAATGTTATTCTGAATAGCTCTTTAACACTAGACTGTTCAAATCCTACTGAGATTGAATTTTTATACGGAGATTCTTCACTAGACATCCAAGAATGTGCCTTACTTTCTTTTAATATTCCAACTTTTAAAATAAACAAATCAGATGAACTGGTAGTTACAATAACAACTACTACTATAGCAGAGTATGAAACAACACTTAATGCGATAGTTGAAACTTTTTACAGTATTTCTGTCGATCCAAGCGTCACTAGAATCGATCTTAACGAAGTGAAAATAAAAATAATAAATAATGGACCGTTGAATGTAACAATCGATTCAATTTATATAAATAATACTTACATCCCACTTAATATGTTTTCTTTTGAAGAGGGGACATCTTGGGAAATTGGTAATTATGGTGATTCAATTACTATTATCATGTCTGTTGATGATCTCAAAGTGTTAATAGGTGTTGATCCTCTTGATGTCGATGCTAATCTAATAATACTTGCTCGTACTGTGGAAGGCGCCGAAGATACTATAGAAGAATTGGTAACAAACTAATTTTTTTTTTATTAATCAATAAATAAAAATCATAAGGTATGATATATTAGAATATCATAAGTCTTACCTTCAATATATTAACTATATTTTTATATTAATTTAGTGTTAAAGTTAGTTATTTATCCTTATGATATCCAAATTTAAATTAGAATCACAATTTCTTCCAGCGGGAGATCAACCCGAAGCTATAAGCAATCTTGCTGAGAATATTCGAAAAAATAAGAGATTTCAAACATTATTAGGCGCAACAGGCACAGGAAAGACTTTTACGATTGCTAATATTATTCAAGAAATTCAGAAACCTACTTTAGTAATGGCACCAAATAAAACTTTAGCAGCTCAGTTATATAATGAGTTAAAAGAGCTATTTCCTCATAATGCTGTCCAATATTTCGTGTCTTACTACGACTACTACCAGCCAGAAGCCTACATGCCAATTTCTGGGCTCTATATTGAAAAAGATTTTAGTGTTAATGAGGAAATTGAACGACTAAGACTCGCAGCAGCCCATGCTGTAAGAACTCGGAGAGATGTTATTGTTGTTGCTACAGTCTCATGTATTTATGGATTGGGTAACCCAGATTTATGGGAGAAAATTGCTCTTTATGTAGAAGTAGGTATGTTAATCAAACGGTTCGAAATTTTAAAAAAACTTGTAAAAATGAATTATGAGCGAAATGATATTGAATTTAAACCGGGAAATGTACGAGTAAAAGGAGATATAATCGATATATATCCAGCATATCTAAATAATGGTGTAAGAATTTCTTTGTTCGGGGATGAAATTGAATCAATAACAGAGATTCATCCTCTAACTAATAATCCAATGAAAAAGGTACCAAATTATCGAGTATTCCCTGCCACACACTTTATAATTCCAGATGAAAATAAAGTAAAAGCTTTAGAATATATTAGTGAGGAACTGGAAGAACGCATCAAATATTTTAAAGATCGGAAGAAGTATGCAGAAGCGGAATGGATTGAAAGGAGAGTTAAATTTGATTTAGAAATGATGAAAGAAATGGGTT
Source organism: Promethearchaeota archaeon (assembly GCA_016839915.1). Taxonomy (GTDB): domain Archaea; phylum Asgardarchaeota; class Lokiarchaeia; order Sigyniarchaeales; family SOKP01; genus Loki-b32. Next base: position 26,793 of record JAEOTH010000194.1, read on the forward strand.
GGTGTAAAGGCATAGAAAATTATTCTAGACCTTTGGATGGGAGACCGCCTGGAACACCTCCTATGACTTTAGTAGATTATTTTCCAGATGATTTTTTAATCGTTGTTGATGAATCTCATATAACGATACCACAAATCCATGGAATGATTGGAGGTGATCGATCTCGTAAAAAAAACCTTGTAGATTACGGATGGCGTTTACCAAGCGCTTATGATAACAGACCTCTTACATTTGATGAGTGGGAAAGTAAAATAAAGCATATAATCTTTATGAGTGCAACTCCAGGAACATATGAATTGAAAAAATCAGGAGGAATTTCAGCAGAACAAATAATCCGACCAACTGGTCTTATTGACCCGAACATAGAAATAAGACCTGCAAAAAATCAAATTGATGATTTATTAGGAGAAATACGAAGGGTAATTAATAATAACGGTAGAACTCTTATTACAACTCTAACAAAAAGAATGGCTGAAGACATAGCAGAATACTATAACGAACTAGGTCTAAAAATAACATATTTGCACTCAGAAGTAGATACTATTGAAAGATTTGAAATCTTGCGACAATTAAGGGATGGTACATTTGATGTTCTCGTAGGGATTAATCTTTTAAGAGAAGGTTTAGATTTACCAGAGGTTCAATTGGTTGCGATTTTGGATGCAGATAAATTAGGATTTTTAAGAGATGCTCGTTCTTTAATACAAACTATTGGTAGAGCATCTAGAAATGTTGAAGGGAAAGCAATTTTATATGGAGATCGGATTTCTCCAGCTATGAAAGCTGCAATTGAAGAAACAGATAGAAGAAGAAATAAACAAATGAAGTTTAATAAAGAAAATAATATTACTCCTCAAACCATTAAGAAAAACATTTTAAAGTCT
>JAEOTH010000195.1 GCA_016839915.1 Promethearchaeota archaeon
TCATACGCTTTTTTTATACATATTCTTGCTACTTCCGTATTAGTCTTTAATCCCAGATTTTGTTTTATTTGTAAAAAGAAATCATATAATGGTTGATCTAATTCTTTTGAAAGGGTTAGTCTAATACTTATTTCTTCTTCAGTTTCATTCGTTTTAGTCATAAACGAATTAAATTTTGAAAAAAATTTAACCCTTTGTAAATTACTCCATTTTTATCCAAGTTTTTCACGAATACTTAAATATCTATAGAAATATCTATAAAGTAACAAATTTGGACAAAAAAAACTATTTAATATAAAAAAGGAGAAAAAGATGGCTATAAATGAAAAAATTGAATTAAGACTTACCCTAAAACATAAAGATCCATTATATAAACCCTTTTCAGAGATTAAGAAAACTTTAGGAATCAAATCTAATTCTGAAGTTGCTCGTTTTATCATAAAACAAATTTCAAAAATTCCTTTATCCACGCTAATTCTTGACTTTATGGAGGATGGCCCTGGTTCAATTAAAGAAAAAAAATCTACCAAAAAAGAGGCACAGAAAAATGAGTAAACCAAAATCAAAAAAACCAACAACTAAAACATACTTATTCCATGAAATTTCTTCATACCTTCCATTATTGGAAGGAGAAGAGTATGATGCATTAGTAGAGGATATTCAACAATTCGGACAAATCGAAGATGCAGTTCTTTATGAAGGAAAAATCCTCGATGGGAGAAACCGATATAGAGCATGTAAACAACTTGGTATAGAACTAAAAGTAAGAGAATGGAAACCAAGTGAAGCGACAGGTATGAGTCCATTGCAATTTGTTATTTCTGAGAATATAATAAGGAGACATTTGAATACTGCTCAGAAGAGTGAGGTTGGGTTATTATTACTTGAGGAAGAAGAAAAATTGGCTGAGAAACGAATATCAGAATTAGCAAAATTGCAACCTCAAGATGAAAATGGGAAATTTATGAAAAAAGGGAAGGGTGTCCAAGACTCCCAATTTGATGATGAAAAGATTGTGGCAAAAGGTAAATCAAGGGAAATTGTTGCTAAACAAGTTAAAGTAAGCGGTAAGTCAATCCAACAAGCTAAAAAAATCAAGCAAGTTGCTAAACATGAACCAATAATTGCAAAGGAATGGGAAGAAGCTAAAAAAGGTGAGAAAGGAGTAGATGCTGTTTATCAAAAAGCAAAAGTAGTTGAAGAAGCACAGAATTTACCCTTAAGACAACGAGAAGAAGTTATGCAAGAACTTCGAAAAGAAAAGATTCCTGCAAAAGAACTTCGAAAGGTATTGCAAGAACAGAAGGATGATTTAAAGCGAATGGAATTGGCAAAGAAAACCAGAGAATTAAAGAAGAGAAAACAAGAGATGGATAAATTACGCTTACAAATTAGAGAACTTGAAAAAAGAATTGAGGAACTTAAAAATGCCAAGAAAAGTATGAAAGCTAATTTAAAAGTACTAACAGAAGAGGCTTCAAAAAAGTATCCTAAATATGCCTCAAAAGATCCCTCTATCATTCTTACTAAATTAGGTACTCATTATGATGGGTTAAATTTGGATACGCTTGATTCAGAGCTAGAAAACCTCAGAAAAGAATATGATAATAAAATGGAACCTTTGAGAAAAGAACTGGAACGCTTAGAGTCAGAATTTGAAGAAAAGAAAGCGGTAATTGATAAAGAGAAAGAAAAGATAAACAAAGAAGCAATCTGGATTGAAAAACATCAAAATGCAATGATATCTGAATACGATAAATTAGAAGCATATCAACAGAAAATTGAAGAGAATAAGAAAAAGCTAATTACATTACAAGAGAAATATGATAATGAGTATAAAACCAGAGAGAACGTATGAATTTGATAAATTCTTAACTTCAATGGATATTAAATATATAGAACGGTTAATTGTCGATAACCTTTATCATGATGTTCGATGTGCTAGATGTAATCATCAATTAGTATATGTAAATGTCTTAAGAATTGAAACGGAATATCATAATATTGGAGATTTCTGTTACGAAAGTATTCGTATTATCCTTTCAGAAATAAGACACAAACCTCTAGTTATCATAAAGAGAGAGCTAGAAGATAAATATGAAGAATATTTAAAAAAAAAATATGCTACCGAAGAAGAAATTCACGATAAGACCAGTTATAAATTTGATCCAGACTATACCAAATATTTAACGCTTAAATGGGATTTTGAACATAGTGGATTGCCTTCCTTTAGGGTAGAAGAATTTAAGGAATTAAAAAAGAAATTCGAAAAATAATTTTTTTTCTTTTTTTATTATTCATTTTTCCATTTTGTAGTGATTATATTAGATTTTATTTATAACCTTTATCAGGCATGAACCCTAAGATTCATATCTTTAATATACATTAAATAACCTCCTATTTATAACTTCTTTTATTAAAAAGAGTCCATAACAATATTCTAAAAAAAAAAAAAAAAATTCAAAAAATAACACTATAAGACTTAAATATTAATAATCTAATAGAAATTTGTGAATAAGGCGAAGGTTTCGTCAATAATCTGGGAAGATGTACAACTCTATAATTAAATTAAATTAAGGTGAAATATAATTACCTTTCGAAAAGTGTCTGTAGTTATTCCTACATATAATAGATTGACTTCGTTAATACGTTTAGTTAAATCTCTAGAAGTGTTAAAAGAGTTTCCCGAAGAAGTTGTTATTATAAATGATGGATCTGAAGATAGGACTAAAGAATATTTAAACCAATGGGAAAGGGAAAAACATGATTTCATTGCTATCACTTACAATAATCAATTTTCTCAAGGTCCTGGAGCAGCGAGAAATATAGGTATTAAACTCGCTAGTTCACATCTAATAGGCTTTACGGATGATGATTGTATTGTCCAAAAATCATGGATAAAAGCAATTCAAAACTCAAAAATTTGGAATAATCATCGAAACATTATAGGAATTGGTGGAAAAGTACTGCCTTTTAGAAAAGGAATTATAAGTGAATATTTTACATTTCATAGCATATTAGAACCTCCACGACCTATTTCATACTTAGTTACTGCGAATGCTTGTTATTTAAAAGAAGGTTTGATTCAAGTAGATGGCTTTAATGAATCTTACAAGTATCCTGGTGGAGAAGATTGCGGTTTAAGTTTAAAACTTGCAAATAAAGGTTATAGATTCGGGTATGAAAAAAATATGATAATATGGCACGATTATCGAACCTCACTTCTTTCCTTCTTTAAAACATTCTATAGATATGGAAGAGGTTGTGCTGAAATTGTAAATAAACATTATAAGAATGCTAATTACAAATAGGATGAAAATGATGACTGGACTTGATATTAATCTCAAAAGTAAAATGAAAAAATCTCTATGGAATGAAAAAACACTAAGACCACCCTTAAAGATAAAAAATATTATTAGGGACTTTCAATATCATTGGAAAAGTTATCATAAAAGCAAAATAGGTGCCTATAGGCAGCTTCTTTTTCTAATTCTAATGATTTATCAGAGGATTTCATATAATCTCGGATGGATTATATCAAAATTTAAATCATATAAACTTGAATCAAAGATTCCATAATAATTATAATCAACTTTTTTCTTTTTTAATTAGACTTAAATAACTCTGATAAATTTATTTAAACATATTATTAGTTTCAAAATAATAAATGATAAGCTTTACTTCGATAAAATATATACAACTTCTTAATTCCTATCTTTTCTAGAGTCAGGATACTCATCTAAAACTGGGGCATTGAATTTTTATATTATATATTTTCAAATATTTTCAATTGAAATGTTTTAAAATCTAATATCGAACTGTCGTCAATCTCTATAATTATTCGTACATTCTTCTTTTCCTTTAATATGGGTTTTTTTGTTCTGATATTACCTTCTATGATTGATATAGTTCTAATATTTTTGAAATTTGAAAGTAATGTTTTTGGAATCAAAAGGATTACAATTGATCGAATTGATTCATTCCAACAATAAACTTTCCAAAATTCGTTAAATTCAACTGAACGAATATAAAAAAAAGGTTGCTTATACAAAATTGGGGTGAAGTCTATTGAGGTAAAATTCTTCAACTCAAATTTTCGATCAAAGTTCATTGAAGTGTTATCTTCTAAATCTTTTTTTGGAACAAAGGAAAGAAGCTTTTCTCTCAAAAAAGGATTTATTTCTTGGCGGCTAACTTTTAGCTCCAAGATATACCGTTTCAAAAATTCTTGATACCAACTATAGGTTTTGATTCGCTCATTGGATAATTCAATTAATGCATTGAATAATTGTAATCCAAATGAATTTCCACTATTACAAAAAAATAGTCCCAAATTATATATCATAGTTATTTCTTCATCAGTAGAGTTTTCTATTCTCATAGAATCGTCTCCATCTTTAATATCTAATAACAATTCAAATATTTGCTTTATGCTCGAATATTCTCCCCATAAATTAGTTTTTAATAATTCCGATAAGTAACTAAATTTTCCAAAATGTAATTGAAAAATTCCATATAACAGCTTCAAATCTTCTTTAGTTCGGGTGTCTAAGAAAAAACACCAATTTGACTCTATTAAAGGTATAAAATGAAGATAAGCTTCATCAAAATTGCAATCTTGTAAATAATGTATAGTTTTTTCAATCCGTATCCTTACTAATTCTCGTTCGATTAATTCTTCCATGCCTAAAGAGAATTTAAATATCTCTTCCGAGTTTTCTTCATTTAACTGTTTAAGGTCTACTAATAATTCTGGTATTTCAACATACAATAGATTTGTTCTCAGATTTCGTTCATCTTCACTTTCTGAAGCATTTAATAACGCAAAGGGTAAAAAATATTTTTTAACTAATTCAATCTTTTGTTCTTCTTGAGGATTTAAGACTTGATTTGCTATAACTCTTCTTAATATAGAATATAAATCTTCGGGTAAGGTAGAAATCACTACTTTAGTAGCAGAAATTGTTGAATAATATAATAAATTTTGAAGTATATCTTCAATAGGACGTGGATTAGTTGGATCTTTTAATCGATACTTAATAAAGTGGTTGGCATAGATTAGAATCAAATCCTCCAATTCATTTTGAAATTTTCTATCGTTAATTTCAGAGATAATTCGCTGAATAAATTCCATAGGTTCAATAATTTCAACCTTTTCCATAAATTTGGAAAGATTTTTCTTCGCTCTTTTAAAGCCTTCATCGTTGGTGACAATGTAACATTGATCATCACTAAGAGAAGCAGCATATGCTAATGATTGATCTGCCGGTTCATCCAGATTCTTTGAATTTTTTAAGCAAAATTTCACTTTTGCACAGAAAGAGCTAAATTCCTGGCTCCACTCTATTTTTGTTACATTAAAAACTAATTTAAGAAGTTCATTAAAAAAAAATACTTCATTACGTATCCGATTTGTTAGATTAAAGCTATGTTTAGCTCTTAATTCGGTAAAAAGTTTTTTTAAAATCGGTAATTTTCTTGTTTCATTTGCAACAATAAAAAAATTTGAATCAAACCAAAATTCAGTCAATCCTAATCCTCTTATTTTATGGTAATTATATTACTATATGATTATCACCTTTCACTTCAGGTGAAATATCAAAACCTGTAAATATTATTTGTTCTATATTACTTTCTTCAACGATTTTTTTTATTTGATCCAAAATAAATTTCTGATTTTCAATCATAAAGGGATTTAGCAAATTATCAATAACAATAAAGCGATTTGGTCCTAACTCTGAGAGAAGAGCAGCTCTAATAGAAAAATAAATAAACATTTTTTCAGAGGAACTTAATTGATAAAAATTTCGCTCAATATTCCCAATCCTTAAAATTGGTACGAAATCTTCATCCCAATCAATTAAATGTTTACCAGATTTGGTATGAAACTTACTCCACATTTTATTACATTGATCTTTTATAGATTTTAGTTTTCTCGATTTTAATTCGTCTAAAGTCAAATTTAAAGCATCTTGAAAGAATTTTACTTTATAATAATTGTGAACCATTTTTTCAATTTCGCGAAGCATATGTTCTGGTGATTTATAAGGTGCAACCAAACTTCCTCTATTCTTTTCCTTTTCTTGAGTTTTAAACTCATTAGTTCTTAGTTCTACTTTAATTGTTGTATACTCCTTCTCAAGCTTTTCTAATTCCCTTTGTTCTTCTGAAACTTTCAAAACATCATCTATTGAATATTCCGATTTTAATTTATTTATCTTCTCATTAAAATCCTTTACTTTTTTCTTCAATTCCTCTATTCCTAGATCAATTGCTCTTTTCTGATTATTCTTATCGTTAATCCAATCCTCAATTTTAACCTTATCCTTAACTTTTTCCTTTTTTATTATGTAATTCTGATGGTCCACTTTCATATCTGATACTTTTTCAGCTAATATTTTAATGTTATTTTCTAAATCAACAATTTCACCGTTAATTTTTTCTTCTTCATTTTCATTCTTAGAAATAGAGACAATTTCTTGTTTAAGTTTGATTAACTCTACGTTTACTTCTTGTCTTTTTTCAGAAATCTTTTCTAACTTTTCTTTCTCTTTAATCTTTGTATTGAGCTCTTTATTGGGGTCTCTTAATTGGGATAAAATTTTTTCAAGACTTTTTTTATCAACGTATAATTTATCAAGTGATTCTGTGTACTTTATTATAAAATTATTAGATACAGGACACAATTCTTCAGTTATTGGACAAGAGCCTTCTTTAAAACTCTCCAGAATTCGTTTTTCATTTTCAATTTTATCCTCTAAGTTTTTGATATCCAATACCACTGCATTAAATTCTGTGTATTGGGCTTCCAGATCTTGTACTTCTTTTTCTAAACTGCCTAAATCTCTTAAAGCGTTATCAAAATCCTCTAATTTTAGTTCTAAAGAATGTAAATGGGATTTTTTATCCTTTAAAAGGATATCGTGTTGCTGTTCTTGATAAAATTTATCTTTTAAGAGATCTTTTTCCTTTTTGAGATTCTCTAGCTCACGTTCTCCATTTAAGTAAGCTTCTGATTTTTCTTCTAAAAATGCTATCTCTTCTTCAATTTGTTTTACTATTTCTAGATCTTTTATTCTTTCTTCAATGTCATTAATAATTGAATTTTTCCTTTCATTCTCGACTTTTAACTTATTTTCAATGGAATTTTGTTCTTGAATTATTGATTCAATATTAGAATATTTTTGAATTCTTTTTTTGACTGAATTAATATTATCATTTAATATATCCAGTTTTTCTTTTAATTCAATATTTTCAAATTGGATATCTTTAATTTCAGACTCTAAAGTATCAAATACTTCTAAAGCCTGGTTATATTTTTCTTCCATCTGATTTATTTTTTTTTCAAAATCCTTAACAATTTGAGTACAATATCCGTTTAATTCAGTAAAGTAATCTAATTGTAGAATATTAAAAATGTCGCCTAAAATCTTTGATTTAGGGTTATTCAAAAGATAAGGAATGGAATCTTCTTGAATAAAGTTCACATTTTTCACAAAATTCTTACTAATTTTCAATAATTCTTCGGTTTTAGATAATTCCTCATTTCTTCTAGAGATACTCTCTAATTCTTCTACTTCTTTTCCATTATCTAAGCGATATAAATATGAATCGGTTCTTACTACTTTCTCACCGCTGATATTCCGCCTTATACGATATTCTTGCCCATCTACGCTAAAATCAAAAACAATAGTCGCATCCTTTTGGTTTTCTTTTTTTAATTCCTTAACTGTTAATTGTTTATATAAGCTTTCATTAAATAATGCGAAGTATAGTGCTTGAATAAAAGAAGTTTTCCCAGAGTAGTTCTTTCCTTCGACGATATTCATCCCTGGAGTGAATTCAAATTCTCTATTGTCAAACACTTTCCAATTTTCTACTCGTAACTTATTTATAATCATGCCTTAATCATTCACCATCCATTTGAAAAAGTTGAAGAAATTTCTTTAAGTTCATAGTGCTCCTGTTATATAGTAATTCCTCAAAAAGAATAGAAATCTTTTTTTTTTCTTCTTCCGAGCAGCAGTATTGAGCTAAATTATATTTTCGCTTTCTTCTATATTTCTCTTCTTGTTCACTATACACCTTTGTCAACATTTCATTGAAAATAGCTAAAATATCTTTATGTTCCATGTTTCAACCTTTTGATACTTAATCGCCTATAATTCAAAAATTATACAAAAAAATAGAAAAAGAAATATTATTTAATTTTATGGCAAAAAATTAAAATTTGAATAATTGAATTCGTTGGGATATAATAAATAAACGTAAAAATATTCTCCCAACTACCTTTTTTGGATCAATTAAGGCAATATTAACAATGTAAAAATATCTATTTGTTATAATTAATAAAATTGGAATGATTCTGATCAAATTATGACCTATAATAAATTCTATACAGTATCTTATATAAGATATATAAATATAGAATAGGTAGTTTAATTAAAGGAAGATAAATTTTTTGGGTACAGTATTGAATATAAATAGAGAATTATTTCAAAAAGCTAAGACACTATATCAACAAAAAAAATATCAAGAAGCTATAAAAATCTATAGAGATATTGTTTTACGTTATTCTAAATCTTATAAAGCTTGGAATAATCTTGGTTTATGTTATGTACGATTGAATGATTATATTAATGCTATGCAATCCTTTGAAAGAGCTTTAGAGATAGATGAAAATAATGAACTAATTTGGATCAATTTAGGAAAAACTTATTATCATCTTGATGAGTTTGATAAGCTAATTAGTGTATATAAAAAAGCATTAGAAAATTTTCCTAAAAACGATTTTTTTTGGAATGGTATAGGAGTGGCTTATAATCGTTTAAATAGTTTTCATAATGCTATTGATGCATTCAAACAAGCGTTGGATATAAATCAAAGAAGTTATTCTGCGTGGCATAATTTGTGTCTATTATACTCAAAAAAAGGAGTTGATTTTTCTCCAACAAGTTTTAAACCTAATACTGAAGTTTCCTGGTATCAATTAGCAAAAGCATTATTAATCGCAGGTTTTTATGATGATGCTTTAGAAGCTGTTAATAGGGCTTTGTCATTAAATCCAAGCTTCAATGCTGCTTTTATTTTAAGAAATAAAATCAGAGCTACAATAAAGGAAAATGAAAAATTAAGTTATCGAAAGCATGAAATTAAAGTTGATACAATTAAGGAAGTTGAAAAAGATACTTATCATGAACGATTTAGAAAGTTGCAGGAGAAAAGAAGGAAACAAGAGACCAATTCAAGCTTACAGAAAAAATTGGATCTTAAAGAGCGCTTTAAAATTCAACAAGAAA
>JAEOTH010000196.1 GCA_016839915.1 Promethearchaeota archaeon
TAGTTTTTTTTTTATATGGATCTTTAAATTGCATTTGATATAAGTGATTATAAAACCCATCATTTTCTACCAATTGTTGATGAGAACCTTGTTCTATGATTCGACCTTGGTCTAATGCAATTATTCGGTCTGAATTTATAATTGTAGATAATCTATGAGCTATTGAGATACTAGTACGTCCCTTTAATAAAGTCTCTAGAGCTTGCTGAATTAGATATTCACTATATGGATCAATTGATGAAGTAGCTTCATCTAATATAAGGATAGGAGGATCTGCTATTAATGCTCTAGCAAACGCAATTAACTGTTTTTGGCCTTCTGATAGTCTGCTTCCTCTTTCACCTACTATAGTTTCATATCCTTTCTCAAGGGCCATAATAAATTCGTGTGCTCTTACTTTTTTAGCAGCTTCTATTATTTCTTCATCAGTAGCATCCAATTTTCCATATTTTATATTTTCTTTAATACTTCCAGAAAATAGAAAATTTTCCTGAAGAACAATTCCTAATTTACCTCTAAAACTCTTAATTTTTAGATTCTTTACATTAATACCATCAATTTTTATCTCACCTTTTGTAGGATCATAGAACCTACTTAAAAGTTTAATGAAAGTACTTTTTCCAGCACCAGTATATCCGACTAAAGCCAGTCTTTCATTATCATTAATAGTAATATCAATATTTTTTAAAACTGGAACATCATCATCATATGAAAAACTCACATTACTATATTCTATCCTACCCTTAATATTTTGAATTTCAATTGGATGATCTCTTTCATCGATAGAAATGTTTTCATCTAAAATTTGAATTATTCTTGAACCGGCTGCTATAGAGTTTTGTAATAGAGTTATAAATCCAATAAGTGAAAATAATGGTTCAAAAAATGAAATTAAATAAAAAACAAATGCTATTAAAGTTCCTTGGGTTAAACTTCCTTCACGAATTAAAATACCAGAGGAAAATAAAACTGAAATAATTCCTAAGGCTATCACTATGATAACAATTCCAGGAATAAACGCCATTAGTTTAGCAGTTTTCATTGTAGTCTGCTTTTCTAACTCAGTTGCTTCATTAAATTCTTCAAAATTATCCTCTTCTACAGCAAATGATTGTATGATCCTCATTCCCATAATTGATTCATCTAATGTACTAGTCACAGTAGCAATCCTTTCTCTTAATTCTTTAAAATATTTTCCCGCTTTTTTAAATAGAAATCCAGCTATTCCAAAAAAAATAGGAACAATCATAAATGAAATTGCAGTTAAAGTGGGACTTAGTATTATCATAAAAAATAACGCTCCAAAAATCAAGAAAATATTGCTTACAGAAATTAAAAGCCCTGATTGAATTAATTGTTGAATAGTATTAATATCACTTGTTAGATAATTAATTTTCTTCCCTGTTGTTTGTTTTGGACTTTCGTGGTAATCTAATCCTAATTTTTGAAATTTATCAAATAATTCATATCTTAAATTATACATTGTTAAGGTTGCTAATTTCGAGATAATGTATCCTTGGGCGATTCTTGCGATTACTCCAATTATCGTTAATACAAAGAACAAGGTACCTAAAATGATTATAATATCAATATTTCCCTCTGTAGAACCAATTCCTCCACCTAATCCTTCATCGACTAATGACCTAAAAATTAATGGTGTAAACCAACTTATAATAATATTTGACATAATGAAAATTATAAGTGGATAAACTAACTTCTTATTACCAGAGCCAATATACTGAATTAATCTTCTTAAAATTTTGAGAGCCCCTCTTTTATGGTCCTCCTTATCTTCTTTTTTTTTCCTTTTTTTCTGCATTTTTTAGGCTCTCTCCTCGACTTTCAATGTTAAGTAAAGCTTTTTGTATATACCAAAATCTTGTTCCATAAGTTCTTCATGAGTTCCTATTTGAGAGACCTCCCCATTTTCTAATATTATGATTCTGTCTGCATTTCTTACACTTGATAAACGTTGAGTTATAAGAAAAGTAGTTGAATCTTTAAAAACTTCCTTAAAATGTTTCTGAATTCTATATTCCGTGTCTACATCAACAGAAGAGGTTGCATCGTCAAGAATAAGTATTTTTGGCTTAATAGCAAGTGCTCGGGCAATAGCGATCCTTTGTTTTTGCCCACCTGATAAAGTCATACCTCTTTCACTTACAATAGTATCATAATTTTCTGGGAGTTCTTCCTCAATGAATTGATGAATATCTGATGCTCTGGCTACTTTTTTAATACCATCCAAACCAATTTCTTTATTTCCAAAAGTAATATTCTCCTTTATAGAACGGGAAAATAATAGGTGTTCTTGAGAAACATAACCGATTTGCTTCCTTAAGGATTTAAATGTTACATCTTTGATATTTATTCCATCTATCAAAATTTGCCCCTTTGAGACATCATAAAATCGAGGTATTAATTTAACTAAAGCAGATTTACCTGATCCTGTCGGTCCTAATATCGCAATATTTTCTCCTGGCTTAACTTTAAAATTAATATTCTTCAAAATATAATAATCTCTCTCTTGATTAAAGTTAAAATAAACATTTTTAAACTCAATTTCTCCTTTAATTGAAGGCATATTAATAGCATTCTGTTTTTCTTCTACATTAATTCCAGAATTTAAGATGTGAGTAACTCTTTCGCAAGTTTCGCTAATTTGAGGCATATTTCCTAAAAAACGTGAGATGTAATATAATGGTCCCACCGAAAAGTTCAAAACCATCACAAAAGCAAATAAATCTCCAAAACTCATACTGTTTGAGAGTACTAAAAAACCTCCAAAAAGGATTACTATTAAGAAGGCTATATTATCGATGAGATGGATAATAGGATCAAAAGTCGCCTGAAGTTTTATAATTCCCATCGAATCATTAAAATACGAGTTATTTTTTTTTGTAAAATTTTTAATTTCATGGACTTCTCTTCCAAAAGATTTCACAACAGTAATTCCTTGAACATTTTCTTGAATTATATGTGTTAAATCAGCATAAGTTTTTCTTGATTTTTTAAATACAGGTCTTAATTTTTTTCTAAAAATAAATAATACATAAAATAATGCGGGAGATATAACTAAAACGAATAAAGCTAACTCTTTATTAATTATAGAAAGTATTAGAAAACTGAATGAAAATGTAACACATTCTCCAATAAAGTATTGTAAACTATTTCCTAAAAATTCTTTGAGTAAATTAACATCACTAGTTGTGCGAGATATTAACTCTCCAGTTTTGTTTTTATCAAGCCAAGACCACGACATTATCTGAATAGTTGAAAAAAGATCATTTCTAAGATTATATATAACTCTTGCTCCAATCCATCGATTTGTATAAATTCGGATTCCAAAAAGGATTCCTACAAATCCTTGTATGAAAATCACACTTAATATTATTGGAAATATATTTTCAATAGGTATACTAGGATTAACTAAAATATCCATTGCAGGGCCTAAAAAGAGAGGAAATGTTAAAAAAAGAATTGATTGAAAGAAACCAAAAATAAGGATTATAACAAATGTCTTTCTATACTCCCATAAATAAGAAAGAACTTGTTTAACTGGGGTTTTAAACTCCTGATTAATAAATTTCTTTCTACGCTCTAAAAAATCAACTCTTTTGTTTTTACCCATATTTATTTATATAATTATTTGGTTATATTTTTAATTCTGTTATAATTAAATCCTATAAAATCAAAACTTAGGAATTCATTATCATAATGAATTATATTTATTGTTAAGGTGTAATAAATTCCCCAAATGAGAATTAAAAAGTGGATTCAATATATTAAAAACTTTATTTTAAACAATTTTACAAACCGAAAGATTCCCTATTCAGCTCAAATAGAATTGACACTACGTTGTAATGGGCGTTGTCCATTTTGTTCAATTCATTCCCTGCCTGAATCTATTTTAGGTTATGATATGACTACTGTACAAATAAAATACCTAATTGATGAGATTGCCAAATTAGGTGTACTCGCTCTTTCTTTTACGGGAGGTGAACCTACATTAAGGAAAGATTTACCAGAATTGATTTATTACACTGGAGTCATACATAATTTTATGAACGGCATAGCTACAAATGGATATTTACTGCCTAAATTATTTAAAGAACATAAACTCGAAGGATTGGATTATATACTGTTATCGCTTGACTATCCGACAGCAAAAATGCATGATAAAACGAGAGGAATTAAGGTATTTAATAGAGTAATCGAATCTATTAAATTAGCTAATAAATATGAGATCAAACCCATCATCAGCACGGTAGTTATGAAAGATAATTTGCACCTCTTGGATGAAATCTGCCAATTAACTGAAAACTTAGGATGCTCAATAGAACTATACCCCTGTGAAGATATTATAAGAGATTTTCCTAATAAAAGTTATCAAATCCAACAAATTGATGAAAGGATACCAAATATTTCTGTATGGGCAAATCAAATCCGACTTTTACGAAAAAGGTATAAGAATATTTTAACTGATCCAATTAGTATAGAAGTTGTTGAAAAAGGTGGTTTTGGTAATTTTCCGCAATATTATCAAAATGTTTTACGCTGTCATGTTGCAGAAGCATATTTGTTTATTAGCCATGACGGTTTTATTAATTATCCTTGTAAAATCCATCCTATTGTAAGTTACAATGCCTTAAAATATCCGTTATCGGCAATATATTATTCTCATAAAGTAAATGAAATTATGAAAATGCATGATAATTATAACTTCTGCCAAAATTGCCGTTTAGGTTGCGCCATCGCCTCATCAATCCCTACTCGTTGGAAGACTGTATATTCTAAATATATTAAAGGATTTTTAGAAGGTAAGTTAAGATAATATGAAATTGAGACAGGTTTGAGTATTTTATTTTTTAAGAAAAAAAATAATTCAAAAAATTTAATTAAAAACGTAGTTTTCCTTATATAGTGATGGAATAATGTCGAATGTTATAGTTATTATTCAAATAATGTTTATAACTCTTGGGATGATAATTCTAGGAATGGTTCTCAATTACTTTTTAGGATTGAGAAAGGAAGTATTAAAAGATATGAGAAGTAAAGCAGTAAATCTTCGGGAACGTATTAAAAACGCCCAAGTTGTAGAGGATTACCAAATGATGTCACAATTACAGCGAGAATCAGTCCAGTTTATGAAATTGATGATGAAGAAACAAATGATTCCAACCTGTTTAAGATGTTTCATATTTATTGGTCTTTTTATAGTTCTAGGGTTAATTTATTCAGATTATGAAAGCGGATTGTTACCATTTCCCCTTTTAATTTTTGGTAGTGGATGGTTAGCTTTTTATGTAATTTTTTCAATATATTTCTCCTTGACAATTTGGGGTGTGAAAAAACTTACAGGGATGGGGACTAAGACTCAAAGTTCTCTAAGAGAGATTTCTGGGATTATCTCACCAACTCAACAAGGCACAGGATTACGCCAGCTTAGTACTTCAACACAAGAGAATCAAGAAGGAATTAATTTATCTAGAAAAGATTCTTGGAAAGAACGTATTGAGGAATAAAAAAAATTTATTTCTTTTAAAAAAATAACGAGAATGAAGCGAAATTTTATTTTAAATTTAATTTTCATTACAATTTTTATCCTTTTTTTAGTTTTAACGTTATTAATTGATTTCTTTTTCTTTATCCCCATTATTTGCTTCTTACCTTTTTCTTTTAGAACATTTGAACACAATAATGCATATATTGAAAACAATTCAAGCGAAACTCTTTCATCTAGGGATTTTAAAAATTCTGAAATAAGATACTGTCCGAAATGTGGGGAAAAAATAACAAAATCTATAGCAAAATTTTGCTATATTTGTGGAGAAAAATTAAATAGTAATTAAAATGTGGTAAGTTATGGTTGAAGATAACGATATTAAAAGACAAATGACACTTTATTTCATTTTTGCGGCTATTATGATTGGATTAAATTATCTTATCCAAAAATTAAACCAGTTAGTTATTGCTCCGATAATTTGTCAAAACTTTGGTTCAATCGAATTTTTTCATATCTTTTATTGTTCTACCGAACCATTTAATATGCGAGAGTTAATTGGTTCTGTATTTGCTGTTGGTATTACTTATATTATAAAATTCTTCCTCGATAAATATATAGTCTTTAAAAAAACTGGTTCTGGATTAAAAGAAACGTCAATAGAATTCGCTAAATATTTCGGATTTGCTATACTAACTACTCTTGAAAATATTGGAATTCAATTTTTGTTAACAAATTACCTAAATTCACCACTAGAACTAAGCTTTGTTATCGCACTTACTATTGGATATCTGACAAAATTTTTCTTGGATAAACGATATATATTTAATATAGAACAATATAAAAAAATTGAAGAATAAAAAAATTTAATAGATGGTAAGGTGATTTTTAACATATGTCAAACGAAGATCGTGAGGAAGATAATGATAAATCGATAGTTGATGCTCTCTCGACGCTTGGTTGGGTGGAAGAAGAGGAGGAAAAAGAGAAACCATTAGAAACTGAAGATAATCTTAAAGAACAACTTGATTTCTTTATGGAAGAGAATAAAAGACTAATTGGAGAGATTTCTGAAAAAAGAGAAAAAATTCAAAATTTGGAATTAACAATTCAAGACATAACTCAAAAAGCAGAAGATAATAGTGCTCAGAATGAAGCAATTCAGGAATTATATGAAACTATTGAGAGTAAGGATAAGACAATTGAAAATTTAACTTCCACTCTTGAGGAGGAATCATCAAAACTCAATACGATAATCACTGATCAAGTTGAAAAAATCAAAGAATTGAACTCACAAATTGAGCAAATCCAATCAGAACAAACAAATAGTCAAAAATTAATAAACAAATTAGAGGAAAAAGAAACTCTGATTAAAGAGTTAAAAGAACAACTAAATTATCTTGAAAGTGATTCGATCCAAAAGTCTAAGTTTGAAAAACTTGAAATCCTTCTAGAAAAAAAGGATGAAATTATAACTGGGAAAGAGAAAACTATTTTTAGTCTTGAAAATGATTTAAAAACTGCTAATCAAAAAATTCATGACCTTCAACAACAACTAGAAACATTTAATTTAGTAAAGAAAGATCTTGAGAAAAAAGTAGATCGAAATAAAACATTAGTCGTAGAAATTGAAGAATTGAAACAAAAAAATATTACTAATCAAGAATTTGTTGAACGGCTTGAAGAAAAATTAGAGGATGCTCATAAAAAATCAGGAAATTTAACTGGTAAATTTGAATTAGAACTCGCTAATATGCGGAGTATGCTTGATGATAGAACACAGGAAGTTAAAACTATGAGAGAACAATTGAAAGAATTCCAAAGCAAGACAGATGATATAAAACTTAAAGACGAAGAGCATTTAAACAATCTTCAACAACTGAAAGATGAAAAATTAAAAATAGAATCAGATCTTGAAGAAAGTAATAAGGAAGTAATAGATTTAAAAAAGCGGATTAAATTAATGCGTAGAGATCTTCAAAAATCCTAATTGAAAAAAACTATTTATTAATTTTTTATGTAGATTCATTAAAAAAAGAGAAAAAATAAAATATTTAAAAAAATCTATTTCTCACGCCAAATTACACCACAATTGCCACATAAATATTTCTTACCATAAATTCGTGGATAATCGAGGACAATATTCGACTTATCGACACTCTCATGGATCATATGAGGGTCATCAGTTCCACATTCTGGACATTTTCTTCTTCCTTCCATTTTCTCAACAGTTAGAATCGAAGAATCAGTTCTCCCTGGTATCCCAGGAGCCGCCCCTGAAGCTTTTACTTCAGAAATATCTGCTTTTACTTCTTCTGGAGAAAGATCTTTAACTTCTGACTTAAATTCAGGTTGAATTGCTGCTGCGATTCTATCATCTTCATCTTCTCCCTCTAATACAGATTCTGCTTTTAATTGTACGGCATCAGATTCTTTATAATCTTCCCCTTTTGCTAAAGCTGTCATAAATTCGGTATCATCGCCTTCTTCAAAGATAGTTTCTTGCTGTAATCCGGCCCTATCTGCATCAATTGCACGTGCCCATTGACCTGCTTTTACACGTTCTTTAACTGTGCTGGTTTTTCCCTGCCAAATATAAACCTTATTCCCTAAATCAGCTACAAAACAATCTTCTGAATCTAAAGCTTCTTTTTTAAAGGGAACTTGAATCATTTTCATAGCATTGATATCCTCAAATTCCTCTGAAGAGACACGATATAATACATTTTTCCACTCATGGAATCCCGCCCAATCTCCAGTAGTAACATCTTTGAGCAGCGTTTTAGCATAATTTTTTTCTACTATTTTCATAGCACCAAGAGGATTTATAGCTATTAGGAATTCTTTTGGTTCTTGACCTTGATCTACGGTAATAATCTTTGCAGCACCACCACGTTGTTGATCAAGTGTTCTAGCTTGAGCTGCTCCTGCGGTCTTCTCATCAACGGAGCATTTACTGCCGATCCAAACAAAAATTATCCTTTCATCGTCTACAAGATAAACGTCCCCTGTACTAAAAATGTTTTTTTTGATTTCAACTAAATTTCCTTGATCTATAAGAAAAAGTTTCATTTATTTTCACTTTTTTAATTTTAATAAATTTTTTTTGCTACATACATTATAAATTAGGCTTATAAAAATTTTTATAAAAAATCAGATAATATTACTATATTATTAATTTTAGGGAAGCTTAAATATATTCTTTAAAATCTAAATGATTCTGAAAAAACAACATTTACTACTTCTCAAAATCATCCAAAGCTGAATTAATTCTTCTAACTAATTCCGGTATTTGATTAAGATCTATTGAGCAATAAGCAATTCTAATTCCATTTACATTTTCTTCTAATTTCTCAATTGGTATTATTCCTACTTTGTATTCTTTTAATAGGTGATCCGCGAATTCAGTTGCTTTAATTTTATTCGGATTTAAGTTAACAAATATAAAAAATCCGCCTGAATTAGGATCAACAGATGCATTTGGACTTCTTAGCTTCATTAACTCCGAGTTAATGCTTTCATATCTTTTTTTTAACATTTTTATTACTGTATCTCTTGATTGAACAATATGATTCATTCCTTTCTCAAAAAATAATTTATGGACAACGTATTGGTAAAAGCTGTTACAGTTTGATATAGTTGCACGAGTGAAACCTTCAAGCTTATTATTAATTTCAGACTTTAATAGCGCCAGTTCTTCATCATTACTTACCCATGATGGTTTTAAACCTAAGGTAAAAAAACCAATCCGCCCTCCATATATTAAGAGTTCTTTAGTAATTCCATCTAACTTAATTGGAATTATATTTTCATTCAATTGATGCAGGTCATAGAATATTGATCTATTTAAGACATGATCTTTAAAGATATAAGGTTCATATGCATCATCTACCAATACAATAATTGGTTTATTGTACGTTATTTGGCTATCTCGGAGTATTTTAATAATTTCATCACCCTCTTTTTTAGTAGGAACATATCCTGTAGGGTTATTTGGAAAATTTAAAAGCAATATTATTTTCTCCTGAGTTTTAGCAATTTTATTTATTGCCGTTTTGAAGCTTTCTATATTTATTTCCTTCCCTCTAAAAAACTCAAATGATTTTATTTTTGCACCTATGAATTTAGATATTATATTATCATAATTGCCCCATCTCTTATTTGGTATAATTATTGAATCGTTTGGATTTAAAAAGAGAGTACAGGCTTGAAATATTCCATGGGTGACACCTCCTGTTATTTCAGGGGTTATAATATATTTCTTTAATCTGGATAATAATTCTTTTTCAATATTTTCATTATAATATGATTTATAAATTAACCATTTTTCCCAGATTTTTCTAGTTTCCTGTAAACCACCAATGGATGTATATGGTACTATTTCTTTAATTGACAGTTCTGAATATTCTCTAACTTCCTTTAAATAACAAGGTAACCATTCGGAATTTCCTCCATCAATAAAGTCCCTTTCATATCCATATGCGGCTCCGAGTGTTCCTATTAACTCTGCCTCATTTTTAGCTCTACCAGACCAATAAAAAATACCATCTGGTAGAAATATTCTTTTTCCTATGTCAGAGAAGGCACTATATAAAGGTGTTTTTGGTAAAATCTCAAAATTCATAATTATCAAATCATCTTTTAAGAATTATAAAAAGTCTTATCTAGGAATAAATAATTAACAAACGTAATTGAAATTTATTTGCTGAATTTAAATATTAGAAATTATTAAGAAAAAAATATGAGTAATCAAAATAATAATACTGAAGAAGAAAAAATAACGGGGAAACCCTTTCGAAAAGGCTGGCAAAACTTTATCGAGGGCATTTCAAAAGGATTTGATAATTTTAAAACCTCCTTAGAAGACCAATCAAAGAAGAACAAAGAAGTTTGGGAAGATAATAAAGAAAAAGTAAATAATTTTTTCAAAAATGTTAAACAAGACTGGGATAATAAGATTAAAGAATGGAATACTGATCTAGAACAACGAAGACTAGAAACAAAAGAACAATGGGATAGTTATAAGGAAAAAGTAAGCCAGGATTTTAAAAACTGGCAAGAAAAAACAAAAAAAGACTGGAAAGATGGTGTGAAAGTATTTAGAAGAGGTTTTTTACGTGCATACCTCTGGATTTTAGTTCTAATAATTCCTATTATTGTTATTATCATAGTTGTATTTGCGGTTATGAGATGGTTGTTAGGATAAAGGATCCTGTTTAAAGAATTATGATTGAAATATTTTTAATGTCTTTTTTAGTAGCTCTATCTGGGGCATTATCTCCTGGACCTTTATTAACATTTACCATATATAAATCTATTAGGCAAAAAAGGGGATATTTAGCAGGATTATTTATTATACTAGGACATGCTACGATAGAATTTACTTTAATTATCATATTGCTAGCAGGAGCCTCGTTATTTTTTCAAAATATTATTTTCTTAACGATAGTCGGTTTGGTAGGAGGAATTTTACTTGAAATATATGGAACTCTCGTAATTCGAGATGCTTTTAAAACTGATTTTACTACAGAGTTAAACCAAGAAGATATAAAGGGTTATAAAGGAAATAGCTTTTTTGGAGGCATTATAGTGAGTTTATCTAACCCGTACTGGGTGTTCTGGTGGGCTGTGATTGGTGTTGGATTTCTGGTCAATTTTAATATAACTCTTGGAAAACCTCTCGAACTTTTCTTATTTTTCTTAGGACATGAATTAGGGGATATAGTTTGGTATTTACCAATATCTATGTTTGTGTATTTTGGTGGGAAGTCTTTAAACCCAAAAATATATAAATATGTTTTGATACTATGTGGAGCTTTTATGGTGATTTTTGGTATTTACCTAACAGTTAATATATTTATTTTCCCTCCAAATGTATAATCCCAATTCTAGATTGATATTTTACAGTTGATCATACTTTTCTACTTCTTGATCTTCTTCATTTTCAAATAATCCTGAATGAGGCTCAAGAAAATGGTTTTGACACATAGGACATGAATTATATTTTGAAAGCCAAAATGCAACACACAAGTAATGGTACGTACTTGCACAAAAAGGGCATGTAATTACTTTATCTTTAGCAAAATTGATGTATTTATGACAGACTGTACATTGAACCTCTAATGCAGAGATACCCTTTCTCACTTTAACTCTATTTGTTAAGATAGTCTCTAGCTTTGCTACTTCCACTTGATAAAGACCTAATGAGTTATTTAATTGAGAAATTTTAGCTTTAATCTCTGAAATTCTCTCTTTCAATTCATCTTCTGTTAATTTTTCTGCTAAAAATGATGATAATGCAAAATTTAACGGCAAACCTTCAAAATTTTCTGTTTGTTCTGTAATTTCAGTAATGGTAGCAAATAATATTCCCTCTTTTTCGATTAAATCTTTAAAACTCTTGAATATCTTATTTAACAGAAGTGACATTAGAAATGTTAGCTGTTGCCTCTTTCGACTTAAACTCTCCTCCCAATATTTAATCACTTGATAAATATCTACATCATTGCTTTTTACAGAATCTAATTTTTTAAATACAGAGTCTTTGATTTTCTGGATTTTTTCATTATAACCATTTAAAATCTGTCTGATCCTTTTTAGTTGAGGAAATTCTTCTCTAATTATTAATGATGCTTCATCCTCGTAAACTCTGATTAAATCATTCACTTCTGAGATTTTATCAGTTATAAACTTCCTTATTTCGACTCTAAATTCTTCATCTTTTACAGTTTTAATAAACGCAAGATATTCATTTTTTCTTCGATCAATTTCAGAAGATACATTAGAAAATATTTTTCTTAATGAAACTGTAATATTTTCATAAGGGATTAGAAAATTTTCAACATTTAATATCCAATCTTCAATTTCATTAATTATTGAAGAAAAATCTTCTATTTTTTTATAATAAAAATTAGTAATTTCTTCAAATTTATCTGCTTCGATGACATCATGTATTTTCTCTTGGAATCTTTTTTCTAATCCTGCTATATAATAATCCACAATTTTTGGTAGAAAAGTACCAATCTTTTCTTCTTTAAGCGTTTTTAGACTAATATTCAAATCTTTTTCCTTTAAATCAAAATCCTCTATCTCTTTTAAGATATCATGTAATTTTTCTTCAATTAATTGTCTAAGGAGAGGGTTTATAAAATCTTTAAGATTTTGTATGACTTGCTTTCTTTCCAAAATATTAATGAATTCTTCTCCTTGATACACTTCAAATACCTTGTTTAAATATAGAAGATAGATTAAATCCGAATAAAATTTAATCTTATTTTCTTCTTTAGAAAGAAAATATTGATAAATCTCGTCAAAATGAAATGTCAAAATTTTCTCTTTTTTATCTCTCTTCCTTTTATTCAAAAAGACATCATTTAAACTTACGATAAAAGTTATTAATTCTTTTATCTCATCCCAATTTTCTATCGTTGTAGGTATCTCATTTAATTTGAAATTTAAATTCTTAATTTTATTGATTTCAATCCATAGAGATGTTGAATCTTCATAAATTGACTTAATATCTTTAATCGATTCCTGTATATCAGATCCTAGGTTTGTGGTTTCTTTAAGAAGATTTTCTATCGTTCTAACATTGTCTAATGCTTGGCTTTTTTTATTTATTCTTTTAACATTTCTAATATTTGAAATTTGATTTTGTAAATTGCTTGAGAGAACCTGTAATTCTTCCAATACTTCTGTTTTTAAATGAAAGTAAACTGAACTCTCTTTTGACAATAAATAGTAATTTATAAAGTCTTTTAATGCATCTAAATAATTTCTATATTGATCAACCAGTTCAGTAGGCAGGTTTAGTTTTGAGGCTAAATACTCATTTACCTCTTTCTCATCAGCATTTTCGGATCTAAGCTTTACAATTTTTTGCTTAATTTCCATGATCTCATCTTTTGTAAAGCCATGAATCTCCCTTTTATCATTAAATGCATTATTTGAAAAATTCAACTTGATTCTACCCGCCATTAGCGCATGAATATTCAATAATTAGTAAGTTTTGATAGAATAAATTCTTATTGGTAAAAAGTAGAATATCTAAAATATAAAATTTGAGGGTATAAGAAATTATTCTCCTAATTCATTGATTTCTAAATATTTCTCTTTTGTGCCATCAGCTTTAATAATTAAGAGATCAATACCATTTCCAGTCATAGCATCACGAGAGATTGAATTTCTGATTGCTTTTTCCACCAGCTTTTCACCAGCAGCTACTGTCATATCTTTTTTATATTCTGCTTCTAAGATTCCAATTGATAACAACATTCCAGTTCCAGCAGCTCCATAGTCATCTTCCATTAATGAACCAAGAGCATCAAGCGTATATAATTTTGGTCCATCTTCATCCATTCCCGCTATAACAAGGTTAGTGTATAACGGTGCCATCTTTCTAGAGTAGAGATAATTTGA
>JAEOTH010000197.1 GCA_016839915.1 Promethearchaeota archaeon
AGCGAGAATGGTTAAGGACCTCATTTCTGATTTGGTTAAGAAAGCAGATAAGACAATTTTTATGTGTACTCATCTGCTTGATGCGGCTGAAGAACTCTGTGATATTATAGGAATTATCGATAAAGGAGAATTGAAATTACAAGGTAGTCCTAAAGAAATTATAGAATCTCAAAATGCAAAAGACTTAGAGGATGCATATCTCAAAATTATGGGTGCAACTCATATAGAAGATTTATTATCTTGGCGAGAAAATGGCCCCAATGGTGAAAATCTCAATAAAAAAGGAAAAAAGAAAAGGAAGTGATATAACATGGCTTTATGGATGAAAATTGCTAAGAATGAAGTAAGGGTTAGGACCTCCAAATTTCGCAAAAATCGGTTAGCATTTTTCTTAGTTTTGTATTCTTTCCTGATCTTCTGGGCGTTTTTTTTATGTCCATTGATTTTTGACCAGTTTATGCCGACCCTAGCGGGGATGGAGGAGATCTCTGAGTTTTTAATTCCCTCCATTGCGATGATTATTGAACAGTTGATGATGATATTTTTTATTGCTATTATGATTTATCCTTTAAGTAATATATATCGTCAGACCGAGATAGGGTTTAAAGAAATCCTGTTGGCATCCCCAATCACCGCAGGGGATATCTTTTTGGGAGAGTTCTTAGGAAAGATACCTATACTTTTCTCTTACGTCTTTGCTCTTACACCTATCTTTGTAAATATGTTGAATCCAATTTTTAACTTGACGTTTGCACAAACTTTGGTAATTTATGGATGTGTATTTGGGCTTGTATTTCTGGCAACCTTAATTGGTACCATAATAATGAGTTGGATCGAACATAAGATTGCTCAGAGTGAAAAAGCACGAGATATTGCTAAGGCGTTGTTGATGCTCCTTTCAATTGGAATGGTTGCACTAATCTACACTTTACAGTTTGGTTTCCAATTCATCATGGAAAATCCAGAACTGAAAAATTATCTTATGTGGTATCCACCTCTATGGTTCTCTAATGTAATACTCTACACATTCGATGTTACATTATTAGACACCTATATCTTAAATATTTGGATCAGTTTGGCTCTTGTGATTCTTGTACCTTTGTTGATCTTATACGTTTCTTATAAAAAAGCAAATAAATTCTACACACTTGAAGGGAGTACTGAAAAAGTGAGCTCAACTATAGAAAATGAAAATATATTCTATAAATTTAATAGACGCATTATGGGCTCAAAATGGGAGGGGTTAGTTATCACCCAATTAAAACAGTTTTTTCGGAAAAAAGAAAATATCTCTAAATTAGTATATTTGGGTGGTATAACTTGCGTTTATGGATTAATTTTTTCATTTTCTGTAAGTGGAGCTGCTAACGATTTCATATCAGGAGGATTTAAAGTACTGATGGTATTGTTTATGGGTGGACTGCTTTATGGGATTATGCTTGGGAATTTCATCTTTGTTGGGAGTAAAGACTTGTTATGGGTGTATAAACGTAGTCCAAGAAATGTAAACAGTCTGGTCTATTCCTACATTATAGCGATGTTAATTATCAATACAATATTAGCTGTAGTTGTCACAATATTCTTTACTATCCTATTTGAATTTGATGCGTTTTACGTGGTTGTTTTTTTCATAGCTTATTTATCATATGGAATACTGGTACTGATTGAAGCAATTGGAATACAAGGATTTAGTCCCGCATTCGAAGAAAAAGGAAAATACATGGGATTGAACATGTTTAAACTTATAAGCATCCAAATCGGTGTACTTACGGGTTTTATATTCTTAATGGTTTGGTTGGGGGATATATTACCTGACCTCACTGCTTGGGAATTAACCCCTACTATATTATTCATTTCCATACATCTTGTGATATCTCTTCCCTTATTCTATATGGGTTTAAGACACTTAAAGAAAATCGAATAATTTTTTTTCTTTTTTTAATTTTTACTAAGCTTTTTAAGCCTTTAAACGAAAATTTACATATTAAAGACAAGATTGAGCTATATGAAGAAAATAATCATTATTGGGATTGGGATAGGTGGTTCTGGTATTAAACACTCCATGGGCCCTAATTTGGCCCAGTTTCATGATTTTAATCACAGTAATTGGTTTTTATTTACTGGGGGAAGAGCTAACCTCAAGTTTTAACGATAGTTTATTAGTTAAAATTGCAGAGGGATTAGGAATAGAATTTGAGGATTTATTCGAGATATAATATTTACATTTTTGTGTATTCTGCAGATTTGTGTAAAAGTTCCATATGTAGGTTATTCCATCTTTGTTTTAGTTGAATTTTGAGCAATAAACTTTTTTATATAAAGAAGATCAAAATAATTACAAGTATACAGTTAAATATTGAATCAGTGTTAATGAGGATTTATAAATACATTCTAAAAAGAATTGCAGGTTCAATAGCAATTATTTTTGGAGTATTAGTTGTTACCTTTTTTATATCTAGAGCATTACCAGGAGACCCGGTTTGGGCTAGATTATGGAGTAAAGCAACTCTGGAAGATTATTTTAGAGAACGGGAAAGGTTAGGTCTAGATAAACCATTAATAGTACAGTTTTTTGTTTTTATAAGCGATTTATTTACTGGAAATTGGGGATATTCTATTAGCTATGCTGAAGATCAACCAATTTGGCTTGTGATATGGCAACATCTACCAAGAACTCTTGAAGTAATGTTTTTTTCTCTAATAATCGCTATATCTTTAGGGATACTACTAGGTAAAGTTTCTGGCGTCCACCGAAATGGTTTTAGAGATATATCATCTAGAATTTTTACTTATATTTTTGTATCTATTCCTGGATTCGTCGTAACTGTATTCTTTATGCAACTTTATATTTATACGCCTTTCAGAATCTTCCCTTTATATGGTTATAAAACAGCTGGATTCCCTGAGCCCCCCTTTATTACAGGAATTCGAAGTTTTGATTGTCTAATTTCAGGAAAATGGTATCTCTTTATTGATTACGTGTGGCATCTTATTGTTCCTGTATCCACTATGACAATTATTCTATTGGCAATTATTATTCGTCAAACAAGAGCTAGTGTAATAGAAGAATTACAATCAGATTATGTCCAATTAGCTAAAGCAAAAGGCAATCCTAAAAAAAAAATCATAAAACGACATATATTAAAAAATGCCATTCCTCCTGTTATAACAACCATAAGTATGCAATTTCCTATAGTTGTGGGAGGTATGATAGCAGTTGAGATTATTTATAATTTTATTGGCTTAGGCTATTTATTTCACCAAGCAGTTACACTGCCTGATTACCCCCTGTTAATAGCAATTATCTTTATATTTTCGCTTTTTGTTATTATTTCTAATCTTATTGCAGATACACTTATTGTTATTATTGATCCCCGCATCAAATTAAAATAACTTTATAAAATAAGGTATATAAGAATGTTAAAACATGATGAGATAAATAAACCAAAGAATAGCAAGAATACTATTGGATTTATAATATCTTGGGTAGTAAATAATTTTAAATTTATTCTAATTCCTGGTTCTAAACTAAAAGATCTAACAGTAAAGGAATCTGAATACGAAAAGCATTTAAGTAAGAGAAGAATGCTAAGTAGATTCAAATCTGCTTTTACAATTATAGGTATTATTTTAGTTTTTATAATTGTATCTATCGCAGTCTTTCAATCTTGGGTTTCACCTTATACTTATGAACAAGCAATTTATCAATATCTTGTAGGATCTTCTCCTCCTTCTCCAGGACATCCTTTAGGGACAAATCATTTTGGACAGGATATTTTGGCAAGAATTATTTATGGAACAAGACCAAGTTTAATTATTGTAATCTCATCTATAATTTTCAGTGTTCTTATAGGTATTCCTATTGGACTTATGGCTGCTTACTACGGAGGTTGGCTCGATATTATTCTAATGCGATTAATGGATGTTATCTTATCTTTTCCTGGAGTAATTTTTGCAATTGTAATTTTAATTATTTGGCAATCAACTATTATAAATATCATAACGGTTTTTAGCATTATTGGAATTCCTTATTATGCACGGGTAATGCGAAATTCTGCTTTAAAGGTTAAAGACCTACCTTACATCGATGCAGCAAAGGTAATAGGAGCTAATAAAGGAAGAATTATGTTTAAACATATTCTACCAAATTCACTTCAGCCAATAGTTATAGCTCTATCATTCAATATTGGTCGATTGCTTGTGAATTTATCCATTTTGGCATTTTTGAGTTTAAGTGATCCTAGCTGGATAGAATGGGGAAATGATATCGCGATATCGAAAAAATACATTTTAGACACTCCATGGGCGTTGATTTGGCCGAGTGTCATGATTTTAATCACTGTAATAGGTTTTTATTTAGTGGGTGATGGAATAAGAGATGCATTAGATCCTAAAATGAAGAATATAATATGATTTTTTATTATGAAATTATTTCTCTAGAAATGACATTGAAAGAGTTTCTTGAAGTTTATCAATATTAATTTTGAAATCTTTTATAAGAGTGCTTACATCTTGGCCTAAATTCGGATCAATTTTAATTGCTTTCAAAATATTTTGAATGGCATTATTGTAATCTTTTTTATCAAAAAACGCATTCCCCATAAAGAACCATGCTTTTGCAAATTCAGGGGTTATTTCAGTCGCTTTATTATAGCTCTCGATAGCTTTATCAAACTCTTTCCTTAATTTGTACACATTACCTAGATTGTACCAACCATCTGCAAAATTTGGGTCAATCTCTACCGATTTTTGCAAATTCTTAAGAGCAATATCATAATCTTCTTTTGCCTCATACACTAATCCCAATGATTTCCAGGATTCAATATGATTATTGTTATAATCAACTGCTCTTTGAAAATTTTCGATTGCTAGGTCATATTTTTTCTTATAATTATAAGCCAAACCAATATGATAATACGCATCTACAAATATATCATCTAACTCTAAAGCTCTTTTGCAATGTCCAATAGCATTATCATAATTTTTCTTTTCAATTTCAAATTTTGTTTTATTAATCAGCTCTTTTTTGTAGGAAGTCTTTATTAAATCTTTATTTTTAACATCTGCCGTTTCCATCATTTCATTAACTTTTAAAGCACTTTCATAAAACTTGAACGCATCATCATATTTCTTTAAATCAGCTAGTTGATTTCCCTGCTCAATTAGTAGCCTGATCTCCTCTGAGTGAACTTCATCAATTAGTTTCTTGATTTTCGTCATTTCCGCTACTCTTCGATCAGGATCATCTATGGATTGAGCATAATCTAGTCGTTTTTTGAGTTTCTCGATTTCTTTTTCTTTAAATTTTTGTTCCTCAGCTAATTCTCCTTTTCCCACTAATTGCTTTACTTCAGTTTCATATATGAGACTTTTAATTGTACCAACTTCCTTTTCCATTTCATCAGTCAAGTACATTTTATTTGTCATAACTAATGCGTCATTGTAGGTTTCGATTGCTTTTTCAAATTCTTTTTGATCTACTAATTTATTTGCTTTATTTACAACTTCAGTGACTTCCGCTAAATAAACTTTATTAACAAGGTTTTTAAGACTGTCCAACTCTGGATTTTCTTCTTCTGGATAGATCATTCTTTTAGCAAGGCTTAAAGCAATATATAAATCACTTATTGCGTTTTCATAGTTTTTTTGGACAATGTCTTGAATTGAATTATCTTTAATAAAATTTATTCCCTCAATACAAGCATTATTAATTAAATCAGTGACTTCTTTGAGTTGTATCTCTTTTTTTTCTGAATGAGCCATGTTATTTATAAACTCAAAACCTTGGTGTAAAACGTCAACTGCTTCGTTAACTGAGGTTATTGACTCTCCAAATTTTTCTTGATGGGCTATATCTTTCCCTTTCTCAATTAGGGGTTTGATCCGATCATTATAAATAGGATTTAAAACTTCAGCAATAAGGCTTACTTCAAGATTTTTCAGATCAGAATCAAACATTTTATTAGTTAGAGATAATGCTTCTGCAAAGACAGAAATGGCCTGTTCAGTTGCTTTTTGTTTTAAAAAATCTTTTCCTTTATCGACCAATGGTTTAATTTGGTTAGAATAGATTTCATTTGTTAAGTTTTTGATAGTATTAATTTGTGGTTTTTTTGCCATTGGATCAAAGAATTTTTCAAGAGTTTGCAAAGCGTCCTCAAAAGTTTTAATAGCATCATCATCCTGTCCATTCTTTTTAAAATCTTTACCTTTTTCTACAATTTCATCAATTTTTGAATCATAAATATCAGCAATCTCATTTTTGATTCTTACCAATGCTTCAGCTCTAAAACCTAACTCATAAATTTCCTCAGCGATTTGCAAACATTTCTTAAATAGTTCTACAGCTTCATCTAATTGATTTTTAGTTTTTAATACAATTCCATTTGTAAATAATTGTTCAATTTCATTTTCGCTAATAAGTTTATTAATTTCATCAATTTCAGCAAGCTTGAGAGTAGGATCGTCAATATTTTCGACTATCTTAATTCCTTTCTGAAATTCTTCTTTAGCTTTATCAAATTTTTTTTGTGCTGTTAAATGAATCCCTCCTTGGATTATATTATCCGCTTGAACAGAATAAGTTTGATTTATTGCACTTTTTATAGTTTCAATTTCAGCATTCTTATCTTCTTCTTCTTTAACCTTTAGGTTTATAAAATCTAACGCTTCATGGAGCTTTTTAATAGCTTTTGAGAAATTGTTTTTATTTTTTAAATCATTAGCCTCTTCGATTAGTAAATTTAATTTCTTCAAAACGGATGCTTTCATTTCAAAATTTCACATTTTACCCAATAATTAATCCTAAGAATTATTTCATATTTTTAATCTTTTTCATATAATCTTTTTATTTCTTGAAATGTTTCTAATAAGTATTCAATTAAGCAACTAAAAGAATACAAAATGACAAAAGAGCACCCTGTGAAAGAATATCCAACTATAGCTTGTTGTGGCCTCGATTGTGGGCTATGTCCCACATATTATACTGAAGGTCCTTCAAGATGCCCTGGGTGTTGTGGCCAAAATTTTTTCAATAAACATCCCTCATGCTCAATTATTACATGTTGTGTAAAAGAACATAGCTTTGAAACATGTGCTGAGTGTAATGATTTTCCTTGCTCAAAAATCGATAAATGGGATAAAATGGATTCCTTTATATCACATCGAGTTTCGCTTTCGAATTTAAGACTAATAAAAAAGAGAGGTTTAGACAAATTTCTTACACAACAACAGAAAAGAATTGATTTACTTGAAAATTTATTAGAAAACTTTAATGAAGGGCGTTCAAAGAGTTTTTATTGTCTTGCTACTGCTTTGCTTCCAATTGAAGAGTTAGAGATGCTATTTACCGAAAGTGTCAAAGATCAAAATATCAATACAAAAGACATCAAATCTAAATCAAAAATCCTAAGAGAAAATTTTACTAAACTAGCTAAGGATAAATCTACAGAACTAAAACTAAGAAGAAAATAATAAAATTTTATAAATATTAAACGTTAAGAACAAATTATAATAAGGAGTTGATTTTATATGAGTATTTTTTATGGAGGACCTATTATAACTATGAATGAAGAGCAACCTATAGTAGAAGCTATTGGAATCGAAGGTGAAAAAATAACTGTAATAGGATCCTTAGATAAAGTTAAACAACATCTGAGTCAAGATTCCGAAATTAAAGATTTAAAAGGGAATACCCTCCTCCCAGGATTTATTGATTGCCACATGCATCCGATCTCATATATTATATTATTATTAAATTATGACTTATCATCAGTCAAAAGTCTAAAAGAACTCCAAGAAAAATTAAGAAAAGCTACAGAAAGTAAATCCGAAGATGAACTGATTTTTGGACTAAGATTAAATGAAGAACAATTTGATATTCCAAAGTTACCTACTCGATGGGATTTGGATGAAATCTGTCCTAACCATCCAGTGTATATTACTAGATATGATGGGCATATAGGAATTGTAAATACGAAAACTTTAGAATTGATTAATATCAACTCAAAAACACCTGTTCCTGTAGGTGGCGAAATTCGGAGAAATGAAAGAGGTGAATTAACAGGCATAATATCTGAAACTGCTTTAGACATGTTTATTTCTAAGTTAATTAAATACTTACTTCCTAAACCTGACAAATTACAAAAATATTCTAAAACGGCTTTTAGTTATTTTGCTGAAAATGGCTTAACTTCTATTCATGGTAATATAGAAGTTGAGTATGGAAGGGTCGAAATTTATAAGCTACTCCAAGATAAAATATATCAAAATTGGTATGCTCTTATATCAACAGATAAGCCAAAAACACTGAAAAAGTTTAAAAAATCGCCAATGGATGGTGGTAAGGAAGATAGCAAATTCAAAGTCGGCACTTTGAAGTTATTCCTTGATGGAACTTTCGGAGCGAAGACGGCTTGTATGTGGGAACCCTTTTCTGATGAACCCAATTCATGTGGATTTTGCGTAATCAATGAAGATGAGATTTATGAGAAAATGAAAGTTGCTCACAACAATGGGTTCCAAATAGCAATTCATGTGATAGGAGATAAAGGGAATAGAATTTGTGTCGATTTGTATAAAAAGCTTTTAACAGAATTTCCTAGAGAAGATCATCGACACCGAGTTGAACACGCGTCAATGTTAACCGAAGATGTGATTAAGGATATGAAAGAGCTAGGATTAATTGCTTCGTGCCAACCACCCTTTATTAATTCAGAATATACTTGGTTAGAGAAACGAATAGGGAAAGAAAGATGCCAATATACATATCCAATGAAATCTATTGTTGATGCTGGTGTTGTTTTGGTGTCAGGATCTGATTGCCCTGTCGAAGAACCAAGTGTGATAATGGGATTACATGCTTTAGTTAATCGAAATGGATTTGTTCCAGAACAATGTATCTCAATGATGGAAGCATTAAAAACGTATACTATAAATGCCGCTTATGCAGCCTTTGAGGAAAATGTAAAGGGTAGTATAGACGTAGGAAAATTAGCGGATTTAGTAATTTTGGATAAAAATCCACTTCATGTGCCAAAGAATCAAATTAAAGATATCCAGGTACTTGAAACAATAATAAGAGGGAAAACTGTTTATAAAAAAAGTGAATAAGTATTTAAAATGAGGGATAAACAAATGTTCTTTGTAAAATTAATATAAAAAAACGAAATCTATTATAATAACTTAAATGAAATTTATAATAATAGTTTTAATTTAGATTAATATGAATTCTTCTAAAAAAACTTGCCCTAAATGCGGAATTACAAATAATTTAGTTGCTAAATTCTGTGAGAATTGTGGTTATAATTTTGAAGAAATTAAAGATCCCGCAATAAAAGCACCCCCTGAATATGAAGTAGCAGAACGAAAAAGATTTCGTGTTTATTCAATGTTTGCGTTAACAATTTTCTTCACTGTCTTTTTTATTACATTAGGTGTGCTTCTTCTTGAGTATGGTGGAATATTTGTAGCAATTGGTTGTCTTGTGCTTTGTCCTTTGGGGGCTTTATCAACTTATGGATATTTTAATTATTTACGAAACGAGTTTAGCATTTCTACTGAAGAAATCAAGCTCCAGAAAACCCATAGTCTAACTAAAATAACATGGGGTGAGTTTGATATCCTTAGAGTTAAGATAAAAGGGGAGTTTTCAACTTCTTCTGCTATTTATAGGGATTTTACAAAATTCCAAATCCTATGTATTGATAAAATTCACAATATGACCGTCCAAACTTTCAATTTTCGGTTCTACAATCGAAAGAAAGCAAAATTAGTTTTAGATTTATTGATAGAATTTGCTCAAATAAAGAACAAAGAATTAATATTAAAAAAGAAACATATGGATTAACTAAGAATTGTTAAATCTATTGAAAATTTGAAAACGTTAACTTACTCATCAGAAACTTAATCTGTAAAGTAAAGATGCTCATCAAATCCAGTTTCAGCTATCAGGTCCGTTGCAAGCTTCTGCATCGCTTTTTTAGTTGGATTTTGTAGGATCCGTCTCGCAATATTTATAACTTTTGTCAATTTAGGGTCTGAAAACTCTCTAATAATTTGATCATACCGCCCAAAATTAATGCCTGCTGTATAAACACCCGTGCTCCCATGCCTCGCTGCGCTACTAGTCTGCCAATGTTCAACCTTCACTTCAATATTAGATAGAAGATGTGTGCAAAAGAACCATTCCAAATAAAGATTCATTCTTTTGGATTTTCTTTTAGTGTCTCTTAGCATTTTAAATGCGCGATTCAAACGATCAGGATGAATTTGCCTGTAAACTCTTTCATAACTATTATTCATATTATCTTTAACGTGGTTTTTTATAAGTTCCATAATTTCATTTACTTTCTTAGCTCTCTCTCCAGAAATTTCATGTTCAATTGAACTTACATGATGTTCAATCGCATTTTGAGTTTGCTGGCTCCTATCAATAGAAGCGGGTTGAGTATTTAAAGGGTGTTGAGCACTTGAAGGGTGAGTACTTCTTTGCTGGATATCTGGGGGCATGCTATAAATCTCTTTAGGTTGCAGAGTGAATATAGTGTCTAATTTTGAAGGGTCTTCTCTTACCTGCCTAAATTTTTCTTGAATTTCTTGATTAGAATATCCAATTGATTGTAAGTAGAATGCTGCGCTGGATAATTGGTTCTCTAAGGCAGACGAGGCACTTGATGTTCCTCCAAACTCTTTTTCTATTTGTTCGTCTGCTATTTTACTAATTTTAGCTTCTTTAATCTGATTTAAGTTTAATGACCCTAATTTAGTTAGGATGTATTGAATCTGGTTGGGAGTTAGATAATTTAAATTACCCGTTGGGCCAATCATAAATGAAATCTTCTCCATCTTCTTGAGGATATCTACAAGATTTTCTTGAATTTTTCCTTTTGAAATTATTAGGAAATGTTCTAAGAAATTTTTGTCAAACCCCGCAATAATTCCGAGATATTTTTCATCGTATTTATTAAGATGCCTATGCAATTGATTTCCTTGAAGATCTGAAGGTAAATTAATCTGATATACCATGATATTATCCATAATCATGTAAATATAATCCGATTTTTGCATAGGCGTCTTTAAATGAAGGTAATTTTACAAACAATAATTATATTCTTAATAATAAAATATATTCCAATCTTATATACTTTACATTTAAGTTATTCTCGGTATTTATTAGCTATTTTTCTTGCTAGGATCATTTGTTCCTTTGATTCTAAACAGCAAGGGCGTAGTTTTCGAATCCATATTACTGGATCCAATCCATTTGGAATATAACCATTAAAAGCTGCCCACGCCACAACCATGATGCCTGTTCTTCCACAGCCCGCTACACAATGCACTACTATTGGGTGGTTGTTCCCTCCAAATTCACGTGAAATTTCTAAAAATTTTTCTAATTGAGAATCTGTAGGAATTCCAAAATCAGGGATATTTATATGATAATATTTAAAATCTTTTGGAACATCATTTCGATTATTAAATTCAGAACAATTTATTATAACTTTAATACCTTCTTTCTTATATCTCTCAAATAAAGAAGTATCAGGCCACCAAGAAGCAGCAATTTTGTTTTTTATAATCCAAGTGAATGGTGTGGTTTTTTCAGGCATTCCATTTTTTGGCCAATACCATGGGTGAACCATTTGATCAACTTTAAATAAAAATTACTGAAATATCTGGGATAAGAAACAATATTTAAAAAATATATTTAAATTTACATTATTTTGAATCTATGGAAAGATATTCCCTCTGGAGATGATCCTCCATTTGTTTTAAACGCAGTAATTGAAGTCATAAGTGGTTCGAGAGTTTATATTTTAGATTAGAAGAACACCTGAAATTTTCATAATAGCATGAAAAGAACCTATTGTGATATAATTGATTCTACAGAGCACTTGTTCTTTTAGTAGTCTCCCATTTCATAGGATATCTTAAATATTGCTCTAATTGACTTAAAATTCTGATTGTGTTAATCATGTATCCGTAGAATAATTTATAAGCGATTATATAAAACAAAATTTTTGGCTTTTCCCTTACATCCACATATATCGCATACATACTGACAACTATTTCTATTATCAGAAAGAAAAAAAACCAGAAAAAATAAATGTGTGTATATATAAGAAATCCAGAAAATGGATTAAATATAAGTATAAAAATCCACATACTTGCGAAAAAGTTAAACCAAGAAATGATTAATCCATTCAAAGATATCCATGGAATTATAAACAATCCTGTAGTTCCATATTTTGGATTAAAAAACATGCCTTTATGTTTAAC
>JAEOTH010000198.1 GCA_016839915.1 Promethearchaeota archaeon
AATCGACCAGTTCCAGAATTTGCTCTTGATCAATCTCACGCAGATTTCTCGACAATTGTAAAAAAAGTTCTTTATTTATTAAAAAAAGGAGATATTGAGGGAAGAAGAATTATATTCCTTGGCGATGATGATGCAATATCATTAGCTTTAGGTTTGACAAAACTAGCTGACGAAATAACTGTAGTGGATATTGATAATAGAGTCTTAGAATTTATTTCTCAATCAGCAAAAAAATACGATTTAAAAAATATTAATATTTTAAATCATGATTTAAGAAATTCATGCCCTAAAGCAATTATGAATAAATATGACGTAACTGTAATGGATCCTCCTTATACAATTGAGGGTTTGAGATTATTCCTAAAAAGAGCTAAGCAAGTAATAAAATCAAGAATTAAAACCAATAATGGAATCTACTCCATCATAGGTAAAAAATGCCTTCTCAGTTTTGGAAATAAACCCCCAGAACAAACGCAGAAATTACAATTATCAATATTAGATCACGGCTTTATAATTAACGAAATGCTCCCTGATTTCAACCACTATAAAGGTGCGAGTATAATTGGGAAGTTTAGTCATCTCTACTACCTACAATCTATAATCAATCCAAATGATAAATATAATCTTAGCTTTTCTCTAAATCCAATATATACTTCTGAAGTGAAATCTATGGCTGAATATCCATATCGGCCTATTGGATTTCATTTTGTTGGGGAAATGCACTTTAAAAAACAAGAACTATTATTAGAAAATGATAAAATACAGAAAATGTTTCTAGATTCTCTTTTATATGCAGATTTAACAATTCTTGATGTTTATCATCATAATTATCATCCATTTGGCTACAGTGCTATTGCTATTTTGAAAACTAGTCATGCAGCAATTCATACCTGGCCAGAACATGGATATATAAGCATTGATATTTTTATCTGTGAAGGTTATTCTAAAGGATTAAACGTAGTTAAATTTTTAAAAAAACATTTAAATCCTGTAAAATCTGAATTTTACTGCGCTGAACGTGGTAGGCAAACCACAACACAATATAAGCTGCTTGAAGTGAAATAAAATTCTTATTATACTCTTTACTATTATAAACCATATAAGAAACTGATACATATGAATCAAAAAATATTAATCGTAAGATTATCTTACTGGTATGGTGCTATTTTGGATTTTCTAGTTTTTCTTGATATGATGTTCTCAATATTTTTTGAATTTTCAATTTCAATACCAAATGTAAGCACGGATATCTCGTATAAGTATCAAACAGGAACTGGAGCATTTTTGATGCTTGGATGGACATTACTTCTTATATGGGCAGATCAAAAACCAGTTGAACGTAAGGACATCTTACTCATTACAGCAATCCCGGTAGTTGTCGGTATAATGGTTGTTAATATGTTCTATACATATTTCTGGATTGTATCTTTGATAACTCTGATTGTTTTTTTAGTAGCATATGCTATAGCAAGGACAGTAGATATAAGCTAAAGATTTACTATAGATTGTTTATCATTTTGAAATAAATTTATATAATAGCATCATCTATTCATCTTTAACCTTCAATTTATAAAACAAATAGGAAAGGTTGAAATTAAATGAGTGAAAAAAAAAAAGATTCAAATGAATTATTAAACATTTTGATGATAATCATCGGTGCCCTTTTCATCTTAGTGGGTATAATTAATATCTTAGCTTGGGCGGGGATTAGCGTAGGATTTGATCTATCCAATCCTGCTATTCAAGCAGCACTTACTATTCTTGGACCTTCAGGTATAGTTTCTATCGTTCTTGGATTTTGGTGTTTAGTCTCAGGCATTGGCATGTTTCGTGAAGAGGAATATGCTATGGGAATGGGTCTAGTTGTATTAAGTGTTATGGCTGTTCAGACATTATCAATAATGTTATCATGGGGCGGTACTACGTGGTATACAAATTGGATCAACTACATCATCTTAGTTGCTTTTATAATTGGAACACTTGGATTCTTTTGGTTACTTTTTACATATAAAAGATATGATTAAAATATCTTATATCAGTTAAATTTCTAATTTAAAATCTTTTTTTTTTTTTTTAAAATTTCATATCTCTTTTTTTTTTTTAATAAAATTGATAAAAGAAAATTGTTTATTAATTACCAAATTGAATATTCAAAATCTCTAGTATTTATGGCAAAACCATCTAGAATCCAAGTTTTAGGAATTATTGGGAGTCCACGTCGAGGGGGAAACACCGAAATTATAATAGATGCAACATTATCAGGTGCAGAAATTGCTGGTGCTCTCACTGAAAAAGTCATATTAAATAAATTAAATATTAATCCTTGCCAAGCATGTGATAGTTGTTCCAAGACAGGTCATTGTATACAAAACGATGATATGCATGACTTATTAAAAAAGATGGAACTTTGTGATCTTTGGGTTCTTGGCACACCTATATATTGGTGGGGGCCTACTGCGCAATTTAAATTGTTTTTAGATAGATGGTATTGCCCCCAACACCAGAATTTCAAGGGAAAGCATGTAATACTGGCGATACCATTTGGAGGTGAGCACAATAAATATGCACGACATACAGTAGGCCTTCTTACTGATGTTCTGAACTACCTAAGTATGAAATTGGTTGAAATTATTCTAGCTCCTGGGATGAATAATAGAGGTGCTGTACGTGAAAGAAAGAATATTTTGGAAAAAGCTTATAAAGCTGGTCAAAAAGCTATTCAAATGATAATAAATTCATAATAAAAAAGTTAAGTGTAAATAAAATGCAATTAGCTGAGTTTCTCAAGAACATTGAATGGTTAGAAAGCACACATCCATATGGTAGTGCATGTATAAGGATTAGCAATGGGAATGTAATTTATTTTGACCCCTCAAATTTATCAGAAAAAAATATGGAAACTAAAGCAGATCTTATTCTGTTAAGCCATCCGCATGATGATCATTTCTCTGTCAAGACATTGGAAAAGTTAGTGAGACCAACGACAATAATTGTATGTCCCTCCGATTGCGAGGAAGAGTTATTAAAAGAGCAATTTGATTTTAACATATATGTAATAAAATCAGGTGAAACAGTAAAATTGCATAATGTTAAAATTAGTGCTTTCCCCGCCTACTCTTCATCAGCACATCCAGCTGAATCTGGATGGCTTGGTTATGTTATTAAACTTAATAACTTTCAAATATATCATTCAGGAGATTCTGGTTTTATTCCTGAAATGAATCATCTTAAAAATGTAGATATAGCCTTTGTGACAGTAAGAGAACCGTATATGATGGGTCCTAAAGATGTAATTAACGCAATTGATACAATCAAGCCTAAAATTATAATACCAATCCATTGGATTGAGGAAGAGAAGGAAGATATAGATTATATAATAAACTATGCACCAGAATCAACAAAAGTAATAATTCTTGAAAGGAAATAAGAAACTAACTTTTATCTCTATACTCAATCTTCATGTGCCAGATTAGGATCAATTACATTCATGCATAAAAAATCTATTTTTTTAATTTAAGTGGATAATAAATTTACAAGAATCCGCTCCAGTTATAACAGACTGAAGTAAATCTACTTTTACAGGTTTATCTAACAAGGTTTTAAATAATGTCTTCATCCAACCTAAGGAACAATGACAATAAGTAACAGATATTGGTTCTTTCGTCTCCTTTACACCCCAATGACAAAAACATCTGTTCAATGTTGAATGAATTTCTTTTCCATCCATTTTGAAAAGTTTAGCACCTAGTTTCTCATTGAGGTTTTTAACAATATCTTCCACACTCTTAGAATTTTTTTTCACCTCCTCAGCGACTCCTAGAAAATTTTGAACACATTCATTTCCTAAAACTTCCATTACTTTATATCTTTTATTTTTATCTTCGACTATATTATCAAATCTATCCATTACTTCTTTAACACATACAGCCATTTCTGAGTCATTTGAAACTTTATGACAACTCTCACACTTATCCACTATATCATCTCGAATGTTTATTCCAAGTTGATCAGAAACAGCATTGCTAAAACCTTCAAACCAACCTTTATATTTTTCTTCCAATTTTATTTCACTCAATTTTTAGATTATCTTATAATCCAAAATATTTTACGCTCCTAATTAATGAATCTATTGTTTACCTTTTTTATTCATAATTATAAGACATGATATTTAAGTCACCTAGAATATATTTAATCCTCAAGATTTAGGAGAATTTATTAACATTTGAAAAATAATTAGGTCTTAAATATTATAATTAATAATTGAGAGAAATGAAAGAATATACTATAAACGAAATTCAATCATTAATGGAAAAAGGGGATCTTTCTACTGAAAAATTAACCAAATTATATCTATCTCGCATTCAAGAAATTGATAAACAAGGTCCCAAATTAAACGCAATTATTGAGATTAATCCAGAGGCAATAAAAGTTGCCAAAATTTTAGATGAAGAACGAAAAAATAAGACGATTCGTGGCCCTTTACATGGTGTCCCAGTTATTATTAAAGATAACATCAATACTGCGGATAAGATGCAAACTACAGCAGGATCCTTAGCTTTTAAAGGCTTCTACGCTCCAGAAGATGCTTTTATCGTTAAAAAATTAAGAGACGCAGGAGCAGTAATCATTGCAAAAGCTAACTTAAGTGAATGGGCAAATTTCCGTTCAAATCGTTCCACTAGCGGCTGGAGTAGTCGTGGAGGACAAACTCTTAACCCTTATGTATTGGATAGAAATCCGTGCGGGTCTAGTTCTGGATCCGCAGTAGCAGTAGCAGCTAATTTATGTTCAGTTGCTATTGGAACTGAAACTGATGGATCGGTAATATGTCCCTCACACACCAATTCAATTGTTGGAATTAAACCAACCGTTGGATTAGTTAGTCGAACCGGAATTATTCCAATTTCCCACAATCAAGACACTGCTGGACCGATGGCAAGAACCGTTCAAGATGCTGCAATTTTATTGAGTGTGATAAAAGGGATTGATCCAGATGATTATAGCACTACAAAGCATAAAGAAGAACTTCCACTAGATTACACAGAGTTTTTAGATGCAAATGGATTGAAAGGAGCAAGAATTGGGGTTGCTCGTAATTATTTTGGGAAGAATGATCTTGTCGATAAAATAATTGAAGTCTCAATTGGAAAAATGAAAGAACTCGGTGCGGTGATAATAGATCCTGTTGAAATTAAGACTCTTAATGATATAAACGAAATTGAATTTCAAGTTCTTCTGTATGATTTCAAAAATGATTTAAATGAATATTTAGCAAAATATGGACCAATTAATTCACTGCGAAATATTAATGACATCATCAAGTTTAACAATGATCATCGAGAGGTAGTAATGCCATATTTTGGGCAGGAAGCTTTTATTTTAGCAACTGAAAAAGATTCCATTGAGAGTGAGGAATATAAGGAAGCCTTAGAAAGATGTCATTGTCTAACCAGAGATGAGGGAATTGATGCAGTCTTGAAGGAACATCAATTAGATGCTATAATTGCACCAAGTGGAGGAGCAGCGTGGTTAATTGATTATATTAATGGTGATCATTCTACAGGTGGAAGT
This sequence comes from Promethearchaeota archaeon, assembly GCA_016839915.1. Taxonomy (GTDB): domain Archaea; phylum Asgardarchaeota; class Lokiarchaeia; order Sigyniarchaeales; family SOKP01; genus Loki-b32. The sequence goes on from JAEOTH010000198.1 coordinate 5,572, forward strand.
TCTTCTGCTGCAGCAGTCTCAGGTTACCCCAATATAACCGTTCCAGCAGGTTATATCCATGGCTTGCCGGTTGGAATTTCATTTTTTAGTGGTGCTTTTCAGGAACCGAAATTACTTAAAATCGCATATTCGTTTGAACAAGCAACAAAGATACGAAAGCCACCCGAATTTTTACCAACAGTAGAATTAAAATAGAAAAAATAAGAAAACAACTCTCATCCAGCTTTTAAAATTTCTAGAATATCTTTTTTTGTTCTATGTTGATATAATGTTCTTTCTCCGTTACAAATTATACAATATGTCCCATAAGGATAAACGGCATTTTCTTGTGCTTCTTTACAATTATTTAATTTGACTGCGTTAAATAAATTTTCATTATTTTTGCTATTTTCTTTCAATTCATCCACTAGATCTACGATATAGGGACACTGGTCAGAATATAGAACAGTTACCCCCTGAGTATATTTTTTTAATCTTTCATCAATAATAGGATTAAATTTTGGAAGAGGAGCATTATCAGAGAAAATTTTTGCATATAATCCAAAATACGGCCCAACTTCATCCACTTTTTTAAATCCATTATTGATATAAATTTTTTTATTTGGCACCCACCCTCCTTTTTCAGTCGACATACCAACAACCCCGAATAAGCCATCTTTTTTTGCATCATTTATTGCCTCAAGCAAGAGTTTTGATCCATATCCTTTATTTTTTTGTTTACCAACCACCCATAGACAATGAATCACTAGAAAACCATCTGCATTAATCCCACGCCAATTAAATTCTCCAGGTATATATTCAATCATGCCTCTCAACGTCTCATTATTTCCTTCTTTTACCTTTAGTGTTTTATATTTTAATCCTTCCTTGAATCGTTCTTTTAGCCATTTGACTTTGTTTTGGTAACCTGCCATTTTTTTTTTTGTTTTTTTACAAAATAACTCTTGTTCATCAATGTTGTTTGCATTAATATCAATTATTTTCGCACTCATTTTCTTCCCTCCATTTTAAATATCATTCATAATCATCAAAAAATCCTTGCTCCCCCCACCATGCCATCCCATCTTCCATCCATTCAGGCCATTCTTTTAACCATGGAGCGATATGGCAATCTCTTACACGATCGCAAATTGGAAAATATGCTTTAAGATCTATTATCGGAGTACCTTCAAATGCATCTATCCCCCCGATTTTGACAATACCATTCTTCTCATTAACCTCTAAAATATCTGTTGTAGTGAGTGCTATTGGATTGGGACGATATTCTGCTCTAGTAGCAAAAATCCCCGTTTCAGGTGTATCCTCTCCATATGGTGGTGTTGTTGCCCATTTAATTTGACTGCGAATCTCTTCTTTATCGTTTTCATGTGCCCACCAAAAAACCATTAAGTGACTAAATTTATCTAATTGTTTTAAGGCAGATCTGTATGGTTTACGAATATCTAAGAAGTAATCAGCTGTCATTGGATCATCACCTTCAACTCTAACATAACCTATCGGCTTAATTTTATATTCTTCTTCCATAATTATTGATCTTTTTTAGTTGATGATCTCTTAAAATTAAAACCCATATTTAAATAATATGAATTTATCCCTAAAAAAAATGAATAGATTTATATTTGAAAAAATCCATATTCTAATTAAATTAACGTATTAAAACTTGATTCGGAATGGAACCAGAAGTTTTAGGAGAAAAGGTTTTTAACCTCTTAGGATGTGTTTATTATGGAAATCCATTTCATTCGGCTAAAGGTTGGGATCCAAATAATGAAATTGGGAATACATGGAAAAGATTTGAAAGTTTAGGAAAAAAATATTGGGAATTTCTTGAAAAGATTAGAGAAGGTGATGTGTATGGATATGAAGTCCACATCGAACCTGACGATTATGATATGAAAAAAGAATTCCATGTTTTTGTTGGAATTGAAGTAAAAAGTCTTGAATTCTTTCCTCTAGAAATGTTCTATAAAGTTTTACCAAAGACAAAGTATCTATTTTTTTCAACCAAGTATATGGGAAAAGAATCTGAATACATTTTTTCCAAATGGCTTCCAGAATCTAATTATGAACCCTCATACCCGTATATAATGCAGTCTTACTCACCAAACAAATGGAAAATTGATGATTTAGAGGGTTCTTTAATGGACTGGTATATTCCAATTAAAGAAAAAGAGATGAATAATAAGTGATAACTGATAATATCTATTTTGAATTAATTGAATCTTATTCAGAATCCTTTGCAGAAATCTCAGCTATTTTAAAATCTTTAGGAAATAAGAAGAGATTAGAAACTTTACTACTTCTACTAAAAGGGCCTCAATCATATGGTGTTCTTATAGAAGAATTAGGATTGAAAAAAACGGCAGTTTCAAATCATTTATCACAATTAATTAAAGTGAATCTGATCGAAAGAGGTGATTATGGAATCTATAATATATCTGGTGATGGAATAGAATTTATTAAAGCTATTGAGAAAGCTTATCAGATGTCCCCAACTAGACAGATTAAAAAGTTTGAAGCATTACAAAGAAGAGGTGTTACTATCTCATTCTTAAATAGATATGGTCAATAGAGTATTTGAAATATTCTACATTTAAAGTTCATGTACGTATCCGTGGAGATATGGGGCTGAAAAATAAATTAAAACCGATTCAATAATAAACATTCTTTCACTACTTTAATAATTATTTTAAAAATTTGAAATACTTATGGCAATTAAAGAAGGCGATATAATAAAAGTAGAATATATAGGCACTTTCGATGATGGAACAGTATTCGATAGCACTAAAATAAATGGAGGTACTCCTTTAAAATTTGAAGTCGGAGCCGGGCAAATTATCCCAGGATTTGATAACTCTGTAATTGGCAAATCGGTTGGAGATGAGTTTGATATCAGATTAAAACCTTCCGAAGCATATGGTCAATATAAAGAAGGATTCACTCAATCTATTCCTAAAGATCAATTTCCACCAGAACAAGAGCCAGAAGCAGGTTTGATGATTTTATTAATAGGTCCAGAAGGTCAACCAGTTCCTGCTACAATAAAAGAAGTGAATGATGATATAGTTACCATAGATTTAAATCATCCTATGGCAGGTAAAGTATTAAACTTTAAAGTTAAAATAATTGAAACCGGCTGTGAGCCTGATCCTCCTCATGCTTGTGGTCCTGGATGTGAACATGATCATAACCACGACCTCTAAAATCTAGATCTATAAAAATTTTAAATTTCTTATTCTTATTTTTACTCTTTTTTACCTTTTTAAAAATGATTCTTTTTTGAATTATGTATTAAAAGAACGGAAAAAGCATTTCTCATTAAATTAAAATTACAAAACTCATTTTGCAAACCATCTTAGAAGTATAAAATGATAAGAAAAAAAAAAATGGTTAAAGCCAAAAATATAAATTCTGGGCGCTCCTTCAATAGGGTATTTTGGCCCCTCTATTTGCTAAATGGATTCCAAAGTGTAGCATATGGGGCTATGATTGTATTAGTAGTTCCCCTTGCTCTAATTATATGGCCAAATGATTTAGCAGAAATTCATGCTTTAGAAATGGGAATACTATATACCACATTATCATGGTCTTCTTCTTTTGCGGGATTAATTTTTGGAAAACTTATTGATAATTACTCACGGAAAAATATTATTATAATAATTTCAATTTTCCGAGGAATATCTATGCTTTTACTAGGATTTGCTGTTTATGGAGGTGAAGCTAGTACATGGTGGTATTTTTTTACATTTATTGCTCTCTTTGGCTTTTTTGCGGGAGGTTCATGGCCGGCAGTTAATTCTTTATCTAATGATATTGTTTCTCGTGATCGCCGTTCTCGGTTTTTTGGTGTATATCAAATAGTTCTTAATACGACTAATATAATAGGTTGGTTGATAGCAGCATTCTTAGTCCAAAACGGTCTTTGGAGAGAATTTTTTTGGGGTATAGGGGCGTGTATTCTTCTTGGAGGACTGATTTTTGCTGTTCATAATAAAGAACCAAAAAGAGGTGCTCAACAAGAAGAATTATATCTTATACTCCAAGATGACTCCATAGAATATGATTTTCAGATAAATAAAGAAATGATGCGGAAAACAATGCTTAGTAGAACTAATATTGTAGCCCTAATTGAAGGAATTTTCACTTGTATTCTCATGAGTAGTCTAAATTTTCTTATATTAAATTATGTTCAAAACCCACCATATAATCTCGCACCATTTTCAATAGGGATCTTTATGGTTATTTTTGGTTTAACAGGCGGGTTGGTAGGACAAATCTTTTTATCAAGAGTTAGTGATAAGATTGCTTTAAAGGATCCAGTGAGAAGATTACCAATTATTGTTATTGCTATAATAGGCGGTTTAGTTACTTTTGCGCTTTTCTTTTTTATTCCCTGGGTTCCTTTAACCCCAGAACAGGGCAAAAATATTGCTTACATAATGACAATCCCTACAATGTGGGTTATGGGAGCACTTTTCTTTACTTCAAGGTCAATTTTTTCCCTCTATATAGTTAACCAGAGTCCCGTTATTCAACAAATTAATTTACCTGAGGCACAGGGGCAAATAGTATCATGGAATCAATTTTTAGAGCAATTTGGTCGAGGTATTGGCCCCTTATTATGTGGGATATTGTTAACTTTTACAAGTACAAATTATCAAATAACAGTTATGATTGTAGTTTTGTGTATTATCCCTGGTGTCATATTATGGATTCTTGCAATGAAATGGTTTCCAGGGGATAGAGAAAATATTAAAACTATTTTAGCAGAAAGAGCAGAAATTCTGAATTCTAGAAAAGAACCCTAAAACTCAAATTGTTCGTATTCAGTTAAGCAAGGAGGACCAACAGTTATATATAAGGTTGGAGGCGTTGAGAGCGAATAAATTGCTGAAGAGAATGTGTATCCCGAGTTTGGTTGATTAATATGATGAACGCATACAGGACCAAAATGAGAGCTAAGAATGTTTTTAAGTGTATCAACTGTGATTTTTTTAGAAGAATCCTGTAATCGAGTCTCCAAGTAATTAAATCGATCAAAAGTAGTAATGCCGCCTGTGGAATTCAGCGCAGGTGTAATTAAATCATCATTTTTGAGAGGATGATTTGTATGGTAAATCCTATGAGCATCTTCATTTGGCTCGAATTGCTCAATTTTATTTGCAGAACATTCCAAACAAATAATACCCTCTGATCCACCGATAAGATAACTCTGTGCTGAGGCATGTTGGATGTTATTTATGAGATCAACGGCTTTTTCTAGATTTGGTTGTTCTAGAACTGAACGAATAATGAACGTAAATGGAAGACCATTTGTGGAATTATTTAAATACCCAGAAAGGGAATTGCAACATATACCTACAGGTTGATTATTTAATCCAAATTCCCCGAGAAAACCAGCGTGAGATAAAATAAAAGCTTCCAACGAAGAATCTTCATATTTTATATGCAAAAGCACCTCTAACCCTTCAAAAAGATTGGGTAGATCTAAATTTTGAGCTAATAGTGATGGTTGATTTCCCTCTCTGAAACATCCTAATGAACTACATTTTTCAGGTGTAGCAGATCTTCGGAAAAACCACCAACCCTCATCATGGGCTACTAATTGTAGAGCGAAAATTTCTTTAAAGTCAACCCCAACACTCTCTGCAATCCCCTCAATTTCTTCTAAAAGGTGTGGGGTCCATTTTTTTACAGTTGATAAGAAATTGGTGTTTGAGAGAAAGAGATCTATTAATGCATCTGGGTTTTTTTGCAAATTAAGTCGGAGTTGATATTTATATCTCTCAAGAATTTCTAGAATCATAGGTTTTAGAGTTTCTCCGTGAATATGGCCTCGCTCTTTAGGCGAACCTTCAAGAGTCAATACCTTAATTTTGGATGATAGTTTCATAATCTCCATAAATTATTTGTCTTTTAAACAGTTAATTAAAAATGGATAAATTTTATCTCCATAAAGGAGTTTATATATTTCTATAGAGCTTCTAATAAATAATTACCAAAATCTTAAAAATCTTAAAATCAAATATATCATAAAATCTATTCAAAATTTATTTGAATAGAAAAAAAAGAAGCGAAAAAATTAATGATATCTTTTATCTTACTTGCAATTTTTGGTATTTGGGTTCTAATTATGCGATTTAGCGAAGGTGGTAAAGTTGAAGGCCCTCTGGGAATGCCACGAGGAACTATCCGAGGTCTTAGCACCATACTACTAGTAGCGTTTCCTTTTGGGTATATTTTACGTAATGAAGCGATCCCTAGTTTGATCGTGAATGTAATATTTGTTGTTGTTGCATTCTACTTTGAGGCAAGAAAAAGTGAGCAAGAAAAAATAAAAAGATTTGTTGAAGAAATCAAAAGACCTGATTTTTATATCCAAGATTCAACAAAGCAAAAAATGCCTTTATACTTACCTAAATATTCTGTTAGATTCCTCTTAGTATTAATGTTGATTATAACTTTAATTGCTAACTACGCAGGGCCACATGTTCCATTTGAAGTTACCAATACTATATTTGATCTATTAATAATTATCATATTGTTCATTATTGGGGCTTCTTTAAGATCAATTACACATTCTCGAGAAAATAAAAGAATGAAAAATAGAATTGCTAATATGGATGCTTCTCTCTCAGAATTGGAAATTATCGAAAAACTATTGTTAGAAGAAACTAGCTGGTGGAAACGAAAAGGAAGAAATATTCTTTCAGTTATTATGTTTATAATAGTAGTAACTTCATTAATTTGTTTTACTTTTGAATGGGATTTAGCAATATTTGACTTACCTGATTATTCTTTGACTCTAGTTGGTTTTCTATTATTGCTTATCAACGCATATTACGGTTTCAGAGATTAGAAGGTTCATAAAAATAATTAACACCTCTTTTTTGTTTTTTTAATTCAATTTTCTACTCTTTTAAAATTTAAGCAAGAAGTTTACAAGTTTTAATAATATTAGAACACTAAAGTAATTCAAATGATAACTTTCGAAAAAGAAGGAAAAGTTTTTTCTTACAGAGTTGTGGGGGTTGCTTTTTATAATAATAGAATACTTGTACATCGAAATATCATTGATGATTTCTGGTCCTTACCCGGAGGACGGTGTGAATTTTTAGAAATCTCCAAAGACACGCTCTTAAGAGAGATAAAAGAAGAAATTGGTGTAGATGTAAATATTGTTAGACCCCTTTATTTTGTAGAAAATTTCTTTAATTTTAACGAAAAAGATTATCATGAAATATCCATTTTCTATCTAATGGAATTTCCTCCAGATTCTAAATTTGTTTTTGAAAACGATACTTTTTATGGAAAAGAGCTTGATCTAACTTTTAAGTGGGTTGACATAAGCCAATTAGAGGAATTGAGGTTATATCCTTTATTTCTACGTAAATCTCTGAAAGATATTAAGCCATATCCAGAACATATAATAAATCGAGACGATTAAAAAACTGTTCTTTAATAAAATCTCCTTTTTTTAAAATGATGAAGAATTAAGACATAAATTAGATAAAGAATAATTAATTTGAATATTAAATCAAATTAAGGTAAATAAATATGGTAAATGAATGTATAACTGAGGATTCTGGTATATATAGAATATTACAAAAACACCTTGATCAAATGCCTATTGGCTTTCCTAAAGCAGAGTCGGGGTCAGATATTCGAGTTCTCAAACACCTTTTTACACCTGAAGAAGCAAAAATCGCTACTTTCTTAAGGTTTGGGTGGAATAGAGATCTTGAACCAATAGAACAGATATATGAACGAATAAAAAATACTGGAATCTCTTTAGAAGAATTAGAGACAAATTTAGATAATATGGTTAAAAAAGGTTCCATTTTGTTGAGAAGAAAAGGAGATATGAAATACTATGCTAATGCAATGTTAATTATAGGTATGTATGAATTCCAAGTTAATAAACTTACAAAGGAATTCTTAAAAGACTTTAATGAATACTTAGGTGAGATATGGGGCGCAGAAGCTAATAAAACTGACTATCATCAGCTCCGAACAATACCAGTTGAAAAAAGTCTCGATCCAGCACTTAAAGTTGCCCCCTACGATAATATAAGAAAGATTATAGAAGAAAGCGAAGGTCCGTTTGCAAAAATTAATTGCGTTTGCCGTCAAGAAATGGATTTGCTCGGAAAACCATGTAAAATGACAAAACATGAGGACAATTGCCTCGGATTTGGAGATATGATTCAAATGTACCTCGATCAAGGTTGGGCTACCCAAATTAGTAAAGAAGAAACTCTTAGAATTCTGCAGACAAATCAAGAAGAGGGTCTAATTCTTCGACCAAGCAATTCTCAAAATGTTGAATTTATTTGTAGTTGTTGCTCTTGTTGTGATAAAGGGATTTCAGGACTGTTAAAAGTTCCTGATCCAGCTAATTATGTTATATCTAATTTTTATTCAGAAGTAGATCCTGAATTATGTACTGGGTGTGGTTCCTGTGTTGAACGCTGTCAACTTAAAGCAATAACTCTTACTGATGATGTATCCTCAATTGAGCGAAAACGATGTATAGGTTGTGGAAATTGTGTTAGTGTATGTCCCTCAGACGCAATAACACTCCAAAAAAAAGAAGAACCACATGTTCCTCCTCAAACTATGGATGATCTTTATGATTTGATTCTACAAGAAAAGACAAAACTGTAATATTAAGAAATAAAGAAAAAAATAATCTAAATCCCCATTTGGATATTTATAGTTATTTTTTATTATTTTCCTTGCATTTCTTTTCTAACAAATGGTCGTAAACTTTTACTTTTTGTCCAATACCATTCAAATAATTCTTTAATCCATTTGATAAAAGATTCATGATTATCAATTAAACATTGACTATAATCAATTTCACCATCTTTACTCAAGAAAAGTATAGCTCCTTTCTCAGATACAACGAGTGATAATTGTATTTTATCCAGTATCCTAATTTTTTTTAACATTTTTTTAAAGAATTCTTGCGGGGCTTTAAATAAAGTTGACCATCCTTCAGGAATATTGTAAGATTTTAGAAGATTTCTATCTACTAAGGCTCTAATCGTAGTCCTTTTTTCTTTCATTTTTTTTTCCGCTTCTATAAGTAGAGACTTTTGATATTGATCAGTTATTGCTAAAAGAAAATCACTCGAGTCTTTAACTAAATTTTCAAAGATTTCCATATTTTCCATAGTTTTATTACTTAATTCTACAGTTTTTAATTTTCCTAACTGAAAAATAAGATGAACCGGGATTGAAGTGATTTCATGACTATTCAAGAATTCTTTGTTATGTAAAGAAACCTCGAAAATATCCATCATTTGTAAAAAGATTTTTCCTATATTCGTTATCCGATAATGATTATCGATATCTTTACCAATAAGACTTTTTTCATATAATCTTCTTAAATGACGAGAAATTTCCGATCCTGGAATATTTAATTCCTTTAAAAGCTGACTATGCCTTTTAGGTTCGTTATATAAACTATTAAGCACATTAAATCTTCCCTTGTTTGAAAGTTCGAATAGAAGGCTATTAACATCCAAAAATAAACACTATTTCAACTTAATAATTGGTTTTAAAATTTTCCATTAAATTTTATAATTTCAATTAATATAAAATTATTCGTATTAATTCAAATAAATTAAAAATAATTAGTCTACTAATAATGTATTTAGATCCGTTCTAGGATTATTTTTTAAGCTTTGACGAAATTAGTATATTAAAAAATTGAAGGTGAATGTAAATTTACGAAGAATTAGAATTAAGAGCACTTAAGCTTTTAGCAAAAAATTTTGA
>JAEOTH010000043.1 GCA_016839915.1 Promethearchaeota archaeon
GTACCGATAGGATCTTTTACTTGAGCAAGTAGATCATCTTTTGATAAGCTCACATTAAACTGTTTTAATACTGTATCTGCAAATCTCTCCGCTTGATTAACATTCCATTCAGTTTGACCATAACAACCACTGCACGGAGCATTAACCTTTAAACACATACCACCACAACCAGCTTTAGTGACAGGTCCCATACAGATATACCCTTGTTCAATAAGGCAATCATCCATATTAGGAAGTCCTTCATAGTCTCGTTTAACTCTTGTCATTGTTGATTTACTTCCTATGATTCTAGGACATGTATCGCAAACATTTGATATTTCAGTGAAATCTGGATTATCTCTCAAGAAAGCCATTAATCTCCCTGCAATTTCCTCTGTTGTAGGAGGCAAATTTGCTAAAGGAGTACTTGGACTTCCGTGTTTCTTAACTTGCTTTAGTACATCTCCAGCTAAATCAAATCCAGCCATCAATGGAATGTTTAAAAACAGTGTTAAGAACTCATACAAATTCTTTTTATCCCCTGAACTAATGGATGTAAGATTCTTCGACATGCCGTTTAATTTCTCTGCTCTTGAGTCCACTGTCATTGCCGGACCAAAACAACCAACACAAGGGTTTCCATTGCTAGTACATTTTAAACTGCATCCTCTGCTTGTAATTGGTCCAAAACATAGTTTTCCTGCGTCTAATAAACAATGATCTTTAATACTGCAATCATTACAAAATGCTAGATCATTCATAGGGAAAGGTTTTTGTCCGAGGAGAAACACAATTGCAGAAACAATACCTTCAGGTTTTGGAGGGCATCCCGAAATATAAGCATCTACATTAACTACTTCATCAACTGGGACGATTTTATCTCTAAAACCAGGCATATGTTCAGTTGGTTCTCCACCACTTCCATCAGCTATGCTTTCAACATCAGAGAATTTCCTCTTTACTAAGTCATCTTTAGTCCATTGATTAGCTAGTCCATGTACATTTCCATAACAGGAACAACTACCAAAAGCAATGATCAAAGCGCATTTTTCTCTCATTAATTTTGCGTTTTCATAATCTTCATTTGTTCTGACAGAACCTTCGATAAATCCAACTAATATTGACCCGTTGTCTCTTGCTTTCAATGAATCATGCTTAAAGTCCACTACTGCTGGCCAGTAAACTATTTCGAGTGCTGGAAGAACTGGCAACAACCCTAAATGAGTATTCAATAAGGATTGGTGACATCCCCAGCAATCGGAAAGTTGCATAAAAGCGACTTTTACTGCCATTTTCTATCAATTTTTGTTGTTTTATTTTATTTATTTAAATTAGCTAATTTATAATAAAAATAATTAGTTGAAATATCTTATTCATAACTTAATTAAAAATTTCTGATTCATTAAACGTTCAAATATAATTATTTTAATCATATGAATAAATATTCAAAATTAATATTTATCTAGATTCGAAAGCTGGCATTCAAGTAATTTTTTATTAAATTTCATTATATGAAATAAACCTATTTTACATAATTTTTAATTAAAGTAGAAATAAAACATATCAAATAGATTAATTAGAATAATAATTCATTATATTAAATGTAAATTTTTTCATAATTTAAAAACACCGTATTTAAAATATGCTGAAATACGCGTTTCTTCTCTAAGAATTTTTGAAAAAAATTTATTTGAAGAAAATTTTGTCAATTTAGTAGTACAAATATCAAATTCAATAATTTTAAATATTTTAACATCCAAATAGAATTATCATTCTTTATTCATATTGAATGAATATTCAGAAAAAAATGTATAAAAAACAAAAAAAGTTGGATAGAAATGGTAGACATTACAGATACACTGGATTGCACGGGCGATGTTTGTCCTTATCCAGATGTAAAAAGTAAAAGAAAAGTTAAAAAAATGAGTTCAGGAGAGGTTCTTGAGATTCTCGTTGATTATCCTCTTTCTGCTGAAAGAATTCCTGAAACTATGACTTCTTTAGGGCATGAAGTGCTATCTGTAGATAAAACCGGAGACTCTTCTTGGAAGATTCTCATCCAAATAAAATAAGGTGATAAAAAAAAATGGATTTTTGGTATGCATTAGTAGCGGGGCTCATAATTGGAGCCATTTTTGGTTTTATATTACAACGTGGAAGATTTTGTATGAATTCAGCTTTCAGAGATATCATTTTATTGAAAGAATTTAAGCTCGCAAAAGCTGTTACGATCTCATTGGCTGTCTTAATGGTTGGATTCGCAATTTTTGCATTTGGCGGAGTTATTACATTGAACCCTAATTCTTTTCAACCATTAGGAGCAATAGTTGGTGGCTTAATATTCGGAATTGGAATGGTTCTTGCAGCTGGATGTGCAAGTGGAACAACATATCGAGTTGGAGAAGGCATGATGGGATCCTTAGTCGCAGCTATTGGATTAACATTTGGCGCAGTAATAACAACTTGGGGAGTCTTAGCCGATGCTAGAATTTGGTTACGAAGTGTAGTAGATCTCGGAAAAATTACTCTTGTTGGAGTTTTTGATCCATCAGGGATAGTATTACCAACTGTGATGCTTATTATTGGCATTATTGGGCTTGCGTTAATGTTTTATTTCTGGGGTTGGCCAGTGATTAAGAGAAAAAGAGAAGCAAAAGAGCCTATGATAAACACTAAAAATTTTGTTGAAGCGACCTTTAAAAAAGGGTATCCATGGTGGGTTACTGGTATTCTTATTGGTTTAATATTAACTGCTGGCTATGTTGCTAACGGTTCAAGTGTAATAGGGATTACAGGTGGCTGGAGAGCGATAAATCAATGGTTTGCAGCAAACTCTGTTCTTGGATGGTCTGGTTTTATAATTTTTGGTATTATTATTGGTTCATTCGTTAGTGCTATTATCGCTAAAGAGTTTAAATTTAGAGTTCCAAAAGATGGATTTATGTTATTCAAGCAACTTATCGGTGGCATTCTCATGGGTTTTGGTGCCGTAACAGCAGCGGGATGTAATATAACAAATATATTAGGTGGAGTTCCCCAGCTTTCAATTCATAGCATCATAACAGGCGCATGCATCATGTTCGGATCATGGATAGCAGCCTATCTTCTATTTATGTGGAAAAAAGATTAGATTTTGGAGATGAGGAAAAAATATGGGACGACTTGGAATACTTTTTTTCAATGGACCTTACCAAGCAGAATCTGCTGAAACGGTTGTAAAGCTATCGAATGCAGCATTAGATAAAGGTCATGAAGTGCGAATATTTTGCTATATGGATGCTGTCAATGCCGCTTTAGAAAATCAAAAGGATATCGAAGGAATATTTAACATCGAAAAAGGATTCAAAGATATCCTTGATAAAGGGGCAACTGTGAGATTGTGCAATTTATGCCTTTTAGTTAGAGGTACCATGAAAAATTGTCTTAAGAGAGAATGCGGTGATATTAAAAGAGCTGGAACACCAGATCTTGCGAAGATTATTGAAGAAACCGATAAATTAATAGTAATATGTTGAGGTGATAAAAATGGCAGAAGAAAAAGAAGTTGTTATCCTTTTAAGGAAACCTCCTCATGGAACCCTTTATCCAGTGGAAGGATTAAGAATGTCAGTTGCGGTAAGCGCGGATTTTGATCCTATTACAATTGCTATTAATGATGGAGTCTACACCTTCCTTAAAGATACAGATAAAACAATGTATTCTATACATATAGATTTTCTAAAAAATATTGATTTAGATATTTTTGTCGATAAAAAATCTCTTGATGATCGTGGTCTCACTAAAGAAGACTTAATCGAAGAAGTAGAAGTTAAGGAACATGGCGAAATTTTGAAAATGATTGAAAATTCAACCGTAACAATACCGTTTTAGGAGGTTTGATAAGAATGGGCAAAAAAGTTTTGTATTTTATTACAAGTGAAGATACTACAGGAGTAGAACTTGCTATGGAACACACTGATGAGGATGATGTTACAATTCTTTTACTCCAAAATGCTGTATATTTTGCTAATAAATCTAATAAAATTGTTTCACAAGCACTGAATCAAAAAAAAAGTATAGCAGTATGTAAAGAGCATTTAGATCTTCGAGGCTTAACCAATTTCGTCTCCGATAAAATTAAATTAGTAACATCAGACGAAGTTATTGATTTAATTTTTGAAAACGATTCCATCATAAATATGTGAACCACAAGATTAAATAACTTAACTCTTTTCTTTTTTTTTTAATTTTTTTATTATAGAATGAATAATAATCTAAGTTTAAAACCATATTTTTTAAACTTAAAATTTCTAATTGATTGTTTTATAATCTAAATTCTTTTAATTTTTGTTTCAATTTGACAAGTATGAGTATAAAAAAAGAGAGTTCAAAAGTTATCCGTTTGGCTCATGGAGCTGGGGGCTCCATGGGAGCCCAATTAATAGAATTCATTACTAAAAATATCCCTTTTAAAAATGTTAATAACGGGATTGGTGTTGAAGAATTAGATGATGCCGCCACGATCCCGCTAGAGAATTATGATAAAGAAATTGTAATTACTGCCGATGGTCATACTGTATTTCCTATCTTTTTCCCAGGAGGGGATTTAGGAAAATTAAGTATTTGCGGCACTGTTAATGATATTTTGATGATGGGTGCTGACCCAATAGCCCTAACATCCATTATTATTATTGAAGAAGGATTCAAATTTGAGACTTTAGCAAAAGTCATTGAATCGTTTAATATTACTGCGAAGGAAGCGAATATTGCCGTGATCGCAGGAGATACAAAAGTCATGCCCCGAGGAACTTTAAATGAGATAATAATTACTACTACGGGCATTGGTATCAGGGATAAAAAGATTAAGATTCAAGATAATAATATTAAGGTTGGAGATAAAATCATCCTAACAGGTACGATTGGAGATCATGGTACTGCATTAATGGCCAGTAGAGAAGGTTTAAATATTTCCTCAGATTTAGAATCTGATGTTGCCTTTTTGTTAGATCTTATCAATGCTATTAAGGATGAAATTGAAAATAATTTTGTTCATGCCATGAAAGACCCGACTCGGGGAGGTATAGCTGGAGCTCTTAACGATTGGGCTAATAAAAACAACATGAGTATATTAATTGAGGAAGAGAAAATTCCATTAAAGAAACAAGTGCAAGCGATATGTGATATGTTAGGGTTAGATCCATTTAATATCGCTTGTGAAGGGCGAGCTCTCTTAGCAGTAGATCTAAGTAAAGCTGAAGAAATTTTAAATAAAATTAAAAATACAACTTTAGGGAGAGAAGCTGAAATCATTGGGGAAGTTAGGGCAGATAATCCAAAACGAGTGTTATTAAGAACGATCGTTGGGGGTATTCGATTTGTGGATATGCCTTTAGGTGAACCCATCCCAAGAATATGTTAAATTAAGAGGTGCAACGATGGAAATTCCAGGAGTTAAAGTCCTACGAAGTAAAGAATTCACTGCAAAATTAACAACTGCTATTAAGAAGATTTCTAAGGAAATTGGACATCCTACCAAATTTATGCATGTTTGCGGGACCCACGAGCACACAATATCAAAATATGGATTAAGAACTCTCTTACCTAAAGAACTTGAAATTCTTTCTGGTCCAGGGTGTCCGGTGTGTATATGTCCTGCTGCAGATATTGATAAAGCTGTTGAGCTTGGCAAGCGTGAAGATACAATTATAACCACTTTCGGAGATATGATTCGCGTCCCCGCTACAAGTCTTTCACTCGCGGAATTAAAGGCTAAGGGTGCTGATGTTCGCATAGTTTATGGTCCTAATGATGCTATTAAGATTGCTAAAGAGCACTCCGATAAGGAAGTCGTTTTTTTTGCTATTGGGTTTGAGACTACAGTACCTCTTATTGGTTTTGAATTGAAGTCTGGACCTCCTTCCAATTTCTCCGTTATTTGTGCTCATAAATTAATACCCGCCGCACTTGAACTCTTGATGAGTCAATCGCTCTTGA
The DNA here is from genome assembly GCA_016839915.1 of Promethearchaeota archaeon. Taxonomy (GTDB): domain Archaea; phylum Asgardarchaeota; class Lokiarchaeia; order Sigyniarchaeales; family SOKP01; genus Loki-b32. Next base: position 5,953 of record JAEOTH010000043.1, read on the forward strand.
ACATCAATGGATTTATTTCTCCTGGGCACGTTTCTACTATTATAGGCATGAAACCCTATGAATTATTCTCTCAGGGCTATAAAATCCCTAATGTCATTGCGGGATTCGAACCAAATGATGTACTTCTATCTATCTTAATGCTTCTAAAACAAGTTAGAGATAAAAGATTTGAGACTATAAACGAATATTCCAGGGTGGTAAAACCAGAAGGAAATAAGGTGGCTCAAGCCATAATTGAAGAAGTCTTTGAGACGGTCACTTCACCTTGGCGAGGTATAGGGCGAATACTTGATGGGGGTTTAGCCATTAGGGATAAATATAGTGAATTTGATGCTGAGAAAAAATTTGATATTAAGATTCAAAAATCTCAAGATATCCCGCCAGGATGTTCATGTCATCTTGTCATGGTCGGAAAACTCTACCCTCATGAATGCAAACTATTTAAAAAAGAATGTACTCCTATTAATCCAATTGGTCCATGCATGGTTTCGATGGAAGGAACCTGTAGTATTTATTATAAATATCACAGTGATGATATTAGTTAGACTGACCATGGAAAACAAGTATTATATTTTTCTGTTCCCCACGAATCTGTAGCTGGGAAATTACATCGATATCCCTTTTTATAATTCTTGTTATAATAGGTTTTTACATGTCTTCCCCATACAATTTTATCAAAATCCGCTCTTGTTACACGTTGAAATTCATTATTTTTTGTAAAACTTTGAGTACTATATTCAAGATTGCATTTCCAGAAATTGCTTTTTTCTTTAAGAAAAGTTACTTTTTCTCCCTGATCTTCTTGAACCCAAGAGACAAAACAAACGTCATCCTTGCCCTCTAAACAGTTGTTCAAATATTTTAACCTGGATTCAAAACCATCTTCACTTGCAGCCCAATATCCTCCCCAATAACTTACAAGTACTAATAAAATACGTCCTTTTAATTCTCTAACTGTTGGCCATTTATAATTATTATCTCTGAAATTTCTAAAAGTATATAGAGTTTTAGGGCTAATAGAATTCTCAATAACCTTATTCATTTTTTTAATTCCATATAATTCTTCAGGTTCATTATTCGAACCAATAATTCCATCTTTTAATTCTATAAATAATGTGATTGGTGCATGTTCTTTTTTTTGTTCATTCGACCAATCTTCTAACACTTTAAGCCAATTAGAAAATAAAAGATCATTTGGATTACCATCTTTACCAAGGAGTACATCAATATGATTTTGTAAGTGATAAACTTCAAAATCATCTAATTCTTGAATTTTGTCATCATGTAAGTCATATTCAAGTCCCCGAACACCTTTATTTAGTTGTTCTCTTATTGAAAGTTCATAGGAATTATGACTAGTTTTGAAAAATGCTTTATGATATGGTATATCCCATATTTCTTTTACAACCATTTTATTACACTATTGTTCACTTATTGATTGATTCTAAAACAAAAGCTTAATTTAATAATATTTATCATAATAAAATATCAATTTTTTTTTTAAGCGTTTATTTATTTTAACTAGATTTAAAAATAAATTTGAAAGCTTGAAGTTAGATATTTGAAAGATTATAAAACAGTAGAAATAACGATTATAGGAATTGTTCAAGGTGTAGGTTTTAGACCTTTTCTATTTAATCTTGCAAACTCTTTCAAACTTAAAGGTTATATATTAAATCGAGGAAATGCCGGTGTAAGATTGGTTTTACAAGGTAATTCTCAATATATTAAAAAATTTTTAGAAGATATTGAACTAAAGAAACCGAGGATTTCTTTCATTGAGGACATTAGTATAAAATTTTTAGATTTTCAAGAGGAGTTTAATGAACTGGAGATAAGGAAAAGTGAACAAGGCCGGGGAATTAGTTTAACTCTTCCGCCGGATATAGCAATATGTAATGAATGCTTAAAGGATATGAATACTCCTCAAAAAAAGAAATATTATAAATACCCTTTTGTCGCATGTGCTGTGTGTGGCCCCAGATACACTACAGTTACCGAATTACCTTATGATAGAGAAAGGAGTACAATGATTAATTTTCCTTTCTGCCAGCAAGCTGATCCTGAATCATGTGTCCAAGAATATTCAGATTTCAAGAATCGAAGGTTTCATGCTCAAACATTTGCTTGCTCAGTATGCGGACCTCATTATACATTGTATAATAAACAGGGAAAAATAATTAATA
>JAEOTH010000199.1 GCA_016839915.1 Promethearchaeota archaeon
TGACCCTGGAACGAGTATAAATTTAAAATTCTTTCCAACCCAAGAGAGTACATTCCCGATGGAGCTTTCCTTTTTCTTTAATTCAATTTCTTCCGATATTTCAACTTGATAAGGTTTTTCCATAAATAATTTCACTTGAAATTTTTTAAGTGAGTCTTAAATTATAATATGTTATTTTTTAAGTTTTAAAGATTTTTGTTTATTTTAATAAACATCTTAATATCTTGTAAAGATTTAAGATCAAAAATTATTCATAGAATTTATTGATTTTCATATAGATCCTCTAATTCTCTTAACCAATCTGAATCTTTAATTAATTTCTCAAATATATCTTTATTTCTAAAATCTCCTCTAAATTGATTTCTTTTCATTTTAATAACTCGAACTTTCCATTTTCTTTTATTAATAAAATGACTGCCTTCATTATATTATGTCTCTATAACACTATAATTTTGATATTGATTTAATGAAAATTGGTAAAAGAGGTTCCTGCTTATATCATTTTTTATGAATAATTATATTATTCTGATATCACTGAAGTATTATAATTCTTTTTTTTTCCCATTTCGTAAATAATATTAGTCTGATAAAAATAACATGAGTTTTATTAAATAGAAACGATCTGGTTTATTGAGATTAATGATTTGCGATGTTCTTATAATTAAAGATGGATTACCATTATTATCCAAGAGTTTTTGTAATTCTACTAGTATTAAAAATTTGTTTTCAGAAGTAGATAATCTTATTATGGTATCTGGTTTTTTTTCAGCATTAAATTCATTTTCTGATTCATTTGAAGATATGGGTACCATCAGCGAGCTAAAATTATCAAATAATAATCTTAAACTCTCCTTTTTAAAAGATGGGAATATACCTGAATTAATATATTTGGCTACTTATGATAAAAATTCGAATCTTATGAATGTACAAACATTTCTAAAAAAATTATCTGTATCATTTCAGCAAAAATTTAACATAGAGCAAATTATAAAATGGAATGGAAAACTAGACAGTTTTAAGTCATTTGACTCTGTAATAGAGCAATTAATTAAAGAAGACGAGAAATCTAAACAAATTAAATATAACGATCAAGTAGTGGATTGGCTAAAAAGTTTTGAGAGCGAGTCAGATGAAGGTTTACAATATAAATTCGAATCAGAGAAAGTTGAGTCAATCCCTGAATACTTTAATTATATCCCAATTTTCACATCATCCAAAAAAGTTAATCCAAAATATTATTTAACAGGAGAAATATCATGTAGAGTTTATGAACAAATAGATGGGAAAAAATCAATCAATCAAATATCTAATCAATTGATGGTTAAAGAAATTCAAGTATATAATATATGTAAAAATCTCATTAAAATGGGTTTTATCTCATTAAATTAATGGCAAATGTTAAAAATTTTAAAAAGTGTGGATTTTTTACCACAAATCCTGTTTTACTATTTTGTTACTACATAACAAAATAAAATCTCTTTAAGAGTATATTAATATCGGCATATTTTTATAACAATAGAGTAAAAAATCTTAATAGCAGGCATTTTGGTGTGTAAAATTTCCGTATCCTCGATTAATCCTTCGTCTATAGATGCTCTTATAGAAGAATTAAAGAGCGCAACAGGAATGAAATTTGACCATTATCAAAGAAAATTTCTTGAAAAAAGAATTGATTTTAGGATGAAAAATCTAAATCTTAATTACTATCAAGAGTATATAAAATATATTCGAGAGAATCCTGTTGAATTAGATTTATTTTTAGATAAATTTACAATTAATTATACCTATTTTTTTAGAAACTATAATATTTATAAGAATTTTGAGAAATATATTAAATTCTATGTTAATTATCACAATAAAATTCTTCGTGTTTGGTCAGCTCCTTGTGCTACTGGAGATGAACCTTATTCTATTGCAATTGTATTAGATCAACTGAAAAAGAATAATAAAAATTTTCCTGATTTTAAAATAGTCGCCTCAGATATTGATCCAGCTGCGCTGAAAGTAGCAAAAAACGGTGTTTATGGAGAATATTCAATACATGAAACCCCAGAGACTTATTTGAAAACATATTTTTCAAAAAAAGATACTGAACTTGGTCCAGAATATATTCTAATTGATGAAATCAAAGATAATGTCGAATTTATTAAAGAGGATATCATTAAAGGTCATAACAAGAATATTAAATATGATATAATTTTTTGTAGAAATTTCTTTATATATATAAATCAATATGCTAGAGAAAAATTATTACAGATTTTAGAATCCCGGCTTTTTGATGGGGGATTATTAATTTTGGGTGGATCAGAAACACTTCCCCATAAAAATACTAATTTTAAATCAATTAATTTGAGAGATCGTTTTTATATTAAGAATTTTTCAACTCAAGAAGTAAATTTTAAGAATAGAATTTACAACCTTTTTAAAAACCAATCGGTTTCTAAATATTATGGGGGAAAATCATCAAGGATACAAATTGAGCAACAAGATGATAAAGAAATTAAAAAAATTAAAACACATTTAAAAACAGTGCCTAAATCCTTACCAAGAGTAAAAATCTCTGAAAAAAGTATTAAAAAGAAGAAAATTAAACCTGATAAAGAAATTAAGAACTTATATGAAACCGAAAGGATGAAAACCGAGGTCAGGATAACAGGTATTGAAGTAAATAATAGGTTCAATGGGAATGGATACAAATATCGCAATAATCTATCACCAGAATCTACGAAAAATCCAGATGAAGAGTTTAAAATATATACATATAAAAAATGGGAACAATCCATAAGGCAACGTGAGCTATTCGCAGAACAGAGAGAAAAATTTATAGAAGAACGGATTTCTTTTTTAGATGAAAAGTATAATAAAATTAAACAAAAAAGAAAAGAAGTAAATGATTTACTCAAAGATATTAAAGATCAAGAAGTAGAAGTTAAAAACCGTATAGAAATTCTAGAAAGGCTAACTAAGAGAGTAGAAAAAAGAGAAAAATTATTAGAACAAAAAGAAAAGCAATTTAACCGCCGAATAAGACAGGTAGGAGATTATACTAGACAAGTTATGCAACAAGAAGTTCAAATTAGTGGAATTTCAAAAGAGTTAATAGAAAACGAAGAATTACAAAGTATTTATGAACAAAAACGTATAGATCAAATAGAGAATGCATATGATAAGAAAGAACTAATAATCCCTATGGGATATTATGGCTTAATTAATTCTTTTGACAAATATGAAACTGCTACCAAATTCATAATTGAAGGATTGGGATCGGGGATTGCTTTAATTCTCAAGGATCCAATAAATAATATTTTTGCTATGTCCCATATATCATTACCTTCTTCATCAGCTTCAAAACAGGGGTATCATTTACTTTTCCCTCATACTTTTGTAGATACTTCAGTTAAAGATCTGTATAATAACTTACTATATAATGGAGCTAATAAAATAAATATTACTGCTCTTATTATTGGTGGAGCAAAATTATTTTTAGACTATGATATGACATATCAAGAAAATATCGATGCTGTAAAAGCGCAGTTAGATACAAATCAAATAAAACTTGAAGCTGAAGATATAGGTGGATTAAGTGAAAGAGCAGTTGTCTATGATACTATTAATGATGCCCTTTATGTTAAAAAAACCTGGGAATTTGAGTATAGAAAAATTAATTAGTAGATCAAAAAAAACCCACCAGCATTATTAGGTTAGTTAATCCAAAATATTAAATCTCAATGTTTTCTCTTTTGCTGGAGTTTTTTCTTTTTACGTTCTGCGTTATGAATTTCTTCTTCTATCTCATACATTTGTGAATTATCCTTTCCTTCTAGTTTGAATTGCCCAAATATCTTACTTTCTTCTCGTTCGCCTGTTTTTGATATTTTTTCAAAAGATAATTCAATAGGTAAACCTTGTTTTAAAGCTAAATTTATAAAGTTTATAAAACCAATATGTTTGCTAGGAGCAATTGGGAATTTTATATTTACATCTTTATTTGTTTTTGTCTTTGTTTTTAATATTAAACGCAATTTCAAGGCTATTCTCTCTCTTTATATAGTCAATATTTATATATTTTAAATATTCACATTAAAAAAACTATGTTATTTTATAATAAAAAATATATTTTAATTTAACTCATAAAATAGTTTAAAATATGGCTTCGAAATTTAGGATAAGGATTATCTTTAGACCTTTGGTAAATCTAATAGCAAAAGGCTTAATTAGAATTAGGATAAGTCCAAATTATGCAACGACCTTTATGCTTTGTTTTTCTTTTTTGAGTTTTATCTCTCTTGCAGTTTTTCAAAATCTTTTATGTTTTTCTATTTTTGTATTTATTACAGGTATTATGGATGGCTGTGATGGAGCAATTGCGCGATTAACTAGTAAATCTACTAAATTTGGAGGTTTTTTTGATTCTTTTATGGACAGGTTTTCGGAATTTTTTATATTTTTAGGATTGCTTATTTACAATGAAAATCAATTTCTGTGGAATTGTATCAATATGAACATCATTATATTTATATCTTTCTTAGCTTCGATAATGATTAGTTATAGTAGAGCAAGAGCAGAAGTATTCTTTAAGGGAGATTTCGATATTGGTTTAATGGCAAGATCAGAAAGGTTATTTTATATTGTTATTATTTCAATTATAGGATTTTTTGGCAATCTTGTTAATATATTATTATTTATCTTTATGTTACTTGTCCTAGGAACATTTCTTTTTAGAATAATACGTATTTACAGCATAGTAAAAATAACAGATAATCAGAACTAATATTCTCAGTACTATTTCTTAGGAAATTCTATTTCCAGATTGCCAATATTTTTCAAGATAAGATTTGCTGTGTTGGGGTGCAATTCAGGGATAAAAGAAGGTTAAAGAATTTACATCTTAAAATGAATTCATTAAGGGAAGAGATTAATAGAACACAAGAGTTAGTCCTACAAAATAGGACACATGCTTGGGAAAATCAGAAAAAGTTTTGAGGAGGAAACACATTGCTAATATATATGAGGTACGTTGGAATAATAATCAAAATATTTAGTAGTTGAGAGATATTTTTTATTATTTTTTTAGTTCTATTCGGACTTCATCTCCATCCTTTAAATTTAATTCGTCTCTTAGGTATGGTGCTGCAATGATTTCAACGATATTTTTCTTGTGATGCGTTCTTTTGATCTTTAATATTGCTGCGTTTATTTTCTTGTCTTGATCATCCAACCGAGACACTAGACAACTATAACAATGTACAAGTCCATAAGAACGACCTGCATTTTCATCTTCAAAACTTTTTATTATGATAGAATTTTGATTCTTTAAATTTTCAGTTAAGAGTTCATTGTTAAGTTCACTTAGAGTTAAATTCAGAGTCCCCAGAAAGGGTTTAAATTTTAATTTCTCTTGAAATTGATCGTAATATCTTTTGATCGCAACATAATATGCCCCCTCTTTCATCCCAGTGACAACTTCACCCACTATTAGGATTTCTTCGAGGATTTGTTTTAAATCCATATACATTGCAAGCATGATATCAGCGCCTTTCTTTGTGATTCTTATAATCTGTTCTTTCCCTATAATTTTTCTTTGAATCCAACCAATTTCCTCCAATTGGTTTATTCTCCTCGAAGCAGTTTGTTGAGATAAATTAAGAATCTTGCCAAACTTAACACTACTAATATGAATTGCTTTCCTACTTCCAATATTTTGGCAGAGGTGATAAAGTGCAAACCAATTTGCATAATTATCTGATGAAATTCTTTCTCTATCTTCCATTATCAAAATTATTATTATATTTTCTATATTTTTCAATAATTTTTTTTTTTATTAAACTTGAACTATTTAACTCGTATTTATCATAATAATTTTCGAGTCTCCTAATCTCTATATGATTTAAACCCTTTTCACTGAGCCCCTTTTTTAGGGTTTCAATACTGTATTTTTGATCCGGCCCCAGAAGAATGATGTCTGGATTAATCTCTTCAACTGTTCTAAGTGTATTATTATCACTTCTTCCCAATCTAGCATTTTTCACATTTTTGAGATTTCTTACAACTTCCAATCTTTGTTCTTGGGGCACTATAGGTCGTTCACCCGAAAAAAGTTCACGATTTTTATCAGTAGCAACAACTACATATACATTTCCCAAATTTGCTGCTTCATTAATAAGATAAATGTGGCCAGTATGAATTAAATCGAATGTTCCAGCTACTAATACTCGTGTTTTTTTTTCATTCATCTTAGTCTGCTCATATATACATGTTAGATAGTTTAGGTTAAAACTATATATTATTTTCAAAACATTTCTTCAAGTCATCCATTTGAATAGCTAAAGAAATATCTCCTCTCGTTTTTTCGATTAAATTTCTAGCAACATCTACTTTATGTCGTAAATCCTGAGTTACTCCAGCAGGGTAATCCAACGTAAATAAATGGGTATAAATATCATCCATTTTTTCTAGAATTGAATTTAAATCTTCAACCCGCGAATTCCTAATATTATCTAAAGCATATCTTCTTAATTCTCCAATAACATCTGCTAAACCTAATACATAATTGAAAGGATTAATCTTTAAATCAAGAGGTGATGGAATCTCTTTTTTGTCAATAATTGAAAAGAAAGCAATTGCTTCAACAAATTCTTGCTCTGGTGTTTTTAAGTATTTAAAAAATTGCCCAGGATTTTTGTTAACTAAATTTTGGAGATTCTCGTGATTAATTTTTATCTTTTCTATTCTTTTATGAAATTTATCAAATTCTTTTCTATGAATATTTTTTATAGCAATACTACAGTCTCTAACAATATTACGAGATAAATTCAAGATCTCTTCCCTATCATGAAATAGTATATCTAATAACTCAGATATTTCTGAAAAAGCTTTTTTAAGATTCATAATAATAGAATTATAATTTAGTAATAATTAATTTGAATTTAGAATTTAATTATATATCAAAAGTAAGAAAAATATTTAGAATTTATGATATAGGATTAGTAAACAATTAAAAAAAATGATCTAACATGAAAATCTTGTTAATCCACTCAAAAAATGTCGAAGTTATAAAAAATAAAGAGGCTACCAGCAACCCCCAGGATTTTAAAGAGGATTCTATTAAGATGGAAGGCTTAATTCTTGTTTGTTATGTTTCAGTTGAAGATCAAGATACATACGATACAGATTTGATAGCAAAGCAAGGTGCTGAAGAGATTGAGGCAGCAATATTGCAAATTTGTGATTTTCCTGAAAATATCAGGCTACAAAATGAAGAAATAAGAGGCTTTAATAAAAAAATAGAAAGAGGAGAAATAAAAGGAAAACCAAAGAAAATAAAAGAACTTATAATGGAACGAGACAATTATCGAGTGGATAAAGTTTTAGTATATCCATGGGCGCATTTAAGTAAATTTCTTAGTAAGGAGGCAAATGCAATGGAAGTTTGTCCAAAAATTGTTGAAAATTTACTAAAGAAAGGAATAGAATCAAAATTTTCCCCTTTTGGATGGTACAAATCTTTTAAAATAAATTGCTTAGGTCATGAGTTAGCTGAAATGTATAGAGATGTTAAATTAGCGATTAAACCTGAAGAACAGGCTAAAAATTCAATATTTAAAGTAATTACTACATCAGGAGAAGAGATTGATTTAAATTTTGATGAAGATCAAAAGTTATTGCCATCACAAGAAATTAAAGAAGAAAATTTTCGATTATTCTTAAATTCTGAATTAGGTTCAAGATTAATAGATAAAGGAATAGAACCCGCTCATATTAAGGTTATGAAGGAGTTTGAACTATTAGATTTCGATCCTAATACTGATGCAGGAAATTTTAGATGGTATACAAAGGGAATCATCATGAAAAATTTAATAAAAAATTTTATTGAAGACAGATTAATTGATTATGGAGCAATTCTTATAGACACCCCTGTTATGTATACCGTGAAAAATAAGAAATTAACAGCTCAAACGGCACGATTTCCAGCAAGGAGTTATTGGGTTGAATCTGGAAGTGATAGATATCTCTTAAGATACGCTTGTGATTTCTTACTTTTTGATTTATTTTCCCAAATGAATTTGAAACCACATTATCTTCCTTTGCGAGCATATGAATATGAACAGTATGCATTTAGACGTGAATTAGAGGGTGAATTAAGCGGTTTAAGAAGATTACGCGCGTTTATAATGCCAGATATGCATACAATGTGCAAAGATATTGAATCTTCTGTTGATGAGTTTATAAAGCAATACGAATTAATTAAAAGCTTGGAAAGAGATTTAGGGATAAAAACTTATGTTACTTTTAGAGTAACACAGGAATTTTATAAGGAAAATAAGGACTGGATTATTAATTTAATCAAAACCGAAGAGCATCCTGCGCTATTAGAACTTTGGGAGGATAGATATTATTATTATGTACTAAAATTTGAACGAAATGTTCTTTCTGCTCAAAACAAAAGTGCTACTCTAGCAACTAACCAGATAGACGTAGAGAGCTCCTTAGAATATATGACCGATACTGATGGTTTTAAAAGGCAGAAATATAATATATCTTTCATAGACAATGATGGTAGTCTAAAACATCCAATTATTCTTCACAATTCTCCAACTGGTGCTATAGAAAGAGTTTTATGGGGATTAATTGAATCGGCTATTCGAAATAAGGATAAAATTATTCCTGGATTTAAAACTTGGTTATCTCCGATTCAGGTCCGAATAATTACCGTGAATGATGAACAGAACGAGTATGCTGAAAAATTACTTAATATCCTTAACGGAGAAGAATTCAGAACAGATTTCGATGACCGAGAAGAAACAGTAGGAAAGAAAATAAGACAATCTGAAATTGAATGGATACCCTATACAATAATAATAGGTAAAAAAGAACAACAGAACCATACAATTTCTATTAGAAAAAGATTAATTGGTGAACCATATGGTACAAAAAAACAAACATCTGAACAAATTAATAATGTAAAGTTAGAAAAATTGCTTGAACTACTTGAAGAAGATACATTAAAATTTCCAAAATACAAATTACCGATTCCATTTAGAAAGATCTCAACAAGAGTCTATTTTAGACACTAGGGTCTAGTGCTACCTATTCTTATTTTTTATTAAAAAAATATTTATTCGATCTGTTATTTTAAGTTTAAATAAATATTTTTTTTGTCATGAAGGTTAAAGCAATTGTTTTTGATTTAGGAGGAGTAGTTATAGAATTCGATTTTTCTAATTTTTATAATAAGATAATAATTCAATCTCCTTTAAATAAACCTCAAACACCAATCATGTTAGAATTTTTTAGACAATCTGACATGTATCATCAAGGAAATATGAGTGACAAGGAGTTTTATCAACTTGCATGTGATCTCCTACAGGTCTGCATGGTAGACCAATCTGATTTTTTTGAAGCTTTTAACAGCATCATATCTGGTTATAATCCGGATGTGGCAGCAATAATCAAAAATATCCGAGAAATTAATCGGTATAAGCTAATTGCTTTATCTAATGTTAATTCTAGTCACTGGAATTATATATTAGAGAAAAAATGGGATTTTATAGATTGGTTTGATGAATTAATTTTATCACATGAAACTCACATGATTAAACCAAATCCTAAAGTTTTTGAATATACCATTAAAAAAGCTGGTTGTAAGCCAGAGCAAATGATCTTTATAGACGATGGATTGATGAACATACATTCTGCAAAAGAATATGGAATAATAGGTATAAAATATACAAATTCAGAAGAACTGGTCGAAGAACTTAAAAAGTTTAAGATTATTTAAACTTAATTATTCACTTATCTCCTGAAGACAAGCTTTTGCGATCTTTTCGAATGCGATTTCAACATTTTCTCCGGTTTTCGCTGAAGTTTCCATATATTCACAATTTAACCTCTTAGCTAAATCTTCTGCTTCTTCTCGATCTACTTCCCTTTCTAAATCAACTTTGTTGCCAAGGAGTAACATTGGTATAGTTTTTTTTACTGTTTTTTTTATAGAGCTTACCCAACCCGGGATTTTTAGAAGTGATTGACTAGATGATATATCAAAAACTCCAAGTGCGGCATTACTTCCTTTAAAATAGATTGTTCTAAGTTTGTGAAATTGAGGTTGCCCCCCAATATCCCAAAGGAGAAGACGTACATTTTTTCCTTCAAGCTCGACGTCTTTAATTAAAAAATTACTGCCTATTGTCTTCTTTAAATCATCACCAAAATAATCTTTTATATATCGCAATAAAAGGGATGTTTTACCTACACCTCCAGGTCCAAAAAGAGTTATCTTGAATTTATACTGAGAATCCGGGCTCATCATTAAATTCCTCTTATTAAATCATATTTACTATATTAACTTGAAAATTAAATGATATGAATTAACTTTAATGAAATTAATTCATTGCTTATAATTTCATAATATCTTTTAAAGATATTTATATCTTTATAATAAAGCTTAATTAATTCTTAAATTGCTCTAAATAGGATCTCTTTACGACAGTTTTTTATTTTTTCCAGCACTTCCAATTTTCCTCATAATCCATTCAGGTGTTCCGACACCATTGAAATATTTCAACCAAACATACATAAGGAGGCCCAAAAAACCACAATAACCAACCCAAATAATTGGGACAAAGATTATTGAAAATTGGCCCACATATAAAGGAAGAAATAAATATTGAATTATAAAAAGAGAGAGACTTGTTTTTCCATAAAATAAAACTAACTTTATGACATCATTCATTTTCTTTTTTATATCAATAACATAAAAACATATTGCAATAAGTAAAAAAGCAATACCAAGGTTGTAGAACATATTATGTGCTGTACATCTTACCATAAAAATTGGCATTCCGTCAAAGTGAACATAATTTTGCTGATTAGCGATAGCTAATAAGTCAATATGCAAATATTCTGATTTTACAATAACTCCTGGAGATGCGTGAGTTCCGGGAATTAATCGTGCCAACCCAGTTTCCCAGATGTTGAAAGCAACACCCCTCGGAATAATTAAAAATATTCCCGCTAAAACAAATACTATCCCATAAATCGAAAATATTCTAAATAACTTATAATAAGCTTCCTTAGTCCCTTTTATCATTGCCTCGTAAAGGAACTCACCAAATATGGTAGACATAAAGCAAACTGCTAAATATGGTAAAATTGGAACTTGAGGAAGTGGAGAGGTTATAATAAAATGCAAGATATTCATTAATAGGCTTCCTGATATTTTACCCTCATATAATACGTCTCGTATCCAAGGAGAGAAGTAGATTACTATTAAACCAATCACAGCACGCCATTTCTTGTTAAGCTTTATTGCATAATAAGATAAAATCTGAGAGAATCCAATAAACATTAGGATATTCCAACCCCATAAATTTGCAGGAAAGGGAACTGCTTCACCTTCTGTTAATAAAGAAACGGGATTGAATAGCACACCTATAATCATAATTACTACTCCTCTTGTCAAAATTCCATTACGAATCGCTTTTTCCGACATTTTCCCTTTTTTTCTTTTATAACTAAAAACTACACTTAGAGCGGAAAGAAAAACAAATAGAGAAGGTCCTAGAACATCCATGAATGCAAAAACGAGCCCATATACATAACGCCAATCTTTATCAAACCAACTGAGCCCAACATGGGCCAAAATTATCCACACTATAGCAAATCCTTTCACGTAGTCTATTGAAGCTATACGTTTTGATGTATCATTTTTAAGATCATTGTTTAAAACTTCCTCAATTGGAGTTGACATTCTTGATCCTACTCAAATAATAATAATATCCTAAAAATTTTGTTAATATTATTGAACATTAAACATATTAAAACCTTTTTGTTATTATTATAGTTAGTACATAATACACGTAAAACGCTCTATATTTAGAAATAAATGTAGTAAACCTTCCTTAAATATTATCTAGCTTGATTCACATAATATAGGATTAAGCAGTAGTATAGTAACATTAACAAAATTAATCCTCCCATATTAAAGGGGAAAAATGTATAGGTCAGATAAAAAATTCCCCAAAAAATAACCATTAATATAGCTAATAGATAATAAAGATATTTGATCATTCTATAATATCTAAAATTCTTATTGATGAGAAGAAAAAAAATCAAAAATGGAGTCAAAACTACAAGGTGATGAGGCCAAGAATCAAAATAGGCTATTAACACAACTAAAAGTCCAGCAAAATATCCATTGATTAATTTTATGGGCTGAGAAGAGTTTTGAATATAGAAATAATAGATAGGAACAAGGATCACTAAGCTAATTACTACAAAAATTAAAAATCCACTAACTTCAATTCCCAATAATTGCATGAAAATCAAGACAATTCGAGTAAGACTAAATGAGGGATTAATTTCAATACCCCCATCTACAGTATAAGTATATTCTCCAGTAAGATTAACGGCAATAAAATCAGTTAACATTTGCGGATATATTAGAAAGTAAATTCCTGAAATTAATAATAAAACTATAGGTCCTAACAATCTTATAGCAGATTTTTTAAAATTAAAGAAAAATTTCCTGGATTCTTTATTATAATGTAATACAATTAAAAATGGTAATAGAAAAATTAAATTGGGACGAAATAATATTGCTGATCCCAACAAAAATCCTCCGATAAGATCATTCCTATTGTTTCCTTTCAAGAAATAAAAAAGAGAAGAAAGAATGAAAACCGAAACTAAAATATTCACCTGGCCTAAGAAAAAATTCATAAATTGGGGCAATATAATTAGGAAAACTGCATTATGATGGAGTATTGGTTCATTTTCTGTTTTATCAAAGATATCTCTAAAATTATCTAGTTTAAAGTTAAAGTCAGAGCTCTGATATGAATTATTGTAAATTTGGATTATTTTGTAAATTAGATAAATTATTAAGATGTTTAGAAAAAAATTGAAAATTTGGAAAACAAAATAGCCCAATTCTAATCCTAAAATTGAAAAAGGTGTAAAAAAGTATGCGGAAAGGGGTAAATATCTAAACGGAAATGGAGAAAGCGAAGAGTTATATAAATTAGGTAAATCTTCTAAAACATTCCGGCCGGCATAATAAAATGACAAATAATCATTTTCGTTTATACTCATTAAAGGACTATCTAAAAAATAGAAGAATATGAAAGTTAAAATCAAATAAAAGGCATTGACTGCACAGGCTATAAAAAAAAATAAACGAGTTTTATACATCAGATATCATATCTTTTCATAATCTATTCGTTTTCACCATTTTTTGACAATTTCTTCATGAAATCTTCCATTTTTTTTACTTTTTCTCGCTTTTTGATTTTAGCATACATCTTTTTTGTTGTTTTCTTTACAGCTTCGCCTGATTTTTGACCAATTCTACCCAATTGCACCATTAAATATTCAGGAGAACCTACACCCTTCCCATATTCCATCCAAATATACATAAAAATACCTAAAAACCCAATATAAGAGAGACTAATGATTAGGAAGAAAGTCACATTGAATTGATTAAAAAATAAGGGGATAAATATGAAATGAATAAGGAATAAACTCAAGGAGACTTTCCCGAAATATATTAGCATGTTTGTTAAATTATTAGATTTGTTCTTGATATCAATAAAGTAAAAGAAAATAGATATAATCAATAATGCGGCACCCTGATTATAAAACATATTAGCACTTGTTCCTCTTATCAGAAAATTTGGCATTCCTGGAATATAGAAAAAATCTTGTTGATTTGCATATGCCCAATTAATCAAATGAGGATATTCAGCTGTTCCCCCCACTATTGAAGCAGGTGTTTCTAATGTCCATCCCGGTTCCCAAATGGCAAGATTCGCTCCATCGGGAAAGAAAGCAAATATTCCAATTATAATAAAAATAATCCCCCATACAGAAAATATTCTAAATAGACCAATATACGCATCCTTAGTACCCTTATTCATTGCTTCGTAAATATATTCACCAAAAATTGTAGAGATAAAAGAGATTGAAATCCACGGTAGTAAAGTTAAATGAGGTGTTGGAGAGGTAATAATATAGTGCAGAATAATACCCAATATATTTCCATCTTTGTTACCAAAATACATAAGAGCTCTTAGCCATGGAGAGAGAAGAATTATTACTAATCCTATAATAATACGCCATGATTTTCTTATTTTCAAGATATAATAAGAAAAGATTTGAGAAGCCCCAATAAATGTAATTATATTCCAACCATATATCGCTACTTTTACTTCTCCCCCTTCAATAACTAATATATTCGTAATCATTCCAATTATTATCATTACAACTCCTCGAGTAAAAACTCGATTTCGGATGATCTTCGGATGCACTATACCTTCTTTTCTCTTAATACTAAATATTACGCTGAGAGCTGAGAGGAATACAAACAATGAAGGTCCTAAAATATCTAATAAGGCAAACATTAATCCATATAAATAATATGAATCGGGATCGAGCCAACCGCTTGCTGTATGAGCTAATATTATAAAAACAATAGCAAATCCTTTTACAAAATCTATTGCCTTGATACGTCTAGGCGAAGCATAATCTCTTATATCTTCTAAAGGAATTTCTTGCTTTAGATAATTAAAAAGAGGGGGTGATTCCGTTTCGATTTCTGATATTGATTGGGAAGACATAATATTCCAATTTTCTATTAATTGAATTTTTATTTTAAAACCTAAGAAAAATTAAAATTTTCGAAATTTATTTTAATATTATTCTTTTCCAATTTTTATAATTTTTTAATTTTAACAAAAAAATATGTATGAAATTTAATGGAATTCAAAAAATATGTCAATACCTATATCATTGGTTTTATTGGTTCATTAATAATAATATTATCTGAATTTTTTTCATGGTTTTCCAATTATAACCTATTAGAGATTTATATTTTCACATCATCTGTAGAACTTGCTGACTCATTTTTATACCTATTCCCAATTATGAGTGGTATCATTTGTCTAATTGCTAGCTCTTTAGTGATTTATAAAATAGAATTAAAAGTAAAATCTGTGATAGTATCTTTTGTTGGGCTAGGCTTTTTAGTCATATTTTTTGTTGATTACATATCTCAAGAATTCGAATTTCTTTTAAATGCAGGAATAGGATTCTATTTGGGAGTTGTAGGCTTTCTTTTAGTATTGATTAACATAATTAATTCACTATTATCAATAGAAAAACAAAGGGAAGGTAATTAGGAATTTCTAATAAATCAAATGAAGCTGAAAAAGAACCCAATGGCAAAAATACTGAAGCAAACTATTATTATGCACTAAGTCATGACATCCGACGAAGAATAATAAAAATTATTGGAGACAATGAATACACTACTTTTACTAGACTTAAAAAGGAACTTGGAGTAAGCACTGGAACTATTTATCATCATTTAGACACATTAGCAGAATTAGTTGAGCAAAAACAAGATAAAAAATATTATTTGAAGGAATTAGGATTATATGCTTATAATTCTTTAAGAGATAATATTGAAACAATTAAAACACCAGATTTTGCCCATAGAGAAATTAAATCTCCGATCTTACGCAAGTTAATGTGGATCACAACAAGTAGATTTATCCAGTTTCAGAAAAAAGATAAAAAGTTTGTAATCATAATATCAATAGGAATACTGCTAATAGGAACAATACTTTGTTTTTTAAATGGATTTTCCTCATTCCTATTATATTTTATGGAGATTGAACAATACAATTTCGAGATGATTATTCAACTATTAATTAGTTTAAGCTTTATTTTAAATTTCGTTATTTTCTTTCTTGTTTTAGAAGGTATCTCTCGATTTTTTTTCAAAAAAAAAGAAAATACAGGAGATTTCTTAATTTCATTTGCAATTATTCTATATCCAATGATATTCTTCCTAATATTTCATATGATTTTCAAATGGTTTAACCTACTAAATATTAGTATTTTTAATTTAATTGATAACGTTTTATTGATAATTTTTCAAGTATGGTCATTATGGTTATTATCATATAGTTTATGTGTAAAAAAAGGTTTAAAAATTGAAAGTAGTCTAATAATTTCACTTCTGCTTCATTATGGAGGTTTTACGATAATTCTGTTTTTATTGGTGTAATAACAGTGAAATCTAACTTTTCTATAATTTCAATTATCTCCTTCAATCTTATCTTTGAGGCGTATAAATCCTTTGTTTTTGTAGCAATAAAACATGAGAATTGATTCTGTTCCTTAAGTGAAAAGGGGGGTGTTACAAACTCAGGAATTAACTTTATTAGTGTATGCGTAAGATCTGTATGACTTTCCTTCATATTATCATTTTTATTAAAATAGAAATCAATACGAATGAAATAGGAATGATATGGAAAATCGATTTCAAAGTTGTTAATATTATTATTATTAGAATTAAATATAAGTTCTGCACAATTAAAATTAAGTATGTTTCTTAACCCAATATACGATGTGGTTAATCTAGGGTTAATCTCTATAAAATTAAATGAATTTTTGTTTTCTATGAAATCAATACCAAAATATCCTTCGATATTAAGATTATTTAATTTTCTAGTAATAACCATTAATTTTTCAATAACATCATTATAGTTTTCTATGGGAGTATAACCGCCAATATACTCCGATTTTAAACTTTTGATATCAATATATTGAGAATTCACACTTAATATTATTGGGTTTGTGTTTAACTGAGGTGTCCCTATTAATGATATGCTTAAGTCTTTTCCTTCAATAAATTCTTGAAGTAGAAATTTCCTTCTTTTTTCAGTCTTTACATTATAATTCATTAAGAACTCTAATATTTGAGGTTCGTTTTCAAAATAATGGATCGATTCCGCACCAACTCCATCATCAGGTTTAATAACAATAGGGCATTTTAATTCCCTAAATTTATGAAGTATGAAATTTAGGTCTAATTTATTGTTTTTTAATGGTATGATATAAGTTTTTGGAGTTAAGATCTTTTTCTTTTTAAAGATTTTATAAGTAGAAATTTTTGATGTGCCATAATTAATCCCCCTTAGATTTGTGCTTAAAATGATTCTATCATGCTTTTTAACAATTTTTGTCAAATTATAAAGGATTTTTGAAGTTTCGGGAGCAATAACAAAAGTGTATTTACACTTATTTACACAGTTCTTGAAAATCGTGATATAATTATCAAAACTATTTACTTTTTTTATGTTATCAGCCAGTAAGAATTCCGATAAAAAGAAGACCCTTGAATCTAGCATTGTATGAATTTCACAATCTATGGCTTTAAAATCCATAATTATTGACCTAAGCATACCAAATCCTTCACAAAATAGTGAGGTTGGTATATTTACTTTATTAAGGCCGCCACCAGAAATAAATTCAAAAATAAAAATTAAATCTTTATTCATTTATGTGCACTTAAAATTCCTTTTTTTGTATAAATATTGACATTCAATATTTAACATTAATTTTTTCCAGTTAATTTGATTGAATTGAAAAACAAAAGTATCCATCTTATCTAATTTAATATTTTAATAGGTTCAAAAACTGTATCAAAAGATTTTAAAGGAAATATAAAATATTGTTATGTAACTATAATTTAATAAAAATTTCTGATTCTGATATGTTTTTTGACGAAGAAACCATGATGAGAATAAGGTATCTTCACTTCAAAATTAAACACTTAGAAGATGCTTTAGAAAAAGAAGATGAACATGTTAATTTAGATGATTTAAATCTTATATTGGAATATACTAAAATCTTAAATATCAATTATGAAAATAAGAACCATAAAGAGATATTGAAAGAATTAGATATAACTCCGATTTTCATCGATCCACAGGCAAATAAAGAAATTGAAATTCAGGATATGATGTTTGAATGTGCTCGAGCTTTATGGGTTATGGCTAAATCCTATTCTCAATTATCTGAAAAATATGAAGAAGAAGAGGAATGGGAAAACGCTATTATTGCAATGACTGAATGCAGTAAAATATATAAAACTGCAGCTTATTTCAGTGCTGCTGTTGTTTACCAAAAAGAAATAGGAAATTCAATTACTTCTGAAAATCTCGAACTAAACTCAGAAGAATCAAGAATTATTGCTCAAAGTATTGCTGCATTAAGAGAAGAAAATAATAATAATATCTATTTTTCTTCAAAACTGTATGCGGGCCTTAGTCTTTTATCGAAAAGACTGTTCTACCTAAAAAAGCACGAAGAAAAAAAGAAACAACAGATTAGAGCTCAATTTCATTATGATATGGGAAAGGCATGTCATCTGAAAGCCCGTGCTTCCCTAGAATCATCTATTACATTAATTAATAAGGATAAGGTCTCAAAATTACAACAAAAAGCTTTATGGTATTTTGTGAAAGCACAAGATATTTGGGAGGATATGTTAAACAATCTCTCACTTTCAGGTGATGAAAAAGAGAATATTCAATTAAATTTGTCTATAGTTAAAGATAATCTAAAAGAGAATGATAAAGAACAATTAGATTATGATGAAATTAAAAAGATACAAGATCCTGAGCCTATTATTATTATTCCAGAGAATCTAGCACCATTTGTCCCTAAAAGTATTATATATTTGACCAAATTTGTTCCTAAGGATTTAAATATCAAACGTTTTAAATCATACCAAAAAAAGAAATTAGAAGAAAAAATTCCTTATAGCAAAAAAGAAAAATTGATTGATCAAAAGGCAGGAGTTGTTAGGACAATAAATGAGTTAAAACTATTGAATGAAAGTAATGAAATTGATATTGATAAATTTGCTGAGCTAATGGAAAAATACTCAACTAAATTAAAAATGATTGAGTCAGCTATAGAGAAGCTAGCTAAAAAATAAATAATCTCACCGTATTCAATATTAAAACTTATCTCCAGGTATCGGTTTTTTCTCTCTTTCAAGATATTTCTTACGCTCTGCTTCTATCTCAAAATTTCTTCGAGTTTCTTCTAAAAAAACTAAATCGTATACTTCTTTGAATACTAAAGCAATCAATGTTATTTCCATAAGGATAATAAGGGTTACCATAATCATTACTAAGTTATGTAGGTTTTTGAAAAAAAGAGTCGCAAATATTACAGCATGAGGAAGATATATTGATGTAGCAACGCCAATAACTTTTCCAAATTTAATTATAATTTTATTTTCTAATCTGAAAATATATTCTAGCCTTATTGCATTCCAAAAATAGTAAATAGAAAATAAAATATTTATAGTACATAAAATAATTATTAAATCCCTTTCTTGAGATAAAATACCTATATATGGTTTTAATACTATTGTCCCAATCATAAGAGTAATTGAAAACAAAAATAATATCAAAGCCAGTGATAATAATCCATCATGGAAATCTTTGTAATCCAAGAATAGATCACAATTCTAGAGTATTTTTATTGAAAAATCAGGAATGTTATATTTCCTATTTTTATTATAAGCTTCTTTTTAAATAATATTATGTCTGAACATATTTCAATTCTATTATGTATTAAGAACATGCTTGCAGATTTAATTTATATTAATAGTATCGTTGCAACTGAGATAATTAAAATCACAGAAAACACAGCAACAATTAGACATGGTGATGAATTTTTAAATCTAACAAGCTGTCCAGCTGAGCATTATGAATTAAGTAAAAAAATCATTGAAATTGCAAAGAAATATCAAAAAAAACCATCAGATTTATCAGTATTAGAAGATCATGTTTTAAAACATATATAACATTATTTCCAAAGCAAGTTTTATAACAAAGGGATGTCTCAATACTAATCAAAGGTAATTTAATATTTCAATTAAATATGACTTGAAGTCAATATTTTTATAGGAAAAGCTTTATCCAGATTTAGTAACCATAAATTTAAAAGAAGTATTATAAAATATAAACGTAATAAATTATTTAAGTATATTATGTTGGATTTAAAGATTGAGAATATAGAGATTCCAATTATATCTGATAATATTACATTAAAGGGTTCAATCTATTATACTTCAATAACTCCTTTAAAAGCTCCATGGATAATTGTTTTAACAGGTTTTTTAGCTCATCGTGGTAGTAAATTCGTTAGAGCTTTTTCTGAGAAATTCGCTGAAGCGGGGTATTATGTATTATCTTACGACTATCGAGGTCATGGAGAAAATAAAAAAACCAAGAGAATTGATTTTATAGAGATAACACCAAAAATTTTCTCAGATATTCATGAAGTAATTAATTGGGTATTACAAACTCAATCAATTAGGATTTTAGATGATAAAATTGTATTATTTGGAAGGAGTTATGGTGGAGCGATAATTTTGACTGAAGGATATAAAGACCAGAGAGTTAAAGGTTTAATAGCTCTTTGTGCTAGATATGATTACGCCACTGTTCCTTTTGAAATTCCTAAGGATTTTATAAATAAAATAAGTCCAAAGTGTTTTGTTAAGAATGCTCATTTAAATAATGAGAGGATTCTTTTAGCACATTGTAAAGATGATAATAGAATTCCTTTTGAAAATATCCTTCAAATTAAACATCATTTAGGGTTACGTGATAAAAATGTATTAATATATGATAAAGGAGGTCATTCATTTGAAGGCCATAGAGATGAGTTATTTAAAAACATAATTCAATTCTTGAAAAAATTATAAAACAAATATCAACTTTCTTTATATTGAGTGAGATTTATGGAAAAAATAGTGATTGTAGGACCGGCTTCCCAAATTCTCGGAGTTAAAATAGCAAAAGAATTAGGATTTGAGTCTATAAACACAGAAATTAAAAAATTTCCCGATGGAGAAAATTATGTAAGAATTAATATCGAGGATGAAACTATAGTTGCGGGGAAAGAAGTAATAATTGTGCAATCAACAGGCCCTAGTGCTAATTCTGATCAGAATGCTAGATTAATAGAACTTTTTATGATGATTGATTCAGTAAAACGTATGGGTGCAGAAAAAATCATAGTTGTTGCTCCGTATTTAGCTTACGCACGACAAGATAAAATATTTCGACCTGGAGAAAGTCAATTTGGAAATGCTATTATTCAGTTAATAAATGCTTTAGGTATCGATGAATTATATGTTGTTGACATTCATGCCCCTTCAATCTTGAAAGATTGCTCATGTAAGGCTATTAATATTGACTCGATGAAATTACTAGCCGATTATATTAAATTAAAAGGGATGAAAGATATTGTTGTCGTATCTCCTGATAAAGGAGCAATCGAAAGAGCAGGGGCATTTGCTAAACATATCGGTGAGAATGTTCCAGTAGAAATAATTGAAAAAGAAAGAGACAAAATAACAGGTAATATTAAAATGGAAGGTTCATTGAATCTTAAAGATAAGGATGTAGTTATCTCAGATGATATTATTTCTACAGGAGGTACAATGGCAAGTGCTATAAAATTAGCAAAAGATAGTGGAGCTAAGAGTATTTCGGTTGTCGCAACTCATGCGTTATTACTACAACAAGCAAAATACCGAATTATTAAGGCTGGAGCTGATGAAATAATAGGCACAGATTCAATAGATAATGAAGCAAGCAAAGTTTCATTAGCAAAAACAATTGCTGATTACTTAAAATGAGAGTATTAAGATTATCAATAGGAATTAATAATATTTATAATTAAATTTCTTACTTTTTTCTTTAAATTTTCTATAGAAGAATTATTTTGTATTGTATAATCAGCGTTTTCTAAAACTTTATCAAGTCCAAACTCGAGTTCTCTTTTATCCCGTTCTGTTAATTCTTCAAGGTTTTTTGGGTCATCACTACGATCTCTTTTAAAAAGGCGATTAAATCGTATTTCTTCATCAACGACAATGGATATAATTGGAAATTTCCAAAATCTTCTAAATATGTTTATCTCGGATAATGATCTAACTCCATCCACAAAAACTACTTCTTCATTTTTGCTTTTTATTAAATCGACACATTTTTCAGCTATTATTGTAGGACCATATTCAGCTCTTAAATCTTTTGCAATTTTACCGATATTGTTTCCAGACGGTTCTAAATTTCTTTTTCTGGCTTCATTTCGAACAACATCCCCCATTGTGACTACTACTCCTAAATCTCTTATAGCATCTATTGCAGTTGTTTTTCCTGAACCTGGTTGTCCCGTAATAGCTAATACTTTCATACTTTTTTATATTAAAATTTCTTTGAATATAATTTAAATATTTAGACTTTGTTTAAATTCTATATAGATCAAGAAAAAAAAATTTATAAAACATAACAAAGCATTAAATGCAAGAGTTATGAAGAAAAATAAAAAGATTGATCCCTTTAAAACTCCAGTACTATTAACTCAGAAAGCATATGAGAGAATTGTAGGTTATGCGATAAGATATGCTAATGAGGATCAAAATCCAGACAAATGGCGTGAAGTTTATGGAATTTTAGTTGGATCAATAGAAAATAACTCTAAAGTTATTGTAAAGGACGCAATTCCAATGGTAGTTGGAGATAGAGCGGGTGTAAAATATGAAAATAAACAATATGTCGATATGGCTCAGATTGATGCTTCTGTATTTGAAAGATCTATTCAAGATGACAAAAAAGATTTTATAATTGGGTGGTTTCATACACATCCGGGATTTGGTTTTTTTTATTCACCAATAGATTGCATGACACAGTTAGGTTATCAGATCCCTAATCCGTATGCAGTTGGATTAATTTTTGATCATGATAAGAAGGAATCTGATCTACATTTTCTTGGAATTGCGGGATTAAGATTAAAAGATCCTGAGTTAGGACTTTCCTCATCTTATGATTTAATAGAATTGAAATATGAATTAGAAGAAAACAAGATGGTAGAGAAAATTGAGTCCATATCAAAAGAAATAAATAAAAATATTGATAAAATATTAAAAGAAATTAAATACATCGATGAAATACTCCGAAAGAAGGCTCTAGCTCAGTTACAAAGGAATTATGGATTAATTTTAGTTCCTAAAGAGGATATAATCGTTACTGATGATGAAGAAATTGCTGAAGAGGATGATCGATATTTATATGAATGGGATCCTGAATTTTTTAAAAAATCATATCGTATTCCTAAATTTAGAGCAAAAATAGAAGAAGTGATTGCTACTGCTTATGATGAATTAGACAATTTACTTGAAAAAGATGAAAAAGAAAAATCCGCAGTTAGAAGAGAGAAATTATCTAAAAAAGTTCAAAATTTATTAAAAAAACCAAATGAATGGTATGATAAATTAATGGATGACTTTTCGAAAAGAATTGAAGTGATATTTCCATACTATTCATTTTTAGATACAGATGAAAGGAAAGTTATTGAATATTTCGAAGAGAGAAGCTCTGAATATTTTAAGATTTTAGATGAGTTAAATCACAGATCAAAATTAATCTTAGAAGGATATAAATGAAAATTGCTTATTTGATAATTATCAAACTTTAAAAAGATAAAAAGATATAATCAACTTAGGAACTATAATAAAATTTTATATATATATATAATATAATTATTAAGAATTAGCTTCTTTTTAATAAAGTATAAATTTTTCACGGTTAATGAGATTCATGGTTAATGAAACTACAATTATAATTAGACACAGAAATGATAAAGAGAAGTCAATTAAAGACGCAATTTTTGCATTCTCTGGAGGGAGGAAATCATTATTGATAAAAGGGGAAGGGGAAGAAATTAGCACAGCTGTAGAAGTCGCAGAAATTCTTAAAAATCGCATGTATCCCAGATTAGAAATTGCAAATGTGTCTTTAGGAAGTAGACCTTACTTTAATAACAAATATCAAAGACAACATGATAAATATTCTAAATCTAATAAGAAAAAAATAGATATAATTTCTAAAATTGAAATTACGCTTCAAACTAAATCAATCACGTAAGCTATGAAAGCCAATTTTGAGCATTTAGGTCCATTGCTAGAGGAGCACCGGACAACTGCAGTATGTGAGATCTGTAAGAATTTCATCTATAAACGTATTTATCAGGATGAAAATTCTAAGAAGAAACAAAAAATAGTATTTGTTTGTAAGAATTGTTTAGATAATAATAATTAAATCTAATAATCTTTTATGAATTCTTGTATTCGTTGAGCTTCTTCTGCCTCCGTTTCTCAAGATATTTTGTCCAATCAAAGGCCATTATAAAAAACATAACTGTTATTGTTACTAATAATAATATCGCTTCAGTTACTATGCTTGAAGTATCATTAGATTGGATTCCTTGCGCTACCAATCCAAGTGCCATAAATATTGGCCAACAACAATAAAAGAAAGTTGTAAAATTTTTTCCTAACCAACCAGGAATTATACATTTCCAAAAAGGGTATTTAATCATTCCTAGTGGTAAAAATAGAAGATCATCTGGGAGGGGAGTCAGAGCAAATAAGAATATATATAGGGGAGTTCGTTTTTCATTTTCCAAGATCAACTTTCCAAATCCATTTACATTATTTAATATATCTGAATCTCTTTCTTCTGCTAACTTTTTTGCTCCATATCCAACACCATAACCAGTAAGTTCGCCTAATGCGCTTCCTAAACCTCCAAATAATGCAAGACCGATAATTTGCAACCAAAAAGGACCCGATTGTAGGATTTGTGTTATTTCTAGGCCCAGAGTAGAGTAATTACGATATATTGAGTCTGAAAGAGAAAATAAAACGAATGGAAAAGGAACTGGGAAACCAATTGATGCGGAACCTAAAAAACATATTCCAAGAGAAATTAGACAAGCCCAAAAATAATTTGGACCTTCGGTGATTACAGTTAGATTTTGTCTAACATCTATCACAAAATTTTGGAAACTTGGTACAAATAAAAATAGAATTATATAAATAATTACAGAGAGATAAAAAAAAGTAAAAACAATCATTAATTTCCTTGGAACGCCCATGATCTTATATCTTTTTAGATATTTTTGTATTTAATCCATTTCTCGCCTGTAATAATATATCAAGGTTATTATCAACTTTTCCAATCTTATTTACCTTATTTGGCATTTCTAAATCTTCTAAAGCTATTATTAATTCATCAGTTTTTGGATTATAAATAATATCTCCTTTTTCTACTGTAATTTTGGATTTGTTATTAAGCCCTTTGAAGATTTCTACACCAGGTAAGGTCCAGTATTTTTTGGAGTCAAAACTAAATCTTCCTCTTAGTACAAGTGGCAATTTATTAATTATCGCATCTGCAGTAAGAGGGGCAATATGCCTAATAATATTTCCTTCTATTATTCCAATTCCAAATAAATCAATCTTAATTAATACACTCATATTTTATAAATAATGAAATTTCTGATATTTATATTATTTTAAATTAATAAAATCAATTATTTTCCTTAATAAAAAGATTTAAATAGTTAAAATATCATATATTTAGGTGAAAAGGACAATTTGCATTGGAATTAGATACAAAATTACGGTTTTTACACCGATTTAGTAGTTACAATCTAATAAACCATTTCTTTATTTGTGACTTTTTTTTGGTTCACATCGCCTGATTCAGATTTACTTAACATCATTCAAGATTTAATCGCATTGTTCCTTCAGTGCTTAAGAGGTTGGCATTCAAAGATTTTAACTAGCACTTTGGAGCAGATATTTAAATGAATCATTTGTATGACGATTTTGATATAAGATATAAACTGAAAATTTGAGCTCTTGTTGAATATAATGTAAAATTTATTGATACATGAGACATTAAAACATGATACGTAATAATTACATATAATTATAGGAGTTTCAAAATTGCTTCATTGGATTATCTTTTTTAACACCTTTGAGTCAATAATTATTGGAGCACCTATTGTCCTTTTCTTTTTTTTTTTGTATCTCCAAATCGTAAGCATAATCAATATCATAAAAAGGTTTTTCACTTTCAAGTTTGATGGCATAGACTTTCTTTCCATTAAAGATTATATAATTTAAAGCCTCCCAAATCGTTGTAATTGGAATTTTTTTGTTGATTTTTAAGATTTCAATGATAGAGTCATAATTTAATGCAATGATTGGTATAATTTGATTTAATACATCACTACAGAGAATGTCTCTTACTTTTATTTGAGAAATTTTATTTAATGTAATTTCAGATCCATTAATTTGAATTTCAGGTTTAGAAATTAATCTTTTTTGTCTATATATTTCTCTTAATGATTTTGATCCTATATTTCTATAAAAAACAAATGGGTAATAATAAAATGAATCATTCTTCTTAGAAATCTTTGATAAAATTTCTTTTAAAAGGTCATACTCAAATATAGTGTCACCTGGAATTACGAGATAAAAATTTTTCTTAGTGAAGAAGCTTTTATCCTTAGTTATTGATAAAAAAGAATATAGTGGGCCTAATTTGTATTCATTTTCAGTATCTATTATATTTAATCTTTCTTGAAAAGTATGGTTTTCATTTTTTAAATTTAAGATAAACTGCCTTATGGTCTCTCCTAAATATCCAATAACAATAGCAATGTGTTTTATCTCTAAATTGATTAAAGTATTAATAAGATGATGGAGAATTGAAATATTATTTAAAGCTTTTATTTTTATTAATGGTTTTGGAGTAGTTTTTGTAATTTTTTTTAGTCTAGTTCCCTCTCCAGCACATAAAATGACAATAGATAGTCTTTCTTTAAATTCATTCTTTAGTAGTGACAATTCTGTTACCATCCATATCTATTACAATTGTATGCTCTTCTTGAGCTACGGGTTCTTTCGTTTTTTCTACCAAAGTATAATATATATCAACAATTTTTTTGCTTTTAAATGTTCTAAGGGTCATCTTTATCTTGTTTTTAGGAATAAGACCTTTATTTTCTATCCAGCGTGGAGAAAATGGAAGACGCCCAAAGTTCTCCTCAATTCTGTTCATAAAAGCTATATCTTCATAAGGCATATTTTTTTTATTTTTTTTCAAAAATCGATAGATATAGTAATATTGCCCGTTAACTACTTCTCCTACTCCAGATGTAGCAAAAGGTTCACATGCAAATGCATCTCCCGGTTTTACAATTTGATTATGAATTTTATTTTTATAATTTGGGATAAAAAGGCCAGCATGTAAATTATATCGTTTCAATTCATGACCACCTAAGTTTTTTATGGATCTTAAACCCCTACTTAAGATTTTTTCTTCGATAACTTCCCCTAGTTCATATAATTGAACGCCTGGCTCGAATTTTTCAATTGCTGCGTCGAGTGCTTCTTTTGCAGCCTCTATGTAATTTTGAAGTTTAGGATCTTCATCAATATTAATTGTAAATGCAGAATCGGCTATATATCCGTTATAATGCGCACCAACATCTATTTTTAATAAACCTTTTTCAGGTATTAGAGTTTGATCATCAATAGGAGGGCTATAATGAGCAGCAATTTCATTTAAAGACATATTTATTGGAAATGAGAGGTCACATCCACTCTTAATTATTTCAGCTTCACATTTATTTCCAATTTCTAAAAAAGTTTCTCCTGGTATAATCAACTTTTTTGCTAATTTTTTTGCGGCTATAACTGCCTTTCCAGCTTTGATATAGTCTTGAATATATTCATCTTTCATTTTTTTCAAACTGTTATATTTATTTTTTTTAAGGCGTTAATCGATCAGGTGTCCTAGGATACATCACCGCTTCTCGGATATCATCTAATCCGCATAAAATAGTTAACCATCTATCAATACCTAAACCAAAACCAGCGTGTGGTGGCATTCCATAATCAAATGTATTAAGATGAGAAGTAAATGCAAGTGGATTAAGTCCTTTTTCTTCAAGTGCATTTATTAATTGCACTTTATTATGAATTCTTGTACCTCCTGAAGTCAATTCTAACATTCCTTTTTGTAAATCAAAGGATTCACTATACTTAGGATTAATTGAAGGCATAATATAAAAAGGTTTAATAGACATTGGCCAATGAGTAATATAATAATATCCAATAAACTCTTCACCTAATTTTCTATAAGCCTCTGTAGAAATATCTTCTCCAAAATCAATGTCAAAGGAAAATTTGTTGTTGATTAAATCAATGATTTCTTCATACTTATATATAGGAAAAGGAATCTCTGGTAGAATTGTCGTTTTATCTACCTTTAAATATTTCAATGCTGACATTTGATTCTCTCTGATATCTTTAATAGCATTATAAACCATCGCCTCCAATATTTTGAGAACATCTTCCATTGTAGAGAATGCTATCTCCAAATCTAAAGTAAAAATCTCACATATATGCCTTTTTGTGCGACTTTTTTCAGCTCTAAAACAATCACTTATTTCAAAAACTCTTTCATATACTCCACTTAATTGTTCTTTATATAATTGGGCAGATTGAGTAAGGAATGCCTCTTCTTCAAAATATATAATAGGAAACAATTCAGTACCTCCCTCAGTAGCAGAACCTATAATTTTAGGAGTAGTGATTTCAGTAAAATTTCTTTCGAATAAAAAATTCCTAATAGATCTGAGTAATTCTCCTCTAATCTCAAAAATAGCTTGATTTTTAAGGGATCTTAGATCTAAAGCTCTATTATTTAATCTAAGATCTAACTCTGATACGGTTTCTCCAGTCATATCTATAGGAAGTTTATCGGGGGTCGTATTTAATATTTTTATTTCAGATGGGATTATTTCAATTCCACCAGGAGCTTCATTAAACTTTTTTACAATACCTTTTACCATTATACAGTACTGATACCCTAGTTTCGTTTTTTCAAAGAGCTCATTATCAACTACTCCCTTTTTTAAGGTTATCTGACGCTCTCCAAATTTATCTTGAAGAGATATGAATTTTAAACCTCCAAGATCTCTAAAATTTCGGACCCAACCACCTAAGAATACTTCTTCATCAATTAAATCTGAATTGATTTCTTTAGTATAATGAGTTTTTCTCCAATCTCCTAGTTCATCTAGCATATATTCGCATCAACTTTAATTATTTTCACACTTTAATTTTTTAAATTAAATTAAAAATAAAATTTTTGCCTTCATATCTATTTATTATGGTAAATTTAAAATGGAAAGGTAAAGAAGAAACAAAAGTTATTTCTCCTAATGCTAATGAGACCATACCATTCCAAAATGTTGAGATTTACCAATTTCCCAAGAATGATAATAAATCAGATGAGAACTGGGAAAATCTACTAATTTTGGGAGAAAATAAATCAGTAATAAATTCTTTATTAAGAAAATTCGAGAAAAAAATATCTCTTATTTATATTGACCCTCCCTTCGCGACAGGAGGGGATTTTAATTTGAAAATTCAAATAGGGGAAGAAGGAGATATTTTAGACAAAATTTCTTATACTGATAAATGGGGTGCAGGATTAGACGCCTATTTAAATTTTTTATATGAGCGTCTAGTACTTATGAGAAAATTATTAACTAATCAGGGCTCTATTTATATACATTTAGATTGGCATATATCCCATTATGTTAAAGTCATCATGGATGAAATATTTGGGATTGAAAACTTTAGGAATGAAATAATTTGGGCTTATCCTGCCGCCTCAGTGAAAACTAGACGGTTTTTTATTAGATCCTATGATATCATACTTTTTTATTCAAAATCAGATAATTTTGTATTTAACGATGATCCTAATATTTATATGGAGTACTCAAATCGAGTTAAAAACGCTTTAAAGAAAGATGAACATGGAGTATTTTATTATAGAGGAGGAAGTCACAATGGAAAAAAATTATCAAGGAAAGTTTATGTAGAGAAAGAAGGAATTTTTCCGAGAGATGTTTGGAATGATATTCCATATATCCGAGCAAACACATTAGAATATCAAGGTTTTTCTACTCAAAAACCAGAGCGTCTTTTAAAAAGGATTATCTTGGCATCTACAAATAAAAATGATATAGTAGCTGATTTTTTTTCTGGTTCGGGCACCACTTTGGCAGTAGCAGAAAAATTAGGTCGTTTTTGGATTGGATGTGATTTACATAAACAAGCAGTTCATATGACAAGGAAAAGAATTCTTAATTTAAGGGAGAGTAATGATATTTTAAATTGGAAAAAGCGATATCAACGGGATCCAAATTCATTTAGGATTTTAATGATTGAAAAAGGCAATGAAGCAATTTCTATCCCTACAGAATTTTTAAAAAACACTAATGAGGAAGCTTTAAAGCTTCAGATGAATGAGCGCCCTAATTTAAATGTCCGAATCCGTCAAAATGACAATAAAGTTGAGATAGAATTGATTGAATATAAAGTACCGTTTATCGATCTCATATCAGAAAAAGTTCAAAAAAATATTGGAGTATTTTCTGATTTCATTGATTATTGGGCTATAGATTTCGATTATAATAATGATAGTTTTAAAAATATGTGGTTTTCCTGTAGAAATCCGAAAAGTAGGATATTGTCCTTAAAATCAAATTCCTATCAATACAATAGTTCAGGTAGTTATTATATAGTAATTAAGACAATTGATATTTTCGGAATTGAATCAATAAAAAAATTTAAGATAAAAATTACTTAATAATTTCTCTAATTAACATAGTTGCATAACTTCCCTTTTGAAGGGAAAATTCTAATTTAAGTTTAAGTTTTCCAGGATTGAAATCATCGTTAGCAAACTCTAATATTTTTAATGATAATGGTTTAGCAGTCATCGCTCTAATAGAACCCTTATATTCTGTTTCAAATGTAACTTTTTTATCAAAAATATTGCCAATCTTAATGTGTCTTGCAATCTCATTAAAAAATAATTTCATTAACGGAAATTCATCTAAATTAGTAATAGAGCCAATAATTGGTAATATTATTACTGCATGTTTTAAAG
The DNA here is from genome assembly GCA_016839915.1 of Promethearchaeota archaeon. Classification (GTDB taxonomy): domain Archaea; phylum Asgardarchaeota; class Lokiarchaeia; order Sigyniarchaeales; family SOKP01; genus Loki-b32. The sequence goes on from JAEOTH010000199.1 coordinate 30,699, forward strand.
TCAATGCTTTCTTTAAATATCTATCATAAGAGTTTCCATATATATATTTAACTGGAGTAAGATTTCCATTATAGTCATCTAATATGCCAATAACATCCCCTTTTATAGCTTTGAATAAAGGAAGACCTTTTTCAACCCTTTTTGATAACATCTTGTTAAAAATATATGATTGAAATGAGCTTATTAATAATTTTATCAAATCAGATGTTAGAGTTCTAATTGAACCTTCATAATCACCTGGATTATTAATTAAATAGTTGATCATATTTCTTTCATATTTCAATTTTCTTGGGAATTCAATGTACGCCTTTTCAAGATTCCCAGTCTTTCTAAATTCTCTCCTAACGATTCTAGAATCTAAGGATTCAGTTGAATAGGTGGTTGAAACAAATTCTTCAAAAGCTTCTTGATATCTACCTTCTAGAATAAAACGCCCCACAATATGTGAATTTGGCCTGAAACTTCCGAATCTTTGAAGCCCAAAATAGTTAGGAAACCCATAATTGTTTAAGAATTTAATATAATTCTCCAGTCTGTTTTTTAGATTCTGACCTGGAAAAACATTTCTTAGGGTAATCGTGAAATTATTTCCTACATGACTTCCCAATTTAACTGGTTTTCTGGTGGGATGGATATTTCTAATAAAGATGTCGTTTATCTTTAATTTCTTTAAGTGATTAACATAGTTTCCCTTGATAGATACTTTTTGAACTGAAATAGAATTTTTATCTTTTAATCCAGAATAGCTAAAGAAATCATAAGGAATTTTCAAAATTTTACTAATCTTTCTTAAAGCTTCAAAAGTATCATAATTGACTTTTACCATATTAAAGGTTGTGTATTTATCTTTTAATTCCATTGAAAAAGTAGGAATTTTATAATCCTCCTTTATATCAAGAGTCCTCCCATTATTATCAATTTCTTTAACAATAAAATCCTTTAAATTTTTCTTATATTCACCACCAATTCCCCTAATTTTATCAGTAGCAAAAGCTTCAATTCCCACAAACTTTTCTACTTCTCTTTCGTCATTATTTGGAAAGAAATAAGTATCCGTTTCTTGGTTAGACAATTTTCTATCCTATATGTTTATAATAATTTTAATTCACCAGTAATTTTATCAATCTTGGTTGATAAAATCGGTCCTATTCCAATTGCAGTCATAGTCCCTGGGCTTAATTGAGTTAGTCCTGCGTCATTAACAATGAAATACGGAATTTTACTTGAGTCAAGTTTGATGATTACTTCTTTTAATTGATCCATATCACTTACTTTAAGAACAACCTTTTTTTGCCCTGAATTCTTCCAATTCTTCCATATCGCTTTATTTTGGACTCGAACTATATCAGATGCGGACACACTGGCATGACAAGACTGAGCACATTTTTTCCCAGTGCCCATTTTTAAATCTGTTCTTACTAAAATAACTTGTTTATATTCTTCCAAGATAAATCTATTAAATAGTAAGAAATTAGTAAATTAAATGTTATTGATTATTGAAATTCTACTCTGGTAATATTACCTGTTAGTTCATAAATCAATTCTTCAAGTTCATCTTTAGTGAATAATAATTTTTCTCTATCATCCTCTGATAACACTGCTCTAAATTGAATATCTCCAGTAGCTAAGAAAATTTCATTCAAAGATCCTAATTTATTTGGTGCGATTAGTGCTTCTACAACCGGTCGTGGTTTATTTGTTTTTTCAATTAATATTAACTCATCAATTTCATAAGTTTCTTTAATCAATTCTATTAAAATTGGAGTTATCTTCAATTTATCCTTCTTCCCAACGACTAAAATTACCACATCTTCATAATCAATGGCTTTATAAAATGAGATATTTCTAAGAAATGCAAATTGTTCTTCTTCCTCCTCTAGTTGAAGCAAATCTTTTGCCAAATCAATCTCAAATTCTGTTATTTCTCCCGCATCAAGTCTAGCTTGACAATTTGTACATAAAAAGCCTGAATTTATACATGTCTTATCTGCAGGGAGAACTTTCATGGGTGTTAAACCAGATTAAAAATTTCATGTTTAGATAATATCCCATTGAAATTTGATATTGTAATTGTTATCTATTAAAAATAATTAATTAATTTTTTCATAAAGATTCTAAAAATATATATTTAAAAAGGAATAAATTCCGAGTCGATTTAAACTTAAAAATCAAATATTAAATAATCATTAATTTCTGATTCTATCATAGAGATTTCTATGAGTATTTTTTTAAATTCATATTTTGGCACTTTATTTCTATTCAGTAAAACTTTCGCAAGATTTTTATATTTATCTATTACATGAGATTCAGCAAAATTCTCTAGTTTTATACAAAAAGAATAAAGATATGAATAAGTTTCTGCGTATTTAGAATATTTTATTGACTCCTTTACCTTATCTAAGTAATAATGTAATCTAAGTCTACGATCCTTAATTTCATCTTTTAAAGATTTAGCTTCGGTTTGATACTCGATAAACTTTTCGTCATCGTGAAGTTTTTCAGAAATCTCTATTAATCTCTTTGAAATTTCATATTTCTTTATAAAATTTTCTTCTGTTAAATATTGAACTCTGGACTCTTCCCTTTGCTTTAATAAATCTTCTCTTAATTGTACTGATAATGATCCTTTTTGTTCCCATATAGATTTTAAAATTGTGCTTTGATCTGCTGTCAGAGTTGATTCTGCAACTAATTTTTTATCTGAAAGAATAAGTTGTATTATATTTAAATCAAACATTTCTAATTTTTCTGGTTTAAGATCCCAATTAATAAATAAATCTTGATAGGTGATTATAATTTCACTTATTTTTGGGATTATCTTTTGGACTTCCTTGATATCTTTTTTGTGTGTAATAATTACTAAATCAGATAAAATTTCTGGTATTCGTGTGATCAATACGATGTATTCTCCTAATTCAATAGTATTCAACGATTCTGTACTACTTTCTGTAAGTTCTGATACAAAAGTCTGTAGTGCAGAAAAAAAAAAATCAAACATCTCTAATTTTTCATCACTTTGAAAACTTTTGTTATATAAAAGGTCTCTTGACTGACTTTTAAAAATATAAAGCGCTTGAATCATAGTAATACTTTCTTACTCATCATTTATACTAGATATGAAATAATGATAATTTAATTTATAATTATCTTTTTCTAAAAACCAGAGAATAAGGTGGAGCTCCAAATCGCTAAATGGAATAAGTTAATTATATCTAAATTAAATAGATTTTATAATTCTATAATATCGCAACCAATATTTCTTAACAATCTCTCTGCACTTGCCGGATCAGTTTTATAAGTATAAAGAATTTTCTTAGTTCTTAATTTTAATTTTACAACTTCCTTTAGACGTTTAACTCGGCAATGGACGGCATATTCAGAAATCTCTAGAAATTTATTTTCATCAAAAATTTCTCTTGGCATATTAGCTCAGCAAATATTACATGTGTAAAGTATGAATAGATCTAGTAATTATAGAATTTTAATTTTATCATATTTTACAATTGTCTAAACATAAATTTTATTTTGAATCATTTGTTTTAGAAATTATCCTTATTTTCATCAATTTGAAGATTATAATTAAGAGATTGGAAAAAAGAAAATCTGAGAAATATGCCAATTGACGATCCCGTGAAGAGGAGAATCGCTAGATACCACTTATTGGAAAAAACTGTCTGTAGAAGATGCGGTGCTCTAAATCCACTCAGAGCAAAGAAATGCCGCAGATGTCATGGAAAAGATTTACGACTTAAAAGAAGAGAATTAACTAAATAATCTGAATGTCTATTTCAGTTTTCCTTATTATTTATTGCATCTTTCCAAGAATTTGCTTTAGCTTCTTTATCTTATTTGCCATATCCACTAAATTCTTTACCCTTAGATAAAGCAAGCTCTTTTAACGGGGGAATTATTTCTTTATGTATTTTTTTAAAATCTATTCCACTCTCAAGCACAATACTTTGACTTCCTTCTCCTAAGAAATAAAATGTATAGAATGTTCGCTTGTATTGACGGTATCCTGTTATTTTTCTTTTTATTTCAATATTATCAAACTCAAACCAGCCAACTTGAAAAATAGGTTTGTTTGGTAAATCAATTATGATTTTTTCTTCAGTTACTATAAATCTTCTGATTTTACCAGCACTAGGTACCAAAGACTTAACAAATACTGCCATAAAAAAAATAGCAAATGCACTAATAAGAAGCACTATAATGCCTCCAGCGCCCCATTTAATAAAACTGAATACTGTAAATATTATCAGCAGCATGGCTAGCCATGATATACAGCAGATACCGAATATTCGTGTTGATTTCAAAGTTTGAGAAATGTCTAATAAATTCTGAGATTCCTCTGTAAAACTATATCCACAATTGAAACAAACTTTATCACCTAGTTTGTTAATCTTTGCACATTTAGGGCAAACAAGCTGAGTGTTTTTTTCACTTTCCATTAGAATCAACTCAATTTAAGATAGATTTACACTTAAAAACTATATAAAAAAATCAGTTTTCATATATAACTTTTTTTTAATAATTTCATTTAAGCGTTTTATGTTTCAAAATTCAAAATTCGTAAACTTTTTTAATTTTATGACTTAGAGATCTATATAAATAAAATATTATTATTCAAAAATTATATTTACTAAGAGTGAAAAAAAATGGCACAATTAGGCGGAACACCCGTATTAATAATGCGAGAAGGTACAGAAAGACAACGTGGAAGAGACGCAATGCAAAACAACATTGCTGCCGCAATTGTTATTGCTGAAGCTGTGAGAACTTCACTTGGACCCATGGGTATGGATAAGATGCTCGTAGACCAGTTTGGTGACGTTGTAATCACGAATGACGGCGCAACAATTTTAAAAGAAATTGATGTACAACATCCTGCTGCCAAAATGATGGTCGAAGTCTCAAAAACCCAAGATTCAGAAGTTGGTGATGGAACAACAACATCAGTTATTCTTGCCGGAGAATTATTAAAGCGAGCTAAAAAATTGCTAGAACAAAAAATACATCCTACAGTAATTACTGAAGGATTTCGAAAAGCAGCAGATAAAGCTGTTGAGATTCTCTATGCAATATCAATAAATAGTGGTATTGATGACGAGGAAGGTTTAAAAAACGCTGCTATGACGTGTATGTCCAGTAAAATTGTATCTGAATCAAAAGTAAAGTTAGCTCAAATTTGTATGGATGCTATTAAAGCTGTTGCTGAAAAATCTGAAGATGGAAAATGGACTGCTGATATAGAAAAAGTCCAAATTCAGAAGAAAGAGGGAGATTCAATTGATGATACCAGTTTAATTAAAGGTATTATCTTAGACAAAGAAGTTGTAAGCCCTGGAATGCCAAAAAGTGTTAGTGATGCTAAAATTTTGTTATTGCAGAGCGCGATAGAAATTGAAAAAACTGAATTTGATGCCAAACTTCAAATCACAAGTCCAGAACAAATCCAACAATTTCTTGACGAAGAAGAACATATGCTAAGAACTATGGCCGAAAAAGTCGCAAATTCTGGAGCAAAAGTCGTTATCTGCCAAAAAGGAATCGATGATATGGCTCAACATTTCCTTACTAAAGCAGGAATTATGGCTGTCAGACGAGTGAAAAAATCTGATATCGAAAAACTCGCTAAGGCTACCGGTGGTACAATTTTTACTAACCTTGATGATATTTCCAATGATAAACTTGGATGGGCTGGACTAGTCGAAGAACGTAAAATAATGAATGACTCATGGATTTTCATTGAAAAATGTAAAGACCCCAAATCTGTCGTGATTCTTATAAGAGGTGGAACTGAACTCGTCATTGATGAAGTTGAAAGAGCTATTCATGATGCCCTTTGCGTAGTTAGAGATGTTGTCGAAGATCAAAAACTTGTCGGCGGTGGTGGCGCTCCAGAAATTGAAACTGCCATCCAATTAAGAAAATATGCCTCTACTCTAGGCGGACGTGAACAACTTGCCGTAGAGATTTTCGCTGACTCACTTGATATCATCCCAAAAACTCTCGCTGAAAATGCTGGATTAGACCAAATCGACACACTCATGAAATTAAGAGCTGCTCATCAACAAGGTCATAAGTTTGCTGGTACCGATTTAGATACCGGAGACGTTGTCAATGATATGGCTAAAATTGGAGTTGTCGAACCAACTGTCGTAAAAGTTCAAGCTATAAAAAGCTCGACCGAAGCTACCTCCATGATTTTACGGATCGATGATGTAATCGCATCTGCTAAATCTGCAGGGATGCCTCCCGGTATGCCTCCTGGGGGAATGCCTCCGGGAATGGGTGGTATGGGTGGAATGGGTGGTATGGGAGGAATGGGCGGCCTTCCTCCAGGAATGATGTAATTATTATTTTTTTTCTTTATTTATTTTTTATTTCTATCTATTCTTATTAATTTAAACCTAATTTTAATATATAATTATATGAATTATTTTTTATAGTTCAGGTTCGTTGACTCCAAATGGTATCATTTCATCA
>JAEOTH010000200.1 GCA_016839915.1 Promethearchaeota archaeon
GACTAATTTTCCCCCATGTTCCTGCAGATTTCTTCCAATCCAATTTCCTCGGAGTAAAACACTATGAATCGGTTATACCATCTAGATATGTAAAATTTTTAGACACTATTTTTGGTCTATACTCTTCAATTTCATAAAATTCTAAAAATCTTTTTTTTCATATTAATAAACCTAGGTAGATGTATATTATTTAAAATAAAAAGTATTTATGTTTATTAACATGGGATGGAGATATGAGAAATTCGAAAGGAGCTTTTTTGCGTGTGAATCGCTTATAGATTATACCATAAAGCAGAATTTGTTACATATCGCTTCTAATGTCTTGCTTGAATTAGAAAAGTCGATTCTTGATCTAAAGAAGAAGATCAATGATGAATCTATCAATAAAAAAATAACAGAGACGCAACACATTGCAGATGAAAAAACTAAATTACTAGAATATTTCTTAATCTTAAAAAAATTATTCAAACTGGCAAGAAATGATAATGTATTCCAGAATTCGTTTGGACAGATAGTTGGTCAACTTTCAAGTAGTCTAATAAGAATTTTTGATGTAACAGATGATGAAAAATTACAAATTATCAAAATAGAGACAGATGGAATTGGATCTCTGTATGTTCAAGACCTTGAAAATGATGATCTAGAAGAAAGAATCTCAAATGCGAAAGAAATTATAACTGAGAAAAGTGATATTACTATTTATTATGAACTTCCATGGGTTAAACCTACAATCAATTATAAATACGAAAGTGAAAAAGGCTTTAGTAGAATTGATCTCCTTAAACTTATCTATAAAGGATATCGCAAAATCTATGATACTTATGAATTAGAAATTGATGGCGAAAATGTGGGGATTGGGGGATTGCTTTTTAAAGAAATTGTTATTGAAAAAATTTTGTACTATCCAAACTCAAGTAAAATATATATTAAAGTTAGACTCAAATAGAATATATTTATAGAACTTCCTCCTTGTATTTAGAAAAATATCTACAAAAGGGAGGCTTTTGGAAATCCTAATATTTTTAATTTTGAAATAGATTATTAATTAAAGAATAGAAATCTTGAAAAATTAACAAAAATTTACTTGAGTAGCCATGAATGAAGAAAAAATGGATAAATTAAGGGTAGACATTTACATTCCGCTCGACGCTTGTGCGTGTGAATGGGACAAATTCATAAACCGAGTTTTTGTTGAGCTTACACCTTATATAAAACACATTGAGTACGACACTAAGAATCTTAATTCAGAAGAAGCTAAACAACTTAATCTGCACAATAAATGTGTTGTAGTAGATGGAGAGAAAAAATTTTCTTCATCTTTTTCACTAAAAAAAGAACTACCGAAACTTCTTAAAGCTAAAGGACTTCTTTAGATTTTAACAATTTTTTATTTTATTAACATTAATGGGGTGATTATGAAAATAAAGAAAATTATATTTAAAATTAGTATTCCTTCGATAGGTTTACAAGATGGGAAAGAATTTGTTGTGCAAGTAAAAGATGATGCTACTTTTGTTGAAGCTTTAGCAAGGGTAGATAAATATGTTTTTGAAAATCCACATGATTCGATATTTCCAATATTTGAAGGTTATATTCATAATTATTTACAGTTGTTTTGGGACCCAGAAAATAATATAATCTATGATGATGTTGGAATAATGCCTTATGGACCTGACGAAGATGGTAATTTGAGAAGATTTATGCCAATCAGAGATAATATTGATTTTAATTTATTTTCTGATAGTATAATAGACTTACAACCAGATTCTGGATGTTGATGAGAAAAAGTAAGAAATCGGTTAGATATAGGTGAATTTAAAACCATTTTAAGAAAAAAATATGGAAAAAATAACAAAATTTTTGCTCATTATTTTAAATCCAAATAATATAGAATTGAATGAGATCTTTCAAAAAACGTTAGTGAGAGATTGACAATAGGATTGCTTCCTAAAGAAATAAATTTTAATCGAATTCTATAAATAAACTGCCCTATTTTTAAATATTATATGGACATTTTTACGCATATGTTTATGGGGGTATTAATGGGTATATTCACATTAACCATATTAAGTCCAGAAGCTATTATCCTTATGTGGGTTATGACTTTTTTACTAGATTTCGATGTGTTCTTAGAACCACTTCAAAAAATTCGTAAGATGTATTTTCTTTCTCATAAAACGGGTTCACATTCTTTTATTACAGGATTATTATTTTCGGGTATATTTACATTAATTATTTCTCTATTTAGAACGATTTCATTTTTTGAAGTCTGGTTAGCAGGATTTATCGGTTATAGTATTCATGTTTCATTAGATTTTTTCGCTGCTTCGAAAATTCCAATTTTTTATCCAATATCCAAAAAGGAATTTCGATTTCTTGCCGATAGGGCAGTTAATCCATTATTAGCTGTCTTTTCTGGAGTTAATCTCCTGGTTTTTATAATATGTTTTTATACATCCCCTTCATATCAATTATTTATTGACTTAGCATTCTCTTTCTTATTTATTTATCTTACATATTTTGGAATTCGGGCTTTTTTAAGAATATTTATACAGACGAAATTACCAATGGAACAAAAATTTATACCTGGTTTTATTCCGTTTTCTTATTTAATTTATGAGAAGAATATTTCTGATAATGAGATCAGATTTATATTAAAAAAAAGCTCACTATTTTCCAGGAGAAAAAAAGCATTAATTAATCAGAGCATTTCAAAAGTTTCAAATGAAATGGAGTTTTATGAAATAGCAAAAAGAATTAGTCAAGAATATAGGTTTTTCCATAAATGGAGTCTAATCATTCCTTTCTTTCGTGAAAAAGAAGACAAAGTTAATATCGTTCTAATTCTAGCTGAAAGTTATTCAGAATTAATGCAGCACAAATCTTTAAAACGGAATATTTCATCTTATTATCTTTCAATAATTATTAATAAAAAGACAAAACAGATAATTTCAAAAGTAGATGGGTTTGGTTCTTTTAAAAATTGGGAAAATTTTAAGTTCTAATCCAAGAAGTTTTCCAATTATGTCTAAGATAAAAATAAATGTATATATTACATATTGAAACTTAATGATAAAATAAAATCTATTAAATAAATATGCAATCACTACCGAGAGACACTAAAAAAGACAGAGATATTAAAAAAGAAGAACATTTAATAGTCTACACCAAACATCTTGAAAAGAGGCTTCGCAATCTTGAAACTGAAATAAGTTTATTAGAATCAGAAAGGATAAAACTAGAAAAAGAATTAAATGATCTCCGATATGAATTTGATCAATTAAGAAAACCTGCTTTAATGAATGCAACGATAGTCGATGTATTAGATGATAGAAATGAAAAAGTAATCGTTACTAGTTCTTCCGGTCCTAGTTTTGTGGTAAAAGTAAATCATAATCTTAAATCTGAAAAATTAACTCCTGGGTTGAGCGTTGCATTGCACCAAAATACACTAAAAATTGTAGAAATTCTGCCAACCAAGTTAGATCCTTTTGTTAAAGGAATGGAATTGATAGATTCAATTCCAGATATTACTTATAATGATATCGGGGGCTTAGAAGATCAAATTCAAGAAGTAAAAGAAACGGTCGAATTACCATTAAAAAACCCAGATTTGTTTAAAAAAATTGGTATTGAACCTCCAAAAGGAGTATTATTTTATGGCCCTCCTGGTACTGGAAAGACTTTATTAGCTAAAGCAGTTGCTCATGAAACAAAAGCAACCTTCATAAGAGTGATCGGCTCTGAACTTGTACAGAAATTTATTGGCGAAGGAGCGCGATATGTTAGAGAGATTTTTAATTTAGCAAGACAGAAAGCTCCAACAATTTTATTCCTAGATGAATTAGATGCCATCGCAGCTGAAAGAATGGAAGATGCCACATCTGGTGATAGAGAAGTTCAACGAACTCTAATGCAACTGATGGCAGAACTTGATGGATTTGATAATAGAGGGGATATTAAATTCATTGGTGCAACTAATAGAGCAGATATCTTAGATCCTGCATTATTAAGACCAGGTCGGTTTGATAGAATTGTTGAATTTCCTATTCCTAACGAAAAAGCAAGAAAAGCTATCTTTGAGATACATATAAGGCCTTTGAATATACATAAAGATGTTGAATTAATAGAATTAGTTAACCAGACACCTGAAGCTACTGGCGCACATATTAAAGCTATTTGTAACGAAGCAGGAATGTTTGCTATCAGAAGAGATGCAGATATAATAATAAAAGGAGATTTTACTAATGCAATAAAAAAAGTTATGAAAATCGATAAAGTAAAATCGCCTAAACCTGAATTTTTTGTATAAAAATTTTAACCCAAACTTAAAAGAATAATGTGGTTTTTTATTTGAACATAATTACCTTTAAAGCATCTAATACTTTTGGAGGGATATAATGTTCAATTTTAGAGCATAATAAATCTAAAGAGGGGTCATCTCTGATATCTAGATATTTTATAAAAAATCCTTTTATCAAGGTATAAATTTCAATTTTCTCCTTTGCTATTAATTTACCTTTATCTGTTAATCTTATTCGTTTTCTTGGTTTCCAATTTACGAGGCCTTGTTTATATAATTTTTGCAGCATACCAGTAACAGAAGCAGGCTTAACACCAAGGAATTTAGAAATATCAGTATTCGATACCCAACCACCCTTATTTCTTTTTGAATTTATGAAAATTGCAATTAAATATTCCTTATGAGATTGTTGTAATGATAACATTAGAATCTGTACTATTATCTCCCTTTAATTCAGAATTGGTTCTCAAGTCTAAGGATTTTAACATTAAGGTCTTCAAGTTAAATCCTAAAAAGATGTAATATCTCTTTTTTAACTTATGATTTAGACACTTTTTCTCCATAGGTTTCGATATCCAAATTCAATTTAATTTAATCTATGTGACTATAACAGATCAACAATATATAAATTTTATTGTGTCGATGACAATTCGACATATTATTTAAATAAAATGAAAACTATAATTTAATTAATGCCGAGTGTAAATAAAGAGGAAGAATTTATTCAAGCACTAGAAAAATCAGGTTTAAATTATAATGAAGCATTAGTTTACTTCTCCCTGATAAAATTAGGTCAAAAAGGAACAACAGTGTACGAATTAGATCATCATTTTACACCTTTTCTTAAAAGAACTACGATATATTCTATCTTACGGAAATTAATTGAATTAGGATGTGTAAGAGAAGGTGAGCAAAAACAAGGTTCAAGAAAAGTAACTCTCTTTATTGCCAATAAACCAGAAGAATACTATGATAGAATTATCTTAGAAAAAGAAGAAGAGCTTCTTATCCTTAAAAGTTTAAAGGAGAAATATTCAGATTATTTTAGAATTATTTATCAAGAAGGTATGGAGTATTATATTGAGGAACTCGATGAACTTATTCAGCCTTATCTTAGACCGTTAGTAGAAAAGGGTTGGAGAATTACTTCATATTTAATTAAGAAGGAAGTTCCTTTATTCGAATATACAGTTTATGACTGTATGTTGAAATCACCAAATGCTAAATATCTTAAAGAAAATAGCTTTCACTTGTTTTTATTTGATGAAAACATAGAAAACGATACAAATTCATTGCAATTTTTTATAAAAGGATTGAAAAATAAAACCCACGAGATTGTATCTTATTTTAGCGATATTAAAGAGTATAAACTTGAAGATAGGAAGTTAGAATTCTTCAAAAAAACATATCCTGGTTTTAACTTAACGGTTAAACTTGAGGATTTAAAAAATTCAAAGTTTTTTGATGAAGTCATAGATGGTATAAGATCATATTGGAAAAAAGGAGATATTGGAGAACATTTAGCTCCAAATTTAAAAGATTCTCAGGAGCAAATTGATAATCATGAAAAAGCAAGATTTTCCGAAGATTCGCTCGATATCTGGAAAGCGGTAATAATCCCAATACAAAATAAATTGTTTTTTCTTTGGGCAGAATCTTATGAGATTTTAAAAGAAATGGTAGAACCGATCTTTATTATAGAGAAAATTCCTTTAAATTAAAAATAACCAAACAATAAAAAGTTAATTCAAGATATTAGAGATGGAAAATGTAAAATTAAAAGAATTACGAAAAACTCACAAAGGCATTACTAAGCTTTCTTATGAAGTTACTCAGATATTAGAAGATGATCCAAATGGATCTCCCCTATATGCTTTGATGTATGTGATTGAAAAGGGGGTAAATACTAAAGAAAAGATTTATAACTATTTTAAATATTTTTATGTCAATGAATTTGCCTATATCAGGTTAAATAAAAATCAATTAAATGATTTCTTATTAAAAGGGATTCATAAAGAATTAATTCAAAGAGAAATGAATACTTATTCTCTAACTGAAAAGGGAACTGAAGCATTATTGAAATCTAAAAATGTTACTTTAGTTACAAATAAAGCAATTGCTTTTTTTTTCAGTGAAAAAGTTGTTTTACTTTTCTCTTTAGTTTGCCTAATTTTTATGAGCACGTTTAAAATAATCGTTGGATTGAACGCAGGCAGTGATGCGTTATTTAACGAGGGTATTGAGAATTTTACAGATATAATAAAGATATTTATAATTACATTAAGTATTAAATTGGGGAGAGATAGGCTAGGGGCAATCGCAATCATTATTTTAATGTTGATAACAGGGATAAATTTGATAATATCTTCTGTTTTTTCATTTTTTCAAACTCATACGATAACACCATCCTATTTCTCGTTTATATTAATGTTTATCTCGATTTTACTAAACTTAATGCTATTAGTTCTAAAAAATTTCGTTGGAAAATTACAGGCCAATTTTGCAATACTCTCTGATGCTAAGGATAATATAAACAATATTAGATTATCGATAGCAGTAATAGTCGGATTAATTTTTGCATTATTTGGAGTTTATTGGATAGATTCAATTTTCGGTATAGTAATTGCGGGTTTAATTATATTTGATGGTGTAGAGACTTTATTCGCATTAATTAAGTTTGGTGATGATATTGGTATTGACAGCTTTAAATTAAATTTAGATAAAGCTTTTGAATTTAAAATAGCTCATTGGATATTATTGGTTATTCAAGAAGAAAAATTATCTGAACAACAACTGAATGAAAATTTTATGGAAGCTCTCGAAAAAGGTTACGAAATCTTTGGTGTTTGGGCGATATTTGGACTTTCTAATATTGAAAACTTTAATATTTATAAGATTTTAAACCTCATGAAAAAAAAAGGTTTGGTTTTTGTACAAGATGATAAACTATATCTCACAGATAAGGGTAAACAACAGTATCATAATGCTCTTTCCCAAGAAATTAAAAGAGTCTCAAAAGATAAGAAAAAATATAAAAATTGGAAACCTCCGAGTAGATTCTCTAAATTAATATGGATTCTAATTGGAATTGTTGTTCCGATTACGTTAATTTTATTTGCAATATATGTTGGACCAATTATTTACGATTTTATCATTAATTTAATAAAGTGAATAGAGCGACTATTTTTATGTTAGATCATAATTTAATTCTAAAAGTAAGGAAATTTGCTATTGAAAATTCTGAGAAAGATGATATTCATGGCTTTTTACATGTTGAACGAGTTTTAAAATTATGTCTCCATATAGGAAAAAGATTAGATGCTAATTTATTGATACTTGAAATTGCAGCATTACTTCATGATATCGGTAGAAAAAAAAGGAATGAGGCAATTTCTAGCAAAAATCATGCTGAATTATCAACTCAGATGGCTTCTAAATTCTTAGAGTCTGGGGATTTTAAAAGCTCTCAAGAAGATTTTGATAATATAATTCATTGTATTAGATCACACTCATTTTCAAATAATTCAAATCCTCAAACTCTTGAAGCTAAAATATTGTCTGATGCTGATAAATTAGATGCACTTGGTGCAATAGGATTATACCGCACTATAGGATTCACTGTTAAAAATAAAGGAAATCTTAATAATGTTATAAAACATTTGGAAGAAAAGATTATCAAATTAAAAGATAAACTATTTCTCGATATTTCAAAAGAGATTGCTGAGAAACGGCAGAAAATAATATTAGATTTCTATAAAGAAATTAAATTTGAAATATAAATTTTTAATCACAATTAATGATGGACTCTTTCAGTGTTTAGAATATTATTGATAATTATGGAAATTCTAATAAATTTCGAAAATCAAATGGATTTTATTTCTTGTCAGAATCAGAAATTACCATATATTCAACGATAATATTTATTAGATTTTCAATGATCTCAGGAAATTTATCTCTACCAATATATTCTATCGTCTCA